>JBBRTJ010000117.1:0-9193 GCA_038244535.1 Acidimicrobiales bacterium | reverse complement strand
TGGGTGGCGGCCGGCCTCGCCCCCGGCTGCGGCGTGATCGGACAGCGCGTCATCGAGGTCGACGAAGACGGCACCGGGGAGGTGGCCCGTGGCGAAGGCGGCCCGGCCCGAGCGGCCATCGAGGTACCAGCGCACGTCGGCGACGACCACCGTGCCCAGGTGCGGGTCGAGCCACTCGGGGCTGACGAGGATCCCGGGAAGGTCAGGGGGTGGTCCGACGAGACCGGGAACCGAGCTGCTCATCCTGGCGACCGTAACGGCCGTGTGCGGTCCTGCGAAGCTGGCCTCGTGAGTCGAGAGAGAGGCGCGGGCCGACCATGAACGTCAGACAAGTCGAGCTGTTCGCAGCCCTGCTCACCGTGACGGCAATCGCCGCCGCGGTGCTGGTGGTGGGGTGCTGGCTGCTTCGCCGCCGGGTGCGCATGGCGGCCGAGATGCTCGAGGCGATCTCGCCCTACGTGTTGTGGCTGGCGTGGATCGTGGCGGCCACCATGACGCTCGGGAGCCTGTACTTCTCCGAGGTCGCCGGGTTCGTCCCCTGCACGCTGTGCTGGTACCAGCGCATCTGCGTGTACCCGTTGAGCGTGGTGCTGCTGATCGCCGCCGTGCGTCGGGACCGCCTGGTGGCCTGGTACGCGGTGCCGATGCTGTCGATCGGTGCGGGCATCGCTGCGTACCACTACACGATCGAGTGGTACCCGGATCTCGAAGCGGGCTCGTGCTCGGCGACCGGTCCCGAGTGCTCGGCGCGCTGGTTCCTGGAACTCGGGTTCGTGTCCCTGTCGTTGATGGTGCTGGTGGGCTGCATCTTGATGCTGTCCCTGCTGCTGCTCACCCCCGCCCCGAACGAAGAGGAAGTGCCATGAGCAAGACCCCCGTCAAGAAGCGATCCGGTGCGGCCCCGTCACGCACGCCCTGGATCATCGCTGGAGCGATCGGCGTGGTCGTAGCCCTCGCCGTCACGGTGGTCCTGGTGAGCCGCAGTGGGTCTGACAGCGGCTCTACCGGTGGCTCGGCCAGCAACTCGGTCCCGCTGGCCCAGACACAGCCCGTCGTGGTCACCGGTACGCCGCTGTCGGCCTTTGACGTGAAGCAGTCGCCCGATGCCGCGCTCGGCAAGGTGCCGCCCACGCTCGAGGGAGCGTCGTTCAACAGCGGGAAGGTCACCATCGCGCCGGGCGCCAACAGCAAGAACCTGCTGACGGTGTTCGTTGCTCACTGGTGCCCCCACTGCCAGCGCGAGGTGCCCCGCCTCGTGCAGTGGATCGCCAGTGGGCAGAAGCCAGCGGGTCTCGAGGTCGCGCTGGTGTCCACGTCGGCGCAGGACGGTCGTGAGAACTACCCGCCGTCGGCCTGGCTGGCCAAGGAGAACTGGCCCACGCCGGTGCTGGTCGACGACGCCAAGAGCAGCGCCGCCCAGGCCTGGGGGCTGTCATCGTTCCCGTACCTGGTGCTCACCGGAGCCGACGGCAAGGTGCTGCTGCGCATCGCCGGCGAAATCGAGGCCTCCGACCTGACCAAGGCGATCAACGCCGCACTGAAGTCGGCCTGAACCCGGGCTCGGCCGGTTCAGTCGGCTGAGCCCGCCGAGCCCGAGCCCGAGCGCCGTCCGTCGAGTCGCTTCAGCGCTCGGCCGGCGGCGTGCCAGCCGCACATGCCGTGGACCCCGCCACCGGGCGGGGTCGACGACGAGCACAGGTACACGCCCGGGATCGAAGTGGCGTATGGATCGGCGGCCAGTCGGGGCCGCAGCACGAGCTGAAGGCCGTCCATGGCGCCGCCCATGATGTCGCCACCGACGTCGTTGGGGTTGCGCTCGCCGTAGTCGATGGCGGTGCGCACGACCTTGTGCTCGATGAGGTCGCGCCAACCGGGAGCGAAGCGCTCGAGCTGACGCTCGATGGCCGGCGAGTGGTCGACACCAGAGCCGTTGGGAACGTGCGTGTAGGCCCAGAGCACGTGCTTGCCCGCTGGGGCGCGGGTCGGGTCGACGACCGACGGTTGGGAAGCGAGCACGAACGGTCGGTCGGGGTGGCGCCCCTGCCCGACCTCGGCCTCGGCCTCGGCAAGCTCGGCCAGGGTGCCGCCGACGTGCACCGTGCCGGCGTCGCGCACGTCGGCGTTGGTCCACGGCATCGGGCCGGTCAACAAGTAGTCGGCCTTGCACACCCCTGGCCCTTGGCGCCACCTCTGAAACGAGCGCCGGGCCCAAGGCCGCAGCGCGCCGGCGGTGTCGAGCGCGAGGAGCTGAGGCGGCGTCACGTCGAGCAACGTCACCGTGGCTGACGGCAGCTCGGCCAGCGACCGCACGCGGTGACCGACCTCGATGACCGCGCCGTGGGCTGTGGCCACCGCGGCGAGCGCCTGGCTGATGGCCGCCGACCCGCCGGCGGCGACCGGCCACCCGTCGACGTGGGCGGCCACGCCGAGCCCGAGGCCGAGGCCAGACGTGAACCAGTGGGTGAGAGGCATCGACGCGTGGCCCGCCAGTCCGGCCAACAGCGCCTGCGCGGCATCGCCTCGGAACCGGTGCCGAGCCAGCGCGGTGACCGGGGGCAGGGCGGCTAGGCCGAAGCGGGCGAAGTGCAGCGGGTGGCGATGGCCGCCGAGGATCGGACCGAGCAGCTCGGGGGTGAGGGTCGCCCATCGTTCGGCGAGCGGGCCGACGAGGCGACGGTAGGCAGCCCCGTCGTCACCGAGCCCTTCGGCGGTGGTCTCGATGCTGTGGTGCAAGAGCGCAGCCCGTCCTCCGTCGAGTGGATGAGCGAGGGGCACCCTGGGCTCGAGCCATGCGAGCCCATGTTGTTGCAACTGCAACGATCGGAACGCGGGCGACATCGCGCCCGACGGGTGAATGGCCGAGCAGACGTCGTAGCGGGACTCGGCGGTGAGCTGCTCGGTTCGAGTCCCGCCTCCGATCTGCTCGGCCGCCTCGAGGACAAGCACCCGGTGGCCCTGCGTCGCCAGGCGGGCGGCCGCAGTGAGTCCGTTGGGGCCGGCGCCGACCACCACGGCGTCGTAGCGGGCCCTGGTCATGCTCCGCCCGCCGCTCCCGAGGCATCGGATCGTGGCCACGAGGCTTCGGCCGCGGCCAGCACGTCACGCACGGGTCGGCCGAGCACCTCAGCGGCGGCCGCCGCGTCGTCGAGCTCGGCCTTGACCCGGCCCGGTGAGACCTTGACGCGCACCGGATGACCCTCGACGTCGACCGTGGCGACGTGGCGGGCCGCAGGCCAGCGTTCGAGCACCGTCCCCCGCAGGCCGAGCGAGCCCGTGGAGCGGGTCAGCGTCTGGGCCACCAGACTGGTGAGGGCGACGTCGCACAGGGCGTGCACGGTGTGGGCCGGTCTGCCCTTCTTCATGATGATCGGGGTGATCCAGGCGTCGTGGGCGCCGGCCTCGAGCAGCGCGCTGACGGCGAGGGCCAGCACCTCGCCGGTGGCGTCGTCGACGTTGGCCTCGAGCAGCCGCACGGGCTGCCCGGGGTCGCCGCCGGCGTAGTCGAGCGTGACCGCTGGCCCGCCGGCGACGGCCCAGCCGAGCACGACCTGCACGACGTTGGGACGCCCGTCGAGCTCGGCGCCGCCGGCGCCGTAGCCGATGGCCGACGGCACCATGGCGGGAAGCGGGCCGAACCCGGTGGCGAGCGCGGCCAGCAGCGCCGCGCCCGTGGGCGTGGCCAGCTCGATGTCGACGTCGATGCCTCGCACAGGTGCGCCGGCCCGTCGGAGCAGGGCGAGGGTGGCCGGGGCAGGGTTGGGGAGCACGCCGTGCTCGGCCCGGACCGTGCCGAGGCCGACAGCGACGGGACTGGAGCGCACCTCGTCGACGCCGAGGACCTCGAGTGCTGCGCACGTTCCCACCACGTCGACGATGGCGTCGAGAGCGCCGACCTCGTGGAAGTGCACCTCGTCGGCGGGCACGCCGTGCAGGTCCCCCTCGACCTCGGCGAGCAAGGCAAAGGTGTGGGCGGCGCGGTCGTGAAGCCGGCGGGGCAGTGCCGCGGCGGCGAGCAGTGCCTCGATGTCACCCCAGGTGCGGTGCGGCGCCTGGTCGGCAGTGGTCACCCGGGCCTTGGTGGCGCCGATGCCGGCGCGCTGGACCCCTTCGACGCGCAGCTCCCACCCCGGCACGCCCAGACGCTCGATCAGGGCGGTGACCTCGGTCAGCTCGGCGCCGGCGTCGAGGAGGGCGCCGAGCGCCATGTCGCCGGCGATCCCGGCGAAGCAGTGGAACCACGCCACGGTGGGGTTCTTGGTGGGCACCCGGCCATGTTGCCCGGTCGCCGCCTGCTTGGCCGACTGGAGCCGGTCGCAGGCTGCTCGGCCGCCTGCATCCGTTCGCCTGCTCGGCTCACTCGAGCCGGTCGTGGTCGAGGTGAGCGTTGGCCGCGGCACGCGCCGCCAACGCTCCGTTCGGCCCCGCGGAGGGTCGGTATCCTCAAACGTCGTGCCTGCCGCCCATCGCTCCCGTCCCGCCATCGCCTTCCTCGGGCCCGCGGGAACCTTCACCGAGCAGGCGCTGATGAGCCAGGCCGATCTGGCCGAGCTCGACCTCGTCGCCCTGCCCTCGATCCCCGAGGCGCTGCGAGCCGTCGAGGCCGGCGACGTCGACCTGGCGTTCGTACCGATCGAGAACGCCATCGAAGGCACGGTCAACCTCACGCAGGACGCGCTGGCCTTCACGCACCAGCTGCTGATCCAGCGAGAGGTCGTGCTCGACGTCGAGCAGTGCCTCATGGCCCGGCCCGGCACCCGCGTCGCCGACGTGACCGCGGTGATCTCGATCCCGGTCGCCACCGCGCAGTGCACCGCCTTCCTGCAACGCGACCTTCCCGGTGTCGATCTTCGGGCCGCCAACTCGACCGCCGAAGCGGCTCGCATCGTCGTCGGCGTCACCGAACCCGGCCTGGCTGCCATCGGTCCAGAGATCGCTGCTCGCCTCTACGGCCTCGAGGTGATCGCCCGGGACATCTCGGATCACGACGGCAACCAGACCCGCTTCGTGGTGGTGTCCCGCGACGGCATCCCGGCGCCCACCGGTCACGACAAGACCACGATCGTCGTGCACCAGCGGGCCAACGAGCCCGGCAGCCTCATCTCGATCCTGCAAGAGTTCGCGGCCCGCCGCATCAACTTGTCCAAGCTCGAGAGCCGGCCCACCAAGGCTGGTGGCCTCGGTGACTACTGCTTCGTCATCGATGCCGAGGGGCACATCGCCGACGAGCTCCTGGCCGACTGCCTGCGGGACCTGCACGCCAAGCAAGGCGACGTGAAGTTCCTCGGCTCGTACCCCGCGGCGGGCGACGCCGCGCCCGAAGCGCGTGAGCACGCCGATCAGCGCTGGCGGCAGGCCGACGACTGGGTCACGTCCCTGCGCCACCGCATTCGCTGATCCGATGGGCCGATTCGTCGCCGCGGTTGACACGGTCACGTCCTAGGCGTTGCATTCACCCTCATGACCGCGATCGATTCGCCCACACCGACCCCCTCGTCGCCCGCTGCCGGCCGGCTCCTCGGCTGGGACTGCGTCGAGTTCTGGGTCGGCAACGCCCGGACGTTCGCCGGGTTCCTGATGAGCCACTTCGGCTTCACGTGCACCGCCTACGCGGGCCCCGAGAGCGGGGTGCGGGACAAGGCCAGCTACGTGCTCGAGCAAGGCGACATCCGCTTCGTCGTGAGCGGCGCGCTGGCGGCCAGCTCGCCCATCGCTGACCACGTCCGCCGTCACGGCGACGGCGTTCACGACCTCGCCTGGCTCGTCGACGACGCCACGGCGGCCTACGAGGCCGCCATCGGGCGCGGCGCGCAGAGCGTGCGGGCGCCGTGGACCGAGTCCGATGCCGACGGCACGTTGCGGCTCGCCCAGATCGGCACGTACGGGGACACCGTGCACACCTTCGTCGACCGCAGCGACTATGGGGGCGCCCTGCTCGAGCCCGGCTACCACGCCGAGCACCTGCCGCCCCCGCCGGTCGGTCCCGTCGTCGGGCTCACCCGCATCGATCACGTCGTCGGCAACGTCGAGCAGGGTCGGCTCGACGACTGGGTCCGCTTCTACGGCGAGGTGCTCGGCTTCGGTCAGCTGGCCCACTTCGACGACGACCAGATCACCACCGAGTTCTCGGCGTTGATGAGCACCGTGGTGTGGGACGGCTCCAAGATCGTGATGCCGATCAACGAGCCCGCGGACGGATTGAAGAAGAGCCAGATCCAGGAGTACGTCGACACCTACGACGGCCCGGGGGTTCAGCACCTCGCCCTGCGCACCGATGACATCGTCGCCACCGTGCAGGCCCTTCGGGACCGGGGCGTGCGCTTCATGCGTGTTCCCGACACGTACTACGTCGATGCCCAGGCCCGCATGGTCGGTGTCGATCTGCCCTGGGACGACCTGCGGCGCCTCAACATCCTCGTCGACCACGACCAGGACGGGTACCTGCTGCAGATCTTCACCGAGACCGTGACCGACCGGCCCACCGTCTTCTTCGAGATCATCCAGCGCATGGGGGCCAAAGGCTTCGGCGAGGGCAACTTCAAGGCGTTGTTCGAGGCGATCGAGCGCGACCAGGCCCGCCGCGGCAACCTGTAGCCATGAGCCCGTCCGGCCCTCCCTCCCCCCGTCCCGCCTTCGCCCGCCTGCCCGTCTACAAGCCTGGTCGCTCGGCCGAGGTGGCCATGGCCGACCACGGTCTGGCGACGGCGATCAAGCTCGCGTCCAACGAGAGCCCCTTCGACCCACTGCCCTCCGTGCGTGACGCGATCAGCCGCGCCAGCGGAGCGATCAACCGCTACGCCGACCATCGGGCCGTGGCCGTGCGCAAGGCGCTCGCCGCCCGCCTCGGGTTGGCCGTCGAGCAGGTCGCGGTCGGGTGCGGATCGGTCGGCCTGCTGCAGCAGGCGCTGCTCGCTTTCGTCGACCCCGGTGACGAGGTCCTCTACGGGTGGCGGTCGTTTGAGGCCTATCCCATCTACACCGCCATCGTCGGGGGCACCGAGGTCACTGCGCCGCTGCGCCACGAGACCGTCGACCTCGGCGCGTTGGAGGCGCTGCTGACCGAGCGGACCCGGGTCGTGCTGGTCACCTCGCCCAACAACCCAACCGGCACCGCGGTGAGCCACGACGACCTCGAGCGCCTGCTCGCCGCAGTCCCCGCGCGCTGCCTGGTCGTGCTCGACGAGGCCTACCACGAGTACGTCACCGCGTCGCACGTGCCCGACGCGCTCGGCCTCCTGCGCCAGCACCCGAACCTGGCCGTGTTGCGCACGTTCTCAAAGGCCTACGGGCTGGCCGCGCTTCGGGTCGGATACCTCATGGCCCACCCGCAGGTCGTGGCCGCCGTCGATCAGGCGCTCATCCCGTTCGCCGTCAACGGCATCGGCCAGGCCGCCGCCTTGGCCTCGCTCGAAGCGGCGGCGGCTGCGGAGCTGCACGGGCGCGTGCAGGCCACCGTCGCCGA
Organism: Acidimicrobiales bacterium; assembly: GCA_038244535.1. Classification (GTDB taxonomy): domain Bacteria; phylum Actinomycetota; class Acidimicrobiia; order Acidimicrobiales; family Ilumatobacteraceae; genus JBBRTJ01. The sequence continues at coordinate 1,734 of JBBRTJ010000117.1, read as the reverse complement.
GCGGACCCGGGTCGTCGCCTCCCTGCGCAGCCTCGGCCTGTCAGTGCCCGACGCCCAGGCGAACTTCGTGTGGCTGCCCGCGGGCGACGCGGCGGCGACGCTGGCCATGAAGCTCGAGGCGATGGGTGCTGTGACGCGGCCGTTCCCAGGCGAAGGCGTCCGGGTCACCATCGGGAGCCCGGCTGAGAACGACCACTTCCTGAGCGCACTCGAAGCGTGCAGCGAACCGCTCGAGCTGGCCGAGCACTGGGCTCTCCCAGTGGGTGACGGGGCCCGCAGGGTCGCCTCCTACATCGAGCGGATCGAGGCCGCCAAGGCTCGCCTGGTCGAGCACGCCTCGGCCCGCTACGCAGATCGCACCAAGCCTGATGTCGGCGGCTCCGAGACGTGGGACGACGGCCAGGTCTGGGCGCACCTCGCCGAGATCGGCGGCTACTGGCTCGGCCAGCTGGACCTGGTCGTGCGGGCCGTGGAGTCCTCGGCCGGCCGCTCTGAGCCTGTCGAGCTCGGCAGGGTGAAGACGGACCCGGGTCGGATCGCGGCCATCGAGGCCGGCCGGCAGGTGAGCCCGGCCGATCAGCTCGCGATCGTCTGGCGCTCGCTCGACGCCCTGAGCGCTTACGTCGCCGGGCTGCCCCGCCAGGGCTGGTCGGCCGCCGGCCGCCACTCGACGCTCGGGGTGATGGACGTGAGCCGCCAGCTCGAGGAGTTCCACATCGGCCACGTCGAGCAGCACCTCGACCAGCTCGACCTGCTCGCCGCCCGCCGCTGAGCGAGCGGAATCGGGGGGTCCCGAACTCCGTCACACCCCCTCGTCATGATGGAGCCATGACCACGGTCCTCGTCCTCGTCGCTCTGGCCCTCGGGCTCGGTGTCGGCGTCCTCGTCGCCCTCCGCCTCGGCGCCCGCCAGCGCTCGGCACTCTTCGCGGCCAACCAGCAGGCCACCACACAGGCGCTGGCCCAGCTCCAACAGGCCGCCGCGGCCGACCGTGAGGCATCCATCATGGCGGCCGTCGAGCACAGCACCCGCGTCGCCCAGCAGGCCCTGGCCGCCCAGCTCGCCGCCGGGCGCGACGACCTGTCGGCCAAGGAGGAGCTGATCGGCGTGCGCCTCGCCCAGGTGCAGCACGACGTCGACGAGCGCCTGGCTGCCGTCACCGAGTTGGTGGGCCAGCTCGGCGCCTCTCACGCCGAGAGCTACGGGCGGGTGGCCGAGCAGCTCGCCAGCCACTCGCTCAGCACGCGCGAGCTGCACCAGACCGCCGCCGGACTGCGTGACGTGCTGGCCAGCCCCAAGGCCCGCGGCCAGTGGGGCGAGCGAATGGTCGACGACGTCCTGAGGGCCGCGGGCTTGCGCGAGGGCCTGAACTACCGCCGGCAGCGCAAGGTCGACGGCGACGGTCGGTCCATCCCCGACATCACGTTCCTGCTGCCGAAGGGGCACGTGCTCTACCTCGACGTGAAGTTCCCGCTCGACGCCTACACCCGCTACATCCAGGCCGATCACGAGGCCGATCGCGAGCGGCACCGGGTTCAGTTCCTGCGCGACGTGCGCCAGCGGGTCAAGGAGCTGGCCGATCGCCGCTACGCCACCGACGAGCGGGGCGCGCTGCGCGAGGTGCTGCTGTTCATCCCGAACGAAGCGATCTTGCAGTTCATCCACGAGGAGGATCCCGCCATCGTCGACGAGGCGATGGGACACCAGCTGGTGCTCTGCTCGCCACTCACGTTG
>JBBRTJ010000116.1:0-9423 GCA_038244535.1 Acidimicrobiales bacterium | reverse complement strand
GAGGCCCACCTGGATGCGCTCGGCGAGGTCGGGCAGCTCGTTGATGGCAAAGATCCCGCGGTTGGTCCGCGGTACCAGGCCGTAGTGGAGCGTCAGCTCATCGGACAGGTAGCGGCCCTCGGCCACCTTGATGGGGTCGACCTCGCCGATGAGGTCGGCGATCGAGGTGTCCGGCGTGGCCAGCTTCTCGCCGAAGCGGTCGTCGCGGTGCACCCACTCGATGAGGGTGTCGTCGCCGTGGTCACGGATCAGGTCGCGAGCGTGCTTGCTGACCGGTGCGTAGGGATCGTCGTTGATCTCGCTGCCGGCCACGATGGGCAGCCACTCGTCGAGCAGCGCGGTGAGGCTGCGGATGATGCGGGTCTTGGCCTGTCCCCGCTCGCCCAGGAAGATGATGTCGTGCCCCGCCAGCAGCGCGTTCTCGAGCTGGGGCATGACGGTGTCCTCGTAGCCGAGGACCTTGTCGAACAGCGGCTCGCCGGCACTGATGCGGGCGGCGGCGTTGCGTCGGATCTCCTCCTTGACGGGGATCGACTGCCAGCCGGAGTCGCGGAGTTGGCCAAGCGTGGCGGGGCGTGACGACATGCGAGGCACGCTACCCGCACCCCGTGGCTGCAACCCCAGCCCGAAACGAGGGTCCATCGGCTCGGTACGCTGCGACCCTCATGGACCTCTCGGGCACGTGGAGGGCGCTGCCGGCCGACGAGGAGCTGCGCCGCACCGGCATCGGGCTCGACGTCGACGACAGCGGCTGGGAGGCCGTGCCCATCCCCGGCCACTGGCGATCGGTGCCCGCCTTCGCCAACAGCGATGGTCCGCTGCTGCACCGAACCCGTTTCGAGCTCGAACCGCCCACCGAGCAGCAGCGCCACTGGCTCGTGCTCGAAGGCGTCTTCTACCAAGGCGATGTCTGGCTCGACGGCGCCTACGTGGGTGACACCGAGGGCTACTTCTTTCCCCACACCCTCGAGATCACCGAGCTGGCCCGCCTCGGCCGTGAGCATGCGCTCGCCGTCGAAGTGGCCTGCGCGCCACAGCACGACAAGACGGCCAAGCGGAACATCACGGGCGTGTTCCAGCACTGGGACTGCATGGACCCCGACTGGAACCCCGGGGGGCTCTGGCGGCCGGTGCGCATCGACACCACCGGGCCGGTGCGCATCCGGGGCCTCCAGGTGCTGTGCCGCGAGGCCGACGCCGCCCGCGCCGTGCTGACGTGCAAGGCCGAGCTCGACAGCCTCGAAGCCCGCTCCGTCACCGTGCGCACCGTCGTGGGCGACGCCACCGAGGTGGTGGTCGAGCGACCCATCGCCAAGGGAGCCAACGACGTCACGTGGACCGTCACCATCGATGATCCCGACCTGTGGTGGCCGTGGGCGTTGGGCGCCCAGCCGTTGTACGACGTGACGGTCGAGGTGTCCGTCGACGGGGTCGAGAGCCATGCCCGCACGGTGCGCACCGGCTTGCGCCAGGTGGCCATGCGCAAGTGGGTGCTCAGCGTGAACGGCGAGCGTCTCTTTGCCAAAGGGGCCAACCTCGCCCCCACCCGCATGGCCTTGGGTGAGGCCACGCCGGCCGAGCTGCGGCGAGACATCGAGCTGGCCCGCGACGCCGGGCTCGACCTCGTGCGCATGCACGCCCACATCAGCCGCCCCGAGCTGTACGACGCCGCCGATGAGCTCGGGATGCTGGTGTGGCAGGACTTCCCACTGCAGTGGGGCTACGCCCGCTCTGTGCGCAAGCAGGCCGTGCGCCAGGTGCGCAAGGCGAGCGACCTGCTGGCCCACCACCCGTCGATCGCCCTGTGGTGCGGGCACAACGAGCCGATCGCCCTCGACGTCCCCCCCGGTCAGCCCCCTGACTCGCGCGCGGTCGCCACTCGCTTCCTGGCTGGCCAGGAGCTGCCGCTCACCTGGAACCGCACGGTGCTCGACAACTCCGTGAAACGGGCCTTCGAGAAGGCCGACGACAGCCGGCCCGTCGTCGCTCACAGCGGTATCGCCCCTCACCTGCCCCAGCTCGACGGGACCGACAGCCACCTGTACTTCGGGTGGTACCACGGCGAGGCCGACGACCTGCCCGGCTTCGCCGCCGCCTGGCCCCGCATGGTTCGCTTCGTCACCGAGTTCGGCGCGCAGGCCGTGCCCGAGGATGCCGCGTTCATGGAGCCAGCACGCTGGCCCGACCTCGACTGGGAGCACCTCGGCCGCCATCATGCGCTGCAGAAGGCCGTGTTCGACCGTCGGGTGCCGCCCGACGACTACGCCACCTTCGCCGAGTGGAAGACCGCCACCCAGCGGTACCAGGCTCAGCTCTTGAAGCAGCAGATCGAGGCGCTGAGGCGCCTGAAGTACCGCCCCACCGGCGGTTTCGCGATGTTCGTGCTCAACGACGCCATCCCGGCGGTGAGCTGGAGCGTCCTCGGTCACGACCGGGCAGCCAAGGAGGGCTACACCGCGCTGGCCGAGGCCTGCCGCCCAGTGATCATCACCTCCGATCATCCACCGGCCACGATCGAGCCGGGACGGCGCCTCGAACTGGCCGTGCACGTGGTCAACGACCTGCGCCATCCACTTGACGGCGCCGTGGCCACCGCCCGGCTGCACTGGCCGGGCGGTGAGCGGTCGTGGCGCTGGCAGGGCGACGTCGAGGCCGACGCCGTCGCCAAGGTGGGCACGATCGACCTCGAGGTGCCGAACGCACCAGGGCCACTGGTCATCGACCTCGATCTCATCGCCGACGACACCACTGCGACCAACCGCTACACCACCCACCTCAACGCGTAGCAGGCACTGCCAGTGAGCCGAAGGGCCCTGCCCGTAGCGGCCTCTCATCGGGCAGACTGGCGCTGACCCGTGGACGATCACCAGGAGATGCCCATGACCATGCAGCAGTCCAGCGGCCTCGGGGGCATCCGGGGCGCTCGCCGCAAGGCCGTCGACGTGGCCTCGACCGAGCTCGTCACCACGTCACTGCTCCCCGGGGTCGAGGGCGAGACCCCCCTCGTCGTCCAGCCCGCTGTCGCCGATGTCGACCTGGCCGCCTGGGCCGCTGATCACCGTGAGCAGGTCGATGCGTGGCTCCTGCAGCACGGTGCAGTGCTGTTCCGGGGCTTCGGCCTCACGCTGGCCAGCGAGTTCGAGGCGGTGGCGTCGGCGCTGTGCCCGGAGCTGTTCGGTGACTACGGCGACCTGCCCCGCGAAGGCGCCAGCACCAAGATCTACCAGTCGACGCCTTATCCCCCTGAGATCCCGATCCTGTTCCACAACGAGAGCTCGCACCTCCCCCGCTGGCCCACCAAGCAGTTCTTCTTCTCGATGATCGTGGCCGAGGAAGGCGGCGAGACACCGATCCTTGACGTGCGCGCCTTGATGCACTGGCTGCCGGCGGACCTCGTCGAGACGTTCGAGACCAAGGGCCTGATGTACGTGCGCAACTTCGTGCCCGGCGTCGACGTGAGCTGGCAGGACTTCTTCAAGACCGACGATCCGGCTGAGGTCGAGGCCATCTGCTCCGGCAGCGGGATGATCTGCGAGTGGACCGACAAGGGCCACCTTCGCATCAAGAACCCGGCGCCCGCCGTTCGTCCGCACCACATCACCGGCGAGAAGGTCTTCTTCAACCAGGTGCAGATCCACCACATCAGCCAGGTGCCCACGGCGACCCGCGAGGCACTGCTGTCGATCGTCGACGTGGACGACCTGCCCCGCAACGTCGTGTTCGGCGACGGCACGCCGATCCCGCAAGAGCACATGGACACGCTGGCTCGCGTGTTCGACGAGCACTGCGTGGCGTTCCCCTGGCAGGTGGGCGACATCATCATGATCGACAACATGCGGGTGTCGCATGCCCGCTGGCCGTTCAAAGGCCCCCGCAAGATCGCGGTCGCGATGGCCGAGATGCGCGGCTCGACCGAGCTCGACGCGCACCCGGCCTTCGCCGGGTCATGACCGCCTGAGCGTCGGCCGCTCAGTCGCGCTGTGACAGCAGCCGGGGGTTCTTGCGCAAGGCCCGCCGGTAGTCACGGTTCATCAGCGCGATGAAGTCGACGCTGATCGACTTCGGGCACGCCTCCTGGCACTCACCGTGGTTGGTGCACGAGCCGAACAGCTCCTCCATGGTGTCGACCATGGCGATGACCCGCGAGTACCGCTCGGGCTGACCCTGCGGCAGCACGTTGAGGTGCGCCACCTTGGCCGAGGTGAACAGTTGCGCCGCACCGTTGGGACAGGCGGCGACGCAGGCCCCACACCCGATGCAGGCCGCGGCATCCATCGCCGCATCGGACACGGGCTTCGGGACCAAGGTGTTGTTGGCGTCGCGGGCGGCGCCGGTGGGGGCCGAGATGAAGCCGCCGGACTCGACGATCCGATCGAACGCCGACCGGTCGACCATCAGGTCCCTGACCACCGGGAACGAAGCGGCTCGCCACGGCTCGATGGTGACGGTCTGGCCGTCGGTGAACTTGCGCATGTGCAACTGGCACGTCGCCGTGCCCTGCTGCGGGCCATGCGCCTTGCCGTCGATCATGAGCGAGCAGGTGCCGCAGATGCCCTCGCGGCAGTCGTGGTCGAACGTGAACGGCTCGGAACCCTGAGCGTTGAGGCGCTCGTTGACGACGTCGAGCATCTCGAGGAACGACATGTCCTCGCTGATGCCAGGGGCGGGGTAGGTCTCGAAGCGACCGGGGTCGTTCGGGCCCTCCTGGCGCCAGACGCGAAGGGTGAGGTTGATCGTGGTGGCCATGGTGCCTTCGCCCCTACTTGTAGCTGCGCTGCGTGAGCTTGACGTACTCGAACTCGAGCGGCTCGATGTGAAGCGCCGGTGCCAGCGGGTCACCGCTCCACTCCCAGGCCGAGACGTGGGCGTAGTGCTCGTCGTCGCGCTGGGCCTCGCCCTCGTCGGTCTGGAACTCGCCCCGGAAGTGCCCGCCGCACGACTCGTTGCGCTCGAGCGCATCACGGCACATGAGCATGGCGAGCTGGAAGAAGTCGTCGACCCGGCCGGCCTTCTCGAGCGACTGGTTGACCGATTCACCGTCGCCCAGGACCCGCAGGTCCTTCTGGAACTCGGCGTACAGCCCGGGGATCTCGGCCAGCGCCTTCTCGAGGCCCTCACGGGTCCGCTCCATGCCGCAGTAGTCCCACATGATCTTGCCGAGCTCGCGATGGAAGTAGTCGACGGATCGGGTGCCCTTGATGTCGAGGTAGTGCCGGTAGCGCTCGTTGACCTCGATCTCAGCGGCCCTGAAGGCGTCGTGCGTGGTGGGCACGGGCGCCTTGCCGAGCTGGGGCACGAGGTAGTTGGTGATGGTCGATGGCAGCACGAAGTAGCCGTCGGCCAGGCCTTGCATCAGCGCGCTGGCCCCGAGCCGATTGGCGCCGTGATCGGAGAAGTTGGCCTCACCCAACGCGAAGAGCCCGGGCACGGTGGTCTGCAGCTCGTAGTCGACCCACAACCCGCCCATCGTGTAGTGAACGGCGGGGTAGATGCGCATCGGCTGGGTGTAGGGGTCCTCGCCGGTGATGCGCTCGTACATCTCGAACAGGTTGCCGTAGCGCTCCTCGATGACCTTCTTGCCGAGCCGGTTGATGGCCTCGGAGAAGTCGAGGTACACGCCGTTCTCGAGAGGGCCGACGCCATGGCCCTTGTCCATCAAGGTCTTGGCGTTGCGACTGGCCACGTCCCGGGGCACCAGGTTGCCGAACGACGGGTACTTGCGCTCGAGGTAGTAGTCGCGCTCCGCCTCGGGGATCTGCCCCGGCGCGCGCTTGTCGCCCGCCTCCTTGGGAACCCAGATGCGGCCGTCGTTTCTGAGCGATTCGCTCATGAGCGTGAGCTTCGACTGGAACTCGTCGCTGGCCGGGATGCAGGTCGGGTGGATCTGGGTGAAGCACGGGTTGGCGAACAGCGCCCCCCGACGGTGGGCCCGCCACGCCGCGGTGACGTTGCAGGCCATGGCGTTCGTGGACAGGTAGAAGACGTTGGAGTAGCCACCGGTCGCGAGCACGGTGGCATGCGCGGAGTGGCTCTCGATCTGGCCGGTCACGAGGTCGCGGGTCACGATGCCGGCGCACGTGCCGTCGACGACCACGACGTCGAGGAGCTCGATGCGGCTGTAGAGCGTGACGTTGCCGAGGCCGATCTGACGGGCGAGGGCCTGGTAAGCGCCGAGCAGGAGCTGCTGACCGGTCTGTCCCCGGGCGTAGAACGTCCGGGCCACCTGGGCACCGCCGAAGCTGCGGTTGTCGAGCAGGCCGCCGTACTCGCGAGCAAAGGGCACCCCCTGGGCCGCGCATTGGTCGATGATGTCGCCGCTGACCTCGGCGAGGCGGTACACGTTGGACTCGCGGCTGCGGTAGTCGCCGCCCTTCACGGTGTCGTAGAAGAGGCGGTAGACGCTGTCGCCGTCTCCCCGGTAGTTCTTGGCGCCGTTGATGCCACCCTGAGCGGCGATCGAGTGCGCCCGACGAGGCGAGTCATGAAACGTGAAGACCTTGACCTTGTAGCCGAGCTCGCCGAGCGTGGCTGCCGCCGAGGCCCCGGCCAGACCGGAGCCGACGACGATGACCTCGTACTTGCGGCGGTTGGACGGATTCACGAGCTTGGCGTGGAACTTGTAATCGCTCCAGCGGTCTTCGATCGGGCCGGAGGGCACCTTCGGGTCGAGCAGTGGGTCCATGGGGATCGACCTCCTAGCCGACGATGCCGGCGAGCACAGCGATGGGGACCGACAGGTTGGGGATCACGATCACGAGGGCGAACCCGTCAGCGAACCAGCGACGCCACTTGTTGAGTCGCGGGTTGTTGAGCCCCAGGCTCTGGAACAGGCTCCAGCCGCCGTGCCACAGGTGGAAGCCCAGGGCGATCATCGACACCATGTAGAGGATCGCCACCGGCCACCGGTCGAGGCTGGCGGCGAGGTTCTGGTACGCCAAGCCCCGCTCGAAGTCGGGGTTGGCGAAGCCCCAGGTCAGGTCCGAGAGGTGGAAGGCGAGGAAGAGCAGCACGATGACCCCGGTCCAGCGCATCGTGCGGCTGGCCCAGTTGGCGGCGATGTAGTCACGCGGGCTCTGGTAGCCGACGGGGCGGGCCCGCCGGTTGACCATCGTCAACGAGTACGCGCAGCTCACGTGCACCACGAGCGAGATGATCAGTACCCCCCGCAGCAGCCACAGCGCCACGGTGCGGGGCATGATCGGCACGAGCAGCTCACGCAGGAACTCGGCGTAGTGGTTGAACTCCTCGGGGCCGAGGTACATCTTCAAGTTGCCGACCATGTGGCCGAAGACGAAGGCCATGCCGATGACGCCGGTGATGGCCATCAGGTACTTCTTGCCGGTCGTCGATCGCCACAGCTCGAGCAGGAAGGGGCCCTTTTGCCGCTGCTTCGACGGACCGGAGTAGGGCTTCCGGGGAGCCAGTACCTGCGCCATTCGTCTGTGTCCTTTGAGCACCGGGTGGTGGGCCTTTGCAAACGTACACATCCCCGCTCGGCGGACCCGCAAGCGGGGGCGGTGACGCTTGGCTCCGAGGGCTCCGCTCCTGGTCAGAGCGCGGTGCGCACCGACCAGAGCTCGGGGAAGAGCACCACGTCGAGTGCCGCCCTGAGGTACCCGACGCCTTGCGTTCCCCCGGTGCCCCGCTTGGCACCGATGACACGCTCGACGGTGGTCAGGTGGCGGAACCTCCACTGGCGGATGGCGTCTTCGAGGTCGACGAGGTCCTCGGCCAATTCGTAGAGATCCCAGTAGGTCGTCGGATCGCGGTACACCTCGCGCCACGCGGCCTCGACCGTCGGGGTGGCCGGGTGTGGCAAGGCCCAGTCGCGGTCGGTCACCGCCGGGCCGAGCGCGAACCCACGGCGAGCCAGGAGCCGCAGCGCCTCGTCGTACAGCGACGGCTCGGCCAGCAGCGAGTCGAGCGGCCCCGCCAGGTCTGGGCGGTGCCGGTGCGGTTCGACCAACGCCACCGACTTGTTGCCGAGCACGAACTCGATCGAGCGGTACTGGTAGCTCTGGAACCCCGACGACGCCCCCAGGGAAGGGCGGAACATCGAGTACTCGCTCGGGGTGAGGGTCGCCAGCACGTCCCAGGACTGCACGAGCTGAGCCATGATCCGGCTCACACGGGCCAGCATCTTGAACGCGGGAGCAAGATCGTCGGCGGCGAGGTGGGCACGCGCCGCCCGCAACTCGTGGAGTGCGAGCTTCAACCAGAGCTCCGTCGCCTGGTGCTGCACGATGAAGAGCAGTTCGTCGTGGGCCGGCGAGCGCGGGTGCTGTGCCGCGAGCAAGCGATCCAGGTCGAGGTAGTCGCCGTACGACATGGCTCCGGAGAAGTCGAGCTGGGCTCCCTCGGGTGCCCCGGAGCGAGGTTGCACGTTGTCTTCCATCGCTCCATCCTCGCGGGCGAGCGTCACTTGCGGCCGACGCCGGCACGACCGTTTCACGGTGCCCGCGGCGGCTCTCCTATGATCCGCGCCGCTGTTCGCACAGATCCGGGGCACCCGCGCCGGACCGACGACTCCCGAGGGACACCGGTGCTCAACCTCTTCGCTGCCGAAGGCGGCTACCAAGCATTCGAACTGAACGGGGGTGAGTGGGTCGTCCTGATCCTCTCGGCCCTTTCGGCGCTCCTGGCCATCGCCGTCGGGTTCTCCCTGATGAAGGGCGTGCTGGCCGCCGATCAGGGCACGCCCAAGATGATCGAGATCGCCACCGCCATCCAAGAGGGCGCGCTCGCCTACTTGAAGCGGCAGTTCCGCACGATCGGGATCATCCTCGTACCGGTCGCCATCGTGGTGTTCGTCACCTCCGTCGAGGTGAACAAGCCCGACGGCTCGACGGCGCTGACGTTCTTCCAGTCCGGCACGTTCCGCACGCTGGCGTTCATCCTGGGCTGCTTCCTGTCCGGCCTCACCGGCTACATCGGCATGACGCTGGCCACGCGGGGCAACGTGCGCACCGCCGCCGCCGCCAAGACCGGGTCGATGCCCGCCGCGCTCAAGGTGGCGTTTCGCACCGGCGGCGTCGCCGGCATGTTCACCGTCGGCCTCGGCCTCCTCGGCGCCACCCTCATCATCATGGTCTTCCAGAACACGGCCTCGGCGATCCTCGTCGGGTTCGGGTTCGGCGGCTCGCTGCTCGCGCTGTTCCTGCGCGTCGGCGGCGGCATCTTCACCAAGGCCGCCGACGTCGGCGCCGACCTCGTCGGCAAGGTCGAGGCCGGCATCCCCGAGGACGATCCTCGCAACCCCGCCACCATCGCCGACAACGTGGGCGACAACGTGGGCGACTGCGCCGGCATGGCCGCCGACCTGTTCGAGAGCTACGAGATCACCCTTGTAGCGGCCATCATCCTCAGCGTTGCCGCGTTCAACTCGGTGGACGCCAACCCGGCCCTCGGTGTCGTGTTCCCGCT
>JBBRTJ010000115.1:0-10313 GCA_038244535.1 Acidimicrobiales bacterium | reverse complement strand
GATCCGTGGGCGTTGAGTGCGGTCTGCACCTGGCTGACCATCGTGCCCCGCGCCCCTTGGGCCAGCGGGAGGCCGGGGATGACCGGCGGCGGTGGAGGCGGCGGTGGTGGAGGCGGCGGCGGCGGCGGCGGGGCGCCACCGGGCAGTCCGAGGGTCGACCAGGTGGCGGCATCCACCACGCCGGTGCCGGGCAGCGTCTTGGCCGCCTGGAACGCCGTGACCGCCGCGATGGTCGACGGGCCGTAGACGCCGTCGAGGGCCAAGCCCGCACCGCCGGCATTGAGGGCGGCCTGGACCCGGAGCACGAGCTGCCCCGCGGCACCGCTGCCGAACGGGAGCCCGCCCGGGGGGTTGGCAGTGGTCGGGATCAGGCCGCTGGCCCGGGCCGCGTCGAGCTGCTGGCGCAGGAACATTGCGAGCTTGGTGGTGCCGGTCGTGGTCGTGTGCACCCACGGTGGCGAGGTCTGGACGAACCAGCGGCTCTCCTCGTCGGCCGCGCTCGATGGTGCGCTGTAGGCGTTCCAGTCGATGACGGTGAGCCGCGACCAGCGGGCAGCCGCGGCCCGCAGGGCCACGTTGGACGGCGCATACATCGACGTGCCGGTCGTCGGGTCGATCCGGCGCTCGGACATCGTGAGCCAGAGCACCCGCTTGGTGCCCTTGGCCACCAGAGCGGTCATGAGCTGATCCACCCCGGCTCCGATGCCTGGCGGCAGGTCGTTGTAGCCGAGCTCGACCACGGCAACGTCGGGCGTGTAGGTGAGGGCGTTGACCGCGGCGAGCCCGCTCTGGGGCGAGCCGCTGCCGGTGATCGCCCGGCTCACGAGGCCGTCGACGCTGAGGCCGTCGTATCCCGGCCCGACCAGGAGCCCCGCGCCCGAGGTCGGGTAGGTGGGCAGCAGGCCGACGCCGGCGGTCACCGAATCGCCGAGCAGGTACACCGATCCGGCGGTGCCACCGCCCACCGTGGAGGCGCCGACCGCGGTCATGTCGTACCAGGTCGAGCGCAGCCCCAGGTCGGTGCGAACGGTGTCGGCGGGCAAGGTCAGCGTGCTGGCGGTTCCGCTGATGCGGACCTGGGTGGCCCGGCCGCCCCACGTGCCGCCCATGTTGTCGCGGGCCACGACCGCCATGGCGGTGAGGCGCCCGATCGATGGGTACTTGGCCTGGATCGTGGTCGCCGGCAGCACGAGGGACCAGTTGTAGTTGGCGTTGGCCAGAACGGCGTCGCCGGGATCGGCCTTGACGCCGAAGTTCAGGCTGCTCGTTGCTGTCATGCCGCCGTTGGACGACGAGAACATGGCCAGCGCGACCGTGCCTCCCCCGGTGCGCAGCACGACGCCGGCGGTGGCGGCGGTGGCGGTGTCGGTGCGGGGGTCGTCAAGGAGCACGAGGGCGCCGAAGATCCCCCAGCGGTAGCCGTAGCCGCCGTAGACCTGGCAGTTCTGGTTGTCACAGGTCTTGGCGTAGCTGTAGCGGGCGATGCCGTAGCCGCCGTCGGCGAGGGCGTACGAGCGAGCGGCGACGGCCTGCGCGTAGAGGGCGTTCATGCCCGGGCCGGGACTGCCGATGGGGCCGCCCCACGACGCTGGCGACTCACGAGGCACGACCTCGCGGACGTAGTCCTCGAACAGCACGTCGTTGACCGTGCGATCCTCGCCAGCCGTGCCGTTCTGGGCGCGGATGGCCCCCCTGTAGGAGTGGACGAGTCCCGAGGGCTCGCACACGGCCAGCAGGTCGCCGACTGCGGTCGGGGCGTCACCAAGCGGCGTGGTCATGGTCACGAGCCCGGGGCCGAAGGCGCTGCGGATCAGGGTCCACCCGTTGGCCGGGTCGGCGAGGTTGGTCGCCGCGGACGGGCAGTTCAGGTCGATCCGGCCGTAGACGTCGTACACGCCGTTGCGGCCCGGTACCTCGCGGGCCACGATCGAGGCCCACCCTCGTCCGGGCACCGGGTCGGCCGTGGTGAAGGCCAGCCCGCCGTACTGGATGACGGCGGTCTGGGTGTCGTCAAGGGCGGTGAGGCGCACCGTGATTCGCCCGGCGGGGCTCCAGGTGCCGAAGTCACCGGGGGCAACGGTGCCAAGCGTGGTGCCGCCGTAGTAGTGGCCGAGGATCGCCTGCCACGACATCGCGAGGTTGACCGCTGAGCCGTAGCTGCCCCACTGGCTGAGGCCGATGCCGTGACCGAACCCTCGCCCGTCGACCACGACCGCGCTGATCGGCGCGGCACCGATGGTGGCCGCTGCTGCGGTGGCTGCAGGCACGGTGGCGGCAGCGGCGACGACGACCACGCACAGCACGGCGGCAGTTCGTCGGGGGCGGCGATGGTTGGCGGTCACGCGGAAGGTCCTCTCGTCCCGCCCGCAGGACGACGCCACCCTAGGCCAACGAGGGTCGTCAGGAGAGGCCAGGGTTCGCCCGGTCGGCGTCGATGCCATAGCGGGCGATGGCATCGGCCACCACCTCGGGCTTGACCTCGCCCTGGGAGGCCAGCGCCGACAGCACGGCGACCACGACGTTCGGGCCGTCGACCTCGAAGTAGCGGCGCAGCGCCTCGCGGGTGTCACTGCGCCCCATCCCGTCGGTCCCGAGGGGGACGAAGGGCCGATCGGCGACGAATCGGGCCACCTGCTCGGGGACGATCTTCATGAAGTCGGTGACCGCCACGACGGGGCCTTGGGCGTCGGCCAGCAGCCGGGTGACGAGCGGCGTGCGGGCGGGCTGCGACGGGTGCAGCCGGTTCCAGCGCTCGGTGGTGAGGGCCTCCTCGCGCAGTGCCTTGTACGAGGTGGCCGACCACAGCTCGACGCCGACGTCGAAGTGAGCCGCCAGCTCGGCGGCCGCCTCGCGGGCCGCGCCGTGGGCTGAGCCCGAGAAGATCACGGTGGCCCGCTTCGAGGGTCCCTCGGGAGCGGGCGCCCAGCGGTAGAGCCCGGCCACGATTCCGTCCTCGATGCCAGGGGTGGCGGGGATCGCCGGCATCGGGTAGTTCTCGTTGTAGAGGGTCAGGTAGAAGTAGACGTCGGGGTCGACGCCGGTGGCGCCGCCGTACATCCGCTTGATGCCGTGCTTGATGATCGTGGCCATCTCGTAGGCGAAGGCGGGGTCGTAGGCCTGTACGGCAGGCACGGTCGAGGCCAGCACGAGGCTGTGGCCGTCTTGGTGCTGCAGGCCTTCGCCCATCAGCGTGGTGCGGCCCGCGGTGGCGCCCATCATGAACCCTCGGGCCCGGGCGTCGGCCGCCAACCAGCACAGGTCGCCGGTGCGCTGGAAGCCGAACATCGAGTAGAAGATGTAGAAGGGGATGACGGGCACGCCGCGATGTGCGTAGCTCGTGGAAGCGGCGATGAAGGTGGCCATGCTGCCGGCCTCGGTGATGCCCTCTTCGAGGATCTGGCCGTCTTGGGCCTCGGAGTACGACAGCAGCAGGTCGTGGTCGACGGGCTCGTAGCGCTGGCCCTGGCTGGCGTAGATCTTCACCTCGCGAAACAGCGAGTCCATGCCGAACGTACGGGCCTCGTCGGGGATGATCGGCACGATGCGGTTGCCGCAGTGCTCGTCGCGCAGCAGGTTGCGCAGCAGGCGGGTGAAGGCCATGGTCGTGCTGACCTGCTGGGTTCCTGATCCGCTGGTGACCTCGGTGAACGCCGAGTCGGCCGGGAGCTCGAGGGGCCGGCGGTTGCGCACGACCCGGCGGGGGACGGCGCCATCGAGGGCGCGGCGGCGCTCGACCATGTACTGGTACTCGATCGAGCTCTCGGCCGGACGGAAGTACGGCGGGTCGCCACCGGCGAGGGAGTCTTCGTCGATCTCGTCGTGCAGGTAGAGCCGGTCGCGCATGAGCCGGAGCTGGTCGGCCGTCATCTTCTTGATCTGATGCGTGGCGTTGCGGCCCTCGACGTCAGGGCCGAGCGTCCAGCCCTTGACGGTCTTGCACAAGATGGCCGTGGGGCGACCGCTTCCGAGGTTCTCGGTGGCGGCCTTGTAGGCGGCATAGAGCTTGCGGTAGTCGTGACCGCCGCGGGGGAGCCAGCGCAGCTCGTCGTCGGAGAGGTGCTCGACGAGCTTGCGCAGCCGGGGATCGGGACCAAAGAAGTGCTCGCGGATGTAGGCGCCGCTCTCGACCGTGTAGCGCTGGAACTCGCCGTCGACGGTGTTGCCCATCTTGTTGAGCAGCACACCGTCGACGTCACGGGCGAGGAGCTCGTCCCACTTCGAGCCCCACACGACCTTGATGACGTTCCAACCGTTGCCGCGGAACACGGCCTCGAGCTCTTGGATCACCTTGCCGTTGCCGCGAACCGGACCGTCGAGGCGCTGCAGGTTGCAGTTGACGACGAACACCAGGTTGTCGAGGCGCTCGCGGCTGGCCAGCGACAGGGCGCCGAGGGTCTCGGGCTCGTCGCACTCGCCGTCGCCGAGGAAGGCCCACACCCGCGTCGCGCTCGTGTCGTCGACCCGACGGTGCTGGAGGTAGCGGTTGAAGCGGGCGTGGTAGAGGGCGTCGATCGGGCCGAGGCCCATCGACACCGTCGGGTACTCCCAGAAGTCCGGCATGAGGCGGGGATGGGGGTAGCTGCTGAGCCCGACTCGGCCGATCTCGCGGCGGAAGTGGTCGAGGTCGTCCTCGCTCAGGCGTCCTTCGAGGAAGGCCCGGGCGTAGATGCCGGGTGCGGCATGGCCCTGGATGTACACGGCGTCGCCGGCGCCGCCGTCGTCCTTGCCGCGAAAGAAGTGGTTGAAGCCGACCTCGTAGAGGCTGGCCGAGCTGGCGAACGTCGACAGGTGGCCGCCGATCCCCTCGGCGTGCTTGTTGGCCCTGATGACCATGACCGCGGCGTTCCAGCGGATGTAGGCCCGGATGCGGCGCTCGATGTGCTCGTCGCCGGGGAACCACGGCTCCTGCTCGGCCGGGATGGTGTTGACGTACGGGGTGCTCACCGTGGCCGGGAAGCCGACTTGGAGCTCACGGGCGCGCTCGAGCAGCTTGGTGACGAGGTAGCGCGCCCGGGTCTTGCCGTGGTGGTCGACGACGGCGTCGAGGCTGTCGAGCCACTCTTGGGTCTCGCTCGGATCGATGTCGGGGAGCTGGTGAACGAACCCGTCGAAGATCATTCTCGCAGTCTCTCGCGCTCCGGCGGGTTTGCGGTGACCGCGGCCGTCGACGTCGGCGTGGACGTGCCAGGCTCGACGGCCATGGGCGCCACGATCGTGTACACCGACGGTGCGTGCTCAGGGAACCCGGGTCCGGGGGGCTGGGCGTGGGCGGTGGCCCCGACCGGTGGGCCGTGCGGCGTGGGCGGGGCGGCGCACACCACCAACCAGCGCATGGAGATCCAGGCCGTGCTCGAGGCGCTCCGTGTCCTTCCGGGTCCGGTCGAGATCGTGTCGGACTCGACCTACGTCGTGCACTGCTTTCGTGACCAGTGGTGGGCGGGCTGGTTGCGCAAGGGCTGGAAGAACTCCAAGGGCGAGCCCGTCGCCAACCGGGACCTGTGGGAGCCGCTGATCGAGCTGGTGCGGAGCCGGGGGGACGTCACGTTCCGATGGGTCAAGGGCCACAGCGGTGACCCGATGAACGACGTGGTCGACCGCTTGGCCGTCGACGAGTCCCAGCGCCAGCTCCGCGGCGAGCGCTGACCGCGGCCCGGCGGCGCCGAGGGCGGGGGTTCTCGGTGCAGTCCGTCGCCGCGATGCGACGGTGTGCACCGAGATTGCTCCAACCGGGCCGAGATTGCTCCGACCGGCCGAGCGTTGCTTCCGGGTTGCTTCTGGGTGCCGCGCCGGTCAGGGGCGTCGACTGGACCCGTGAACGCTCGGTGGGCTCGTCTGGCTCAGGGTCGGGTTGGTCCGTATCCTGCTCCGCCATGGAACTCAAGGGTGCAGCAGCGATCGTCTCCGGAGGGGCTTCTGGCCTGGGCGAGGCGACCGTGCGTCGCCTTGTCGCAGCCGGCGCTCTCGTCACGATCCTCGACTTCAACACTGACAAGGGCACGGCACTGGCCAAGGAGCTCGGCGCCAAGTTCGTGAAGGCCGACGTCACCGACGCCGACCAGGTGGCTGAGGCGGTCGCCGCCGCCGCCGAGGAGGGGCCACTGCGCGTCGGCATCAACTGCGCCGGCACCGGTACCGCCGTGCGCACCATTGGCAAGGACGGATCGCCCCACATCCGCAGCGAGTGGGACCGTGTCGTCGGCATCAACTTGATCGGCACGTTCCTGTGCATGACGCACGAGGCCTCGGTCATCGCCCGCAGCGACGCCCTCGCCGACGGTCAGCGTGGCGTGATCGTCAACACCGCCTCGGTGGCGGCCTTCGACGGCCAGATCGGACAGCTCGCCTACTCGGCCTCCAAGGCCGCGGTCGTCGGCATGACCCTTCCCGCCGCCCGCGACCTGTCGGTGGTCGGCATTCGCGTGTGCACGATCGCCCCGGGCCTGATGGACACCCCGCTGCTCGGGAGCCTGCCGGACCAGGCCAAGGCCGCCCTGGGGGCGTCAGTCGTCTACCCGAAGCGGCTCGGCCTGCCCGACGAGTTCGCCAAGATGGCCATGGCCATCATCGACAACGACTACATGAACGGTGAGACCGTCCGCCTCGACGGAGCGATCCGCATGCAGCCAAAGTGACGCTGTAGTACCTACTCCCCAGCGACACGAGGCAACCGAGATGGCAAAGGCGACCTGGCACGGCGCGCTCCTGGCCCAGAGTGACGACACCGTCATCGTCGAGGGAAACCACTACTTCCCCATCGCATCGATCGTCGCGGAGCACTTCGTGGCCTCCGACCATCACAGCGTGTGCGGTTGGAAAGGCACTGCGAGCTACTACACGGTCGTGGTCGACGGTCAGCAGAACCCGAACGCGGCCTGGTACTACCCCGAACCGACGGATGCGGCCAAGCAGAACACCGGCCGGGTCGCGTTCTGGAAGGGCGTCCAGATCGAGGCCTGACTCGGCAGCGGTAGGGTTCGTGACTTCAGGAGGCGAGTGTCGGGCGCTCGAGCCCGGTGCCCCGAGACGAGAGGGAACCTCGTGGCCAACGTGATCAGGGCGGCGTTGCTGCAGACCGACTGGACCGGTGACAAGGCGTCGATGATCGACCGCCACGAGGAACAGGCTCGGGCCGCCGCCGCACAAGGGGCGCAGGTCATGTGCTTCCAAGAGCTGTTCTACGGGCCGTACTTCTGCCAGGTGCAGGACTCGGCGTACTACGAGTACGCCGAGGCCATCCCCGACGGGCCCACCACGCAGCGCTTCCAGAGCATCGCGAAGGAGCTCGGCATGGTGATGGTGCTGCCCATGTACGAAAAGGCCCAGGCCGGGATCCTCTACAACACCGCGGCGGTGGTCGACGCCGACGGCACCTACCTCGGCCGCTACCGCAAGCACCACATCCCGCAGGTCAAGGGCTTCTGGGAGAAGTTCTACTTCCGGCCCGGTAACGACGGGTACCCCTGCTTCGACACTGCCGTGGGCCGCATCGGCGTCTACATCTGCTACGACCGCCACTTCCCCGAAGGCTGGCGAGCACTCGGCCTCGGCGGCGCCAAGATCGTGTTCAACCCCTCGGCCACCAGTCGGGGCCTGAGCAACTACCTGTGGAAGCTCGAGCAGCCAGCCGCCGCGGTCGCCAACGAGTACTTCGTCGGCGCCATCAACCGCGTCGGCATCGAGCCGCTCGGCGACGATGACTTCTACGGGACGAGCTACTTCGTCGATCCCGAGGGCAAGTTCGTCGGCGAGGTGGCCGACGGCTTCAACGCCGAGCTCGTCGTGCGCGACCTCGACCTCGACGTGCTCGAGGTCGTACGAGACCGCTGGGCCTTCTACCGCGACCGGCGCCCCGAGTCGTACGGGTCGATCACCGCACCGTGACCGCACCCGCCGCCCCCGAGCCGCCTTTGGGTCGCGTCGTTGCTGCAGAGCAGCAACAACGCGACGCAAAGGACAGTGCACCGATCGGCTCACCGAGTTGATGTGGCAGTGATCCCCACCGCACTCACCGCGGACCGGACTGTGACCGCGCCGTGACCGCACCCACTGGGCCGATCTTCGTCGTCGGCAACAGCCGCAGCGGCACCACGATGATGGGTCGGGTCCTCGGCCAGCACCCGTTGGTCTTCACCTTCGACGAGCTCCACTTCTTCGAGCAGCTGTGGAAGGTGTCCACCACCCCCGAAACCATCGACACCGCCGAGGCCCAGCGCCTCATGGCCATGCTGCTGACGATCCAGTACGACGGGTACCTCCAGACCCGCCAGCCCGACCAGCACACCTCCGAGGCGGCGGCCATCGTGGCCACGATCGAGGGAGCCATCACCGCACCAGCGGTGTTCGACGCCTTCCTGTCGTACGGCGCCGCGGCCAACGGCAAGGTCGTCGGCTGTGACCAGACGCCTCGCAACCTCTACTACCTGACCGAGCTGCTGGCCCTGTATCCCGGGGCCCGAGCCGTGATCATGGTGCGCGACGCCCGTGACGTGATGCTGTCGCAGAAGAACAAGTGGAAGCGCCGCCGGATGAGCGGTGGTCGTCACAACCGCATCAGCGCGGTGCGCTCGTGGGCCAACTTCCACCCGTACACGATGAGCATCCTGTGGCGGGGCGGGGTCCGGGTGGGCGATCGGTACAGCAACGATCCCCGGGTGGTGACGGTGCGCTTCGAGGACCTGGCCGCGGACCCCGAGGGCCAGGTGCGCCGGCTGTGCACAGGGCTCGGCCTCGACTTCGCGCCGGCCATGCTCGCCGTGCCCAAGGTCGGCAGCTCGGCCGAGGAGGACCGCCCCGACGAGCTGGGCATCGATGCCTCCGCGATCGGCCGCTGGCGAGCGAAGCTGACCCCGACCGAGGTCTGGACGTGCCAGAAGGTGGCCGGGCCTGAGCTGGCGGCGCACGGCTACGAGCTGGCCGACGTCGACCCGAGCATGGCCACGGTGGCCACGTCATCGGTGAGCTTCGCCGCCAAGTCCGTGCTCGCGGTCACGCTCAACCTCGGCCGCAGCCGCAGCATCATCGAGTCGGCCAAGCGGCGCCTCGCCCGCCCGTCGTGACGGCCCGCGCGTTGCGGTCCTACCGAGAAACAAGGTCGTAACCGTCGGCTCGAGGGTTTTCGTTGTCGGGCTCAGGCGGTGTCACTAGGGTCCGCAGACGGCCCAGGTCACTCAGGGGAAGAGGAGCACAGCCATGCGCACCTTGATCGTGAACGGCAGCGTCATCAGCACGACGGGGGTCGTTCACACCGACGTGCTGATCGACGGCGAGACCATCGCCGCGCTCTACGCGCCGGGCCAGGTGGACGCCCAGGGCGTCACGGCCGATCGCGTGATCGATGCCACGGCCAAGTTCGTCCTGCCCGGCGGGGTGGACGTGCACACCCACATGGAGCTGCCCTTCGGCGGCACCAACGCCTCCGACACGTTCGAGACCGGCACCCGTGCCGCAGCATGGGGTGGCACCACCACCATCGTCGACTTCCCCGTGCAGCGCACCGGCGAACGGGTCGAGGACGGCCTCGCCGAGTGGCACCGCAAGGCCGACGGGAACTGCGCCATCGACTACGGCTTCCACATGATCATCGGCGGCGTCGACGAGCACTCGCTCAAGGCCATGCAGTACCTGGTCGACCACGAGGGCATCACGAGCTTCAAGATGTTCATGGCCTACCCCGGGGTCTTCTACTCCAACGACGGCCAGCTCCTCGAGGCCATGCAGGTCGCCGCCGGCAACGGGGCGATGATCATGATGCACGCTGAGAACGGCATCGCCATCGACAAGCTGATTGCGCAGGCCCTCGGCCGCGGCGAGACCGACCCCTGGTACCACTCGGTCACGCGCCCCGTCGAGATGGAGGAGGAGGCGACGAACCGGGCGATCCTGCTGGCCAAGGTGGCCAAGTGCCCGCTGTACGTCGTGCACATGTCGGCTCGCGAAGCGGTCGATGCGGTGGCGAGGGCTCGCGACGCCGGCGCCAACGTGTTCGGCGAGACGTGCCCGCAGTACCTGTGGTTCAGCGTCGAGGAGCACCTCATGAAGCCCGGCTTCGAAGGTGCTGCCTATGTGTGCTCGACGCCGCTGCGCTTCCGCAGTGAAGGCCATCAGGACGCCCTGTGGCGCTACCTGCGCACCAACGACCTCTCCGTGGTGTCGACCGACCACTGCCCGTTCTGCATGAAGGAGCAAAAGGAGCTGGGGCTCGGCGACTTCTCCAAGATCCCCAACGGGATCGGTGGGGTCGAGCACCGCATGGACACGATCTACCAGGGCGTCGTCACCGGTCAGCTCACGCTCAACCGCTGGGTCGAGCTGTG
>JBBRTJ010000114.1:0-10383 GCA_038244535.1 Acidimicrobiales bacterium | reverse complement strand
GTACACCCCCGGCTCGACGGTCACGATGGCGCCGGGCACCAGCACGGTATCGGTGCCCGCGAAGACCCACGGGTCCTCGTGGATCAGCAGGCCGACGCCGTGACCGGTGCCGTGCGTGTAGCGCTCGGCCCAGCCGTGACCGGCGATGCGGTCGCGACAGGCGGCGTCGACCTCGCCCGTCGTCGCCCCCGGTCGCACTGCGGCGAGGCCGGCGGCTTGGGCCTCGACCACAACCGCGTAGTGGTGACGCTGCTCGTCGGTGGCCTGGCCGACCACGAACGTACGGGTCATGTCCGAGTGGTAGCCGTCGACCAACGCCCCGAAGTCGATGACGACGAGGTCGCCGGCGCCGATGACGCGCTCGTCGGGGTGGTGGTGCGGCAGCGCGCTGGCCGGGCCGCTGGCCACGATCGTCGCGAAGCTCGGGCCTTGCGCGCCGAGTGCGACCATGGCCGCGTCGAGCGCGATTGCGAACGCCCGCTCGGTCGTGCCCTCCGAGAGCAGCGGTAGGACGAAGGCCAGGGCCTCGTCAGCGATGGCACAGGCCGCCTCGATGCGGGCCACCTCGGAGTCGTCCTTCACCACCCGAAGCGCCTCGACGGCACCAGTCACGGCCACGAGACGGGTGCCGGCGAAGAGCTCGGCGTACAGCTGCTGATCGGCCCAGCTGACGTGGGCGGCTTCGAGGCCGAGCCGGCGCGTCGAGGCCCCGACCGCATCGGCGAGCAGTTCGCGTTGCAGCACCTGCGAGCGCCCCTCGAGCACCTCGGCCGCCACCGCCGCAGACGCCAGCTGATCGATGGCCTGCTGGCCGTAGCGGCCATCGGTGACGAACGTGACCGACGACTCGGTCACGAGCAGCCTTGCCGCCGAACCGGTGAAGCCCGTGAGGTAGCTGACGTTGGTGATGCTGGTGATCAGCAGCGCGTCGCACCCCAGGCGGGCGAGGTCGGCTTGCAGCCTCGGCAGCCGGCCCGCCACCTGCATGGGCGGAAGTGAGGCCAGGTCGAGCATCGGGTCAGGCTAGGGCGCGGAGCTGCTCGGCCAGGACCTCGGGGATCACCGGGTTGAAGTAGACCCCCGCCGCCTGCTCGGCCGCCGCCATGAAGCGCTGGACCCCGTCGCTGCGCCAGGGTGACACGACGTGGACGGCGAGCCGCGCGTCCCACGGTCGCCCATCGGTGGGCCGCTGCCGGAACCAGAGCATGTAGGGAAGCGGCCGGTCGTACAGCCGGTCGAGGCGGTCGAACACGTCGACGAGCAGCGCCGCCAAACCGTTGCGGCCGCGATCGTCAAGTGACGGCAGGTCCGGCACTGGCTCGTCAGGCGCGCACAGCACCGCTATGGGCCACATGGACGCCGACGGCACCCAGGCTCGCCAGCCATCGGCGCTGGTCACCAGCCGGTCATCGATGGGGTCGAGCATCACGTCGCGCTCGGCCAGGACTAGCCGCGGCACCTCGTCGTACGCGTAGATCTGACCGTGCGGATGCGGGATCGTGGCGCCGACGTCGGCGCCCCGGTTCTCGAACACCAGCACGTAGGCAACATCGTCGCGAGCGCCGAGCTCGGCGGTTCGCTCGGCCCACAGATCCACCACCTTCCGGGCTCCGGCCACGCCGAGCGAGGCGAAGGTGGCGTCGTGATCCGGCGTGTAGAGCACCACCTCACAACGGTTGTCTGGCATCGCCGGCCACCGGTTGCGGAACCAGCGGACGTCGTAGTCCTCGGGGGCCTCGATGCCGCCCGGACAGAACGGGCAGCCCGTGCTGGGGAGGTTGGGCCGGGCCTGGCGCGACCCGACCACCCACACCTCGTGCCCCGTGAGCGGGTCGACCCGGCGATCGGCCACGAGAGCCTTCAATCAGCCAGTCGAGCGCCGGTGACCCGGTCGAACAGGTGCAGCGCAGTTGGGTCCGGTCGAAGCGTGATGTGGCTCCCCCGCTCGAACCCCGACATGCCTTCTCGGCGAACCGTGATGTTGCCGATGCTGTCGGTGCCGGCCACGACATCAGCGTCGAGCGTGCAGTACAGGAAGGAATCCGATCCGAGCTCCTCGACGACGTCGAGCGTGGCGCCAAAACCACCGTCGTCGGCCATGATCCAGCTCTCGGGGCGAACCCCGACCACGAGGTCGGCGCTCGTCGCCGAGGACCGAGCCGTCGCCGTGATCGGGAGCGTGACGGAACCCACCACCACGCCGTCGGCATCGAGGCGGGCGGGCAGCAGGTTCATGGCCGGCGAGCCGATGAAGCCGGCCACGAACACGTTGGCGGGCTGCTGGAACAAGGCCTTCGGGGAAGCGCACTGCTGCAGGTCGCCGTCCTTGAGCACGGCCACGCGGTCGCCCATCGTCATGGCCTCGACCTGGTCGTGGGTCACGTACACGGTGGTCACCCCGAGGCGACGCTGCAGTGACGCGATCTGGGTGCGCGTCTGCACCCGCAGCTTGGCGTCGAGGTTGGACAGCGGTTCGTCCATGAGGAACACCTTCGGGCTGCGCACGATGGCCCGACCCATGGCGACGCGCTGGCGCTGACCGCCGGAGAGCTTGGCCGGCTTGCGGTTGAGGTGCTCCTCGAGGTCGAGGATCTTGGCCGCCTCGAGGACCCGCTTCTCGATCTCCGGCTTAGGCACCTTCTTGATCTTGAGGTGGAAGCCGATGTTCTCGGCCACGGTCATGTGCGGGTAGAGCGCGTAGCTCTGGAACACCATGGCGATGTCACGGTCACGGGGGGCGAGGAACGTGACGTCGGTGTCACCGATGCGGATGTAGCCGGCATCGACCGGCTCCAGGCCGGCGAGCATGCGCAGCGTCGTCGACTTGCCACAGCCCGACGGCCCCACGAGCACGAGGAACTCGCCGTCGGCGATCTCGAGATCGAGGCCGTTGACGGCCGGCCGGGATGTGCCGGGATAGAGCCGGACGGCCTTGTCGAAGGTGACCGTTGCCATGTCAGGTGGCCTTTCGTCGGCGTTGGTCCACGTTCATGCCGTCATCGACGACCGGGCGCGGGAGCGCAAGGGGGTAGTACCGACGACTGCGTCGTCGCCGTCGGCCAGGATCAGACGATCGACCCTGGTCCGCAGGACGTCGGCGCCCTCGGGGCCGAGCCCGGGGTCGGAGATGACGATGTCGGCGCGGTCGAGGGCGACCGTGGTGCACAGCCCCTGCAGCCCCCACTTGGTGTGGTCGGCCACCACCACGAGGCGGCGGGCCGCTTCGATGAAGGCCCGGTTCGTCTCGGCCTCGAGCAGGTTCGGCGTCGTGAAGCCACCGCGCTCGTCCATGCCGTGCACGCCCATGAAGAGCAGGTCGATGTGGAGCGACGACAGGGTGCTGACGGCGATGGGACCCACGAGCGCGTCGGACGGTGTGCGCACACCGCCGGTGAGCACCACGGTGAGGTTGGTCCGTCGGTGGCGGTCGAGGGCATCGGCGATCCTCGGCGAGTTCGTGACAACAGTGAGATCGGGGATCGTGACCAGTGCGGCTGCGACCGCGTACGTGGTCGTGCCGGCGGTCAGCCCGACGGCGCTGCCCGGGGTGACGAGAACGGCTGCGGCACGGGCGATGTCAGCTTTCTCAGGGACCTGCCGGTTGCTCTTGACCTCGAACCCCGGCTCGTCGGTGCTTCGTGAGCCGGGTGCCGTGGCGCCACCGTGCACCTTGTCGACCAGGCCCTGACGGACGAGCACCTCGAGGTCGCGCCGCACCGTCATGTCGGACACGCCGAGCGCCACCGTCAGGTCGCTCACCCGCGCCGCGCCGGTGCGCAGGATGAGGGCGAGGATCAGATCCTGGCGTTGCCGGGCGAACATCGCGCCAAGCGTGCACCGCCAACGTCACGGAAGTCAACAGATTCCAACAACGAGGACGGTCGATGGTCGATCGTGGTTCTGTGCTGCCGCTCAGGCCGGCGGGCCAGCGTTGCGATCGGGTGTCAGATGCTTGACTTCCCCATGGGTTCATGAAACCTTGTGGTCGATGCTGTTGGTTCCAGTGGAATTCCACACGACCGTCGCACCACCCACGATCCACCGATCAGCCGCGTTCCCGGGGGGACGTCAGGCCTCGAAGAGGAGAGAACATGTCAGAGACGCCCAATGAGGCCCCGCGGAGCCTGTCCGAGCTCACCGCGTCGGCCCTCGGTCGCCGCACCGTCCTGAAAGGCGCGGCCGGCTCGGCTGCGCTCCTGGCCGCGGCTCCGCTGATCGCCGCGTGCGGTAGCAGCAGCAGCACCTCGGCCAAGACCACCATCGCCGGCGCCACCACCACGGCTGGCGGTGGGGCGACCACCACGGCCGCCAAGGCCAGCGGCGCGCTGACCTTCGGGTCGAACTACTCCGATGCCAAGCCCAAGGCCGCCATGGCCGCGGCGGTCGGCGCCCTGCCCAACAAGGACATCAAGCCCTCGATCAACACGGTCGACCACAACTCCTTCCAGCAGAACATCACCACCTACCTCCAGGCTCCCGACGACGTGTTTGCCTGGTTCGCCGGCTACCGCATGCGGTTCTTCGCCGCCAAGGGCCAGACCGGCGACATCTCGTCGGTGTGGGCCAACCTCGGCGAGCTGTCCTCGGGCTTCAAGACCGCCAGCACCGGTGACGACGGCAAGCAGTACTTCGTGCCCTTCTACTACTACCCCTGGGCCGTGATGTACCGGAAGAGCCTCTTTGCCGACAAGGGCTACAAGATCCCGGTCACCATCGAAGAAACGATGACCCTCGCCGAGAAGATGAAGGCCGACGGCCTCGTGCCGTTCGCCTTCGCGAACGACGGCAAGTGGCCGGCCATGGGCACCTTCGACCAGCTGAACCTGCGCATCAACGGCTACCAGTTCCACATCGACCTGATGGCCGGCAAGGGCACCTGGACCGATGCCAAGGTCAAGGCCGTCTTCAAGGCCTTCAACGACCTGCTGGCCTTCCACCAGACCGGGGCCAACGGCCGCACCTGGCAGGAGGCCGCGCAGGCGATGCGGGACAAGAAGGCCGGCATGTACACCCTCGGCACCTTCGCGGCGGGCCAGTTCACCGTCCAAGCCGACCTCGACGACCTCGACTTCTTCGCCTTCCCGCAGTACAACACCGACCACGGGCAGGATGCGGTCGAGGCCCCGATCGACGGCTTCATGATGGCCAAGAGCCCGAAGAACGCCGCCGCCGCCAAGGAGCTGCTCGCCTTCCTCGGCACCGCCCCGGCCCAGGATGCCTACCTCAAGGTTGATCCGTCGGCCGTGGCCGCCAGCAGCAAGGCAGACACCTCGGCCTACACCGCGTTGCAGAAGAAGTCGGCCGACTTCGTGGGCAAGGCCAAGTTCATCGCCCAGTTCCTGGACCGGGACACGAACCCCGAGTTCGCCTCGAACGTGGTTGGGCCGGCCATCGCCGACTTCATCAGCGACCCCACCAAGATCGACAGCATCTTGAGCGGGGTCGAGGACAAGAAGAAGACGATCTTCACCAGCTGATCACGTCTGTGGCCACCGAAGTAGTAGAAGCGACAGATACGTCACGTGCGGCGGCGCCCCGACCGGGGCGCCGCCGACGCTTCTCACAGCTCTCGAAGCGGGACAAGATCGTGCTGTGGGTGATGGTGGGGATACCCACCGCGCTCCACATCTCCTTGGTGTGGGTGCCCACGATCTCGACGGTCCTCCTGTCGGTCACCAAGTGGGATGGCCTCACGGCGATCAGTGAGATCCCGTTCATCGGCCTCAAGAACTACAACCAGATCTTCACCGTCTTCAGTGACGACGTGTGGCGCGCCGCGATCAACAACGCCACCTTGCTGGTGTTCCTGTTCCTCATCCCCACCACCCTCGGGATCCTGTTGGCCTTCCAGCTCGACAAGAGCATCAAGGGCACCCGCATCTACCAGAGCGTCTACTACTTCCCCGTCGTGCTCTCGCTCGCCGTGGTCGGCTTCATCTGGAAGAGCATCGTGTACTCGCCCTCACAGGGTCTCGTGAACACCATCCTCGGACGAACCGCCGAAGGCAACCAGATCGATTGGTTAGGCGACCAGTCGCAGGTCATCTCGTTCTTCGGCACGCAGTGGGGCGTGCCCCGAAACTTCCTGGCCATCCTCGTGGCCATGGCCTGGCGCCATGCCGGCTACGTGATGGTCCTCTACCTCGCCGGGCTCAAGAGCGTCGACCCGGCGCTCAAGGAAGCCGCGGCCATCGACGGCTGCACCGAGTGGCAGACCTTCCGCCGGGTCGTGTTCCCCGCCCTCAAGCCCATCAACATCGTGATCATCGTCATCACCGTCATCGAGGGGCTGCGAGCCTTCGACATCGTGTTCGCACTCAAGCAGCCGCGGGGCATGGAGCTGATGTCGCTGCTCGTCACCAACAACCTGCTCGGTGAAGGCGGTGGCAACGTCGGGCGGGGCTCCGCCTACGCAGTCCTGCTCCTGGTCCTGTGCCTCGGCTTCATCATCTGGTACGTCATCAGCAACTTCAGGGAGCGCCGATGAGCACCACCGTCGCGACCGGGCCCGCCCAGGGATCGCCTGAGTCCGCCCCGATCATCACTCGACGCCAGCCGGTCACCCCGGCCCGCATCATGTTGCACCTGTTCCTCATCGTCATCGCCGTGGTCTGGCTGCTGCCGATCCTCGGAGCGCTCTACGCATCGTTCCGGCCCTACTCCGAGACGTCGAGCAAGGGCTTCTTCAGCTGGCCCGACACCCTCACGCTGCAGAACTACCGAGATGCGCTCGATCAGGGCCAGATGTTCCACCACTACTGGATCACGTTCCTGATCGTCATGCCCGCGCTGATCCTGACGCTGCTGCTGTCGAGCTTCGTCGCCTTCGCCGTGAGCCGGTTCAGCTCACGGATCAACATCGTGCTGCTGGTGCTGTTCACCGCTGGCAACCTGCTCCCCCAGCAGGTCATCATCCAGCCGCTGTTCCAGATGTACCTGAGGATCCCGCTGCCCGGCTTCTTGTCGTCGACGGGCTACATGCGAGGCAGCATCTTCGGGCTGATCATGATCCACACGGCGTTTCAGATCGGCTTCTGCACGTTCGTGCTCTCGAACTACATGAAGACGCTGCCGCGGGAACTGACCGAAGCGGCACTGATCGACGGCGCGGGTGTCGGCCGCCAGTTCTTCCAGGTCATCCTGCCGCTGTGCCGGCCGGCGCTGGCCGCGCTGGCCACGCTCGAGTTCACCTGGATGTACAACGACTTCTTCTGGGCCGTGGTCCTCATCAGCAAGGGCGACGATCGACCCATCACGTCGTCGCTGGCCAACCTCGGCGGCCAGTTCTTCACCAACGACAACCTGGTGGCGGCCGGCTCGATGCTGGTGGCCGCGCCGACCTTGATCGTGTTCTTGATGCTCCAGAAGCAGTTCATCAGCGGCTTGACCCTCGGGGCCAACAAAGGCTGAGCGTGCCACCAGCGGCACCGCTGCCCTAGCGCGCGGCGAGGCGGGCCGCGACGGCTTCGATGGCGAGGCGGTAGCCGTCGCCGCCGAACCCGCTGATCGAACCGGTGCACACGGGCGCCACCACCGACGTGCGCCGCCACGGCTCACGGGCGTCGGGGTGCGACAGGTGCACCTCGACCTTGATCCCGTCGAAGGCCGCGAGGGCGTCGTGCAACGACCAGGCGTAGTGCGTGAACGCGCCGGGGTTGATGATGATCGCCGCGCACCGGCCACGGGCCCCGTGGATGGCCTCGACCAGGTCGCCTTCGTGGTTGGACTGATGGGCCTCGACCACCAGCCCGTGGCGTTCGGCGGTGGCTACCGCGGTGGCGACGTGGTCGGCGAGGGTGGCGGTGCCGTAGATGTGGGGCTCGCGCTGACCGAGCAGGTTGAGGTTGGCGCCGTGCAGGAGCAGGACGAGTCGGGAGGCGGTGGACTCGCTCATGGGACCATCCGATCGAGGGCAGCCCGCACGGGGCCGATGGGCACACCGGCGACCAGCTCGATGCCGGCCGGCCCATCGAGGGCGAAGGTCAGGCCGTCGAGCGCCTTCTTGTCACGACCCATGAGCGCCACCAGCTCGTCGTGGTCGGCGCCAGGCGGGAGCGTGGTGGCCAGCCCGTAGCCCGCCACCACGCCACGGTGCTCGGCCAGCCGAGCGGGGCCGATGCGACCCATCACGGCCGCCAGCTCGGCGGCATAGACGAGGCCGATGCCCACCGCCTCGCCGTGGCGAAGGTCGAAGCCACCCTGGATCTCGAGCGCATGGGCCAGGGTGTGGCCGTAGTTCAGCAGCGCTCGGCGTCCGCCTTCGCGCTCGTCGTCGGCCACGATGGCGGCCTTGATGGCAACGCAGCGAGCCACCCGCTCGGCCAGCGGGAGCGCGGCGAGGTCGTCGCCGGTGAGGAAGTGGTACTTGGCCATCTCGCCGTTGCCACTGCGCCGCTCACGCTCGGGCAGCGTGACCAGCACCTCGGTGTCGCAGAGCACCGCCGATGGCTGCCAGAACGCCCCGACGAGGTTCTTGCCCTCGGGCAGGTTGACACCGGTCTTGCCCCCGATGGCGGCGTCGACCATGCCGAGCAAGGTGGTGGGCACGTGAACCACGGCGATCCCGCGGTGGTACACCGCTGCCGCGAAGCCGCCGACGTCGGTGACGAGGCCGCCCCCCACGGCGACCACGCAGTCGACGCGAGTGAGCCCCCAGCGGGTGAAGTCGCGGCACAGCGCCTCGACGGTGGCCAGCGACTTGGCGTCTTCGCCATCGGCGATCGTGAACGTTCGGTGCTCGATGCCGGGATCGACCTGAAGGGGCACCCTATCCTGGGTGACGATGGCGACCCGGCGCACGCCCGCGGGCAGGCGAGCGGCCAGCTCGTGGCGGGCACCGGCGCCGACGACGACCTCGTAGGAGCGCTCCCCCAGCGCGACGGGCACGACGATCACGCGCAGATCACCTCGACCACCTGCGACGGCGTCAGCTCGGCCACGTCGATCACGACGTCGGCCACCTCGGCGTAGAGCGGCTCACGGGCGCGGTAGAGCGCGGCGAGCTTGGCCGCGGGATCGCCGTCGAGGAGAGGGCGGTGGGTGCCACCGGCCCTGGTCGCCCGGTCGACGAGCACGTCGACGCCGGCGCGCAACCACACCACCTTGGCCCGATCGCCGCACAGGGCGACCCGGTTGGCTTCGGCCAGCACGACGCCGCCTGCGGCCGCTATCACCGCCGGCTCCACGTCGGCCAAGGCGTCCAGCAGTGCATCGGTCTCGAGCCGGCGGTAGCCGGCCTCGCCTTCGC
Organism: Acidimicrobiales bacterium; assembly: GCA_038244535.1. Lineage (GTDB taxonomy): Bacteria > Actinomycetota > Acidimicrobiia > Acidimicrobiales > Ilumatobacteraceae > JBBRTJ01. The sequence goes on along the minus strand of JBBRTJ010000114.1, from coordinate 1,136 downwards.
GCTCCCACAGCTGACGCACGGTCGATCCGGTTCGGGCCTCGACCACGGCATCGCTGTCGACCAGCGGGCGCCCGAGGCGACGGGCCAGCAACCGCCCGACGGTCGACTTTCCCGCCCCCATCATGCCGATGAGGACGAGGTGACGGTCAGCCGGCACCACGGGCGGGTCGACCACGCCTCAGAGCGTGGCCCGGAAGGAGTCGGCGTTGCGCAGCAGTTCAGGCATCGAGTCGCCCCCGAACTTGCGCAAGGCCTCATCGGCGAGCACCAGCGCAACCATCGTCTCGGCCACGACCCCCAGCGCCGGCACGGCCGTCACATCGGTGCGCTCCTTGAACGACACGGTCTCTTGCTTGGTCACCGTGTCAACGGTCTTGAGCGTGGGCCGGTTGAGCGTGGCCAGCGGCTTCATGGCGGCCCGGGCCACGAGCAGCTCGCCCGTGCTCATGCCGCCCTCGGTGCCGCCCGCCAGGGTCGACTCGCGCCGGTACGCCCCGGCGGCCGCATCCCACAGGATCGGGTCGTGGGCCGCCGATCCTCGCCGGCCCGCCACCTCGAACCCGTCGCCGATCTCGACCCCCTTGACGGCCTGGATGCTCATGAGCGCCTCGGCTAGGAGGGCGTCGAGCTTGCGGTCCCAGTGCACGTGGCTGCCGAGCCCGACGGGCACGCCGTAGGCCAGCACCTCGACCACCCCGCCCAGGCTGTCGCCATCTTTGGCGGCGGCTTCGATCTCGTTGACCATCGCCTCTTCGGTGGCGGCGTCGAAGCAGCGCACGGGTGAGGCGTCGACGGTGGCGAGGTCGGCGGGCGTGGGCCGGTGGCTGGCCTTGCACCGCACCGGGCCCATCTGGATGACGTGGCTGATGACCTCGGTGCCGAGGGCAGCCAGCAGCTTCTTGGCCAGCGCCCCCGCGGCGACGCGCGCCGCGGTCTCGCGCGCCGATGCCCGCTCGAGGACGTCACGGGCGTCGGTGAAGCCGTACTTCTGCATGCCGGTGAGGTCGGCGTGGCCCGGCCGCGGCTGGGTCAACGGGTTGGCCGTGACCCCCGGGGCCGGCGACATCTCCTCGTGCCACTTGTCGCTCTTGGTCCACTCGCTGTTGCCGATCTCGATGGCCACCGGCGAGCCGAGG
>JBBRTJ010000113.1:0-10435 GCA_038244535.1 Acidimicrobiales bacterium | reverse complement strand
GCGTTGGTGGCCGCCCGCGAGGGGGGGGCCCGCGCCTCGGTGCTGGCCTCGGCGGTGCCCGGCCACTGGTTCGAACACGCGTGGCTGACGGACCTCCTGGCCACGATGCAGGGCCAACCCGCCACCGGCGAGGGTGGCGCCTGGTTTCAGTGCCTGCACGAGCTGAACCGCACCTCGGTGGTGACCATCGCGGCGATCAGCGGCGACACCAGCGGTGGCGGGTGCGAGCTCGGTTGGGCCTGCGACCTCCGCATCGCCGAAGACCACGTGCTGTTCGGCCAGCCCGAGGTTGGCATCGGGGTCGGCACCGGCATCGGCGGCACGTCCCGGCTGCGCCACCTCATCGGCCGCACGGCCACGGCCGAGATGGTGCTGCTCGGCGCGCCGATGACCGCCCAGCGCATCTACGACCTCGGGGGGATCAACCGGGTCGTGCCCAGCGGTCAGGCTCTCAGCGCGGCGATGGCCTGGGCCGAGCGCATCGCCTCGATGCCTCCAGCCGCGGTCGCAGGCATGAAGCGGATGCTCACCGAAGGTGACGACCTGCTGCGGATCGCGGAGTCGGTGATGAACGACCAGATGATCTTTCAGAGCTTCAGCGCCGCCCCGGCCGCACTCGCCTCGATGGCCGCCGCTCAGGCCCGCTTCGACCAGGGCGAGACCACCCGAGAGGTCTACGGCGGTCCGCTCGCCTGACGGGGGCGGTGCGGTGGCCGCGCCATCAGAGCTCGAGGACGACCTTGCCGACCGTCGCGTTGGCCTCGAGCAGCAGGTGGCCCTCGGCGATCTGGGCAAAGGGCAGCACCCGGTCGATCACGGGACGGAGCGCACCGCTGTCGAACAGAGGCACCACCTCGGCGCCGAACCGTTGGGCCAGCGCCGCCTTCTGCTCGAGTGGGCGCATGCGCAACGTGGTGCCGATCCACGCCGCCCGCTTGGCGAGCAGCAACCCGGCGTTGATCGCCACCGCCCCAGAGCCCATCAGGCCCACCTGCAGGATCCGCCCCTGAAGCGCCACGGCGTCGAGGTTGCGGGCCACCTCGTCACCGCCGATCACGTCGAGGATCACGTCGAAGCCCGCGGGCACGGCCGCCTTGGCATCGCTCAACCAGTCGTGCGGTGAGCGTTCCAGGACGAGATCGGCTCCGAGGCCGAGGCACGCCGCGCTCTTGCCCGCGGAGCAGGTCACCGCCACGCGTGCGCCGATGCTCTTCGCCAGTTGGATGGCGGCCGTGCCGACGCCGGATGCGCCGGCGTGCACGAGCGCCCAGCGACCCAACGTCAGCCCACCCTGCAGCACAAGGGCATCCCACGCCGTGAGGAACACCTCGGGGATGGCCGCGGCCTCGACCAGCGTGAGACCGGCCGGCACTCGGATGGCGGCCCGCTCGTGGACGCACACCTTCTCGGCGTGGGCGCCGCCGCCGACGATGCCCATCACGTCGTCGCCGACCGTCCACGCTGTGACCCGCTCACCGACGGCTTCGACCTGGCCCGCATACTCGAGGCCAGGGATCTCGAGCGCCATCGGCGGCCCGGGGTAGAAGCCCATCCGCTGGAGCAGGTCGGCCCGGTTCAGGGCGGTGGCCCGCACCCGCACCAGGAGCTCCTCAGGTCCGGGCACCGGATCGACAACCTCGTCGATGGTGAGCACCTCGACCCCACCGTGGGTCCGCAACACGACAGCTCGCATGGGGCGACCGTACCGAAGAGCCAGCCAAGCGGGTCGATCAGCGACGAACACCGGGGAATCTGACGGTCAAACCGCCGAACCGCCCGCCAGGCGGGGAATCTGACGGTCAAACCGCCGAACTCCCCGCCAGGCGGGGACTCTGACGGTCAAACCGCCGAACCGCCCGCCAGGCGGGGAATCTGACGGTCAAACCGCCGAACCGCCCGCCAGGCGGGGAATCTGACGGTCAAACCGCCGAACTGCCCGCCAGGCGGGGAATCTGACGGTCAAACTGGGCAGGTGCCCGGAATCGCCCGCTTCAGCATGGCCGCCCTCGACACGCGCGACCCGTCCCGACTTGCCCGCTTCTACAGCGAGCTGACCGGCTGGCCCATCGACCACGACGGCGGTGACTGGATCCAGCTGCGCAGCGAGGCGGGCGCGACGCTGGCCTTCCAACTCGCCCCCGACCACCAGCCACCGCAGTGGCCCGACCCTGACCACCCCCAACAGGCCCACCTCGACTTCGACGTGCCCGACCTCGATGTCGGCGAGGCGGCAGTCCTCGCCATCGGCGCCGTCAAGGCGACGACCCAGCCCGGAACGAGCTTCCGCGTCTACCTCGACCCGGCCGGTCACCCGTTCTGCCTCGTCCACGATCCGACGATGGTGCCGCCGACCTGAGTGACGGCCCTCAGAGCAAGCGGATGAACCCCCACAGCTCGACACGCAACCCCGTCGGTTCGTCGACGAAGACCCAGTCGTTGGCCCGCTCGCGGACGAAGCCCAGCTCGGCGTAGAGGCGGTGGGCGTTCGTCATCCACGCCCCCGAGTGGATGGCGAGGGTGCGCTTGCCGTCGGCGGTGGCGCGATCGATGCACCACGTGGTGAGCGCTCGTCCCGCGCCCGTGCGCTGCGCAGAGGGATCGATGCCGAGCATGCGAAATGAGGCCCCATCGGCCTCGACCCTTTCGGCGAGCGGGTTGGCGTGGTCGGGCACGTAGGTCACGCAGCCGATCGGGGCGCCCGCCCCGCCCAGATGGTCAGCACCAGCAAACGCCGCGACCACGACGGCGACCCGGGCCCTGCCGGCCACGTCGACCAACTCGCGGTCGTAGTCCGGGTCAGCCGGGTGACCGGGGAGCGCAACGTACGCCGCCAGCACCAACTGGCCGAGCCGCGCGCACAGCTCGGCTTCCGATGGATCGATGACGCGCAGGATCATGACGGGCGAGCCCCTAGGCGCAGGGGCCTCTGGGCCTCAGAGCCTCATGGCTTGCTTGAGGCCGTCGTCGAGGGCGGCGAGGAACTCCTGGGTCGTGAGCCAGGGGTGGTCCTTGCTGATGAGGAGCGACAGGTCCTTGGTCATGCGACCGCTCTCGACGGTCTCGACGCACACCCGCTCGAGGGTCTCGGCGAACTCGGTGACCCCGGGGGTGCCGTCGAGCTTGCCACGGTGAGCCAGGCCCCGGGTCCAGGCAAAGATCGACGCGATGGGGTTCGTGGAGGTCTTGTTGCCTCTCTGGTGCTCGCGATAGTGGCGAGTGACCGTGCCGTGGGCGGCCTCGGCCTCCATCACCTGACCATCGGGCGTCAACAGCACCGACGACATGAGGCCGAGCGAGCCGAAGCCCTGGGCCACCGTGTCGCTCTGCACGTCGCCGTCGTAGTTCTTGCAGGCCCACAGGTAGCCGCCCTCCCACTTCATGGCAGCGGCCACCATGTCGTCGATGAGGCGGTGCTCGTAGGTGAGGCCGGCCGCCGCGAAGTCGGCGGCGAACTCGGCCTCGAACACCTCCTGGAACAGGTCCTTGAAACGCCCGTCGTAGGCCTTGAGGATCGTGTTCTTCGTGCTGAGGTACACGGGGTAGTTGCGTTGCAGGCCGTAGCGCATCGAGGCCCGAGCAAAGTCTCGGATGCTGGCATCGAGGTTGTACATGGCCATAGCCACGCCCGCGCCGGGGAACTGGAACACCTCGAGCTCCATCGGGGCCGAGCCGTCCTTGGGGGTGAACACCATGGTGAGGGTGCCCTCGCCCGGGATGCGAGTGTCGGTGGCGCGGTACTGGTCGCCGAAAGCATGACGACCGATGACGATCGGCTTGGTCCACCCCGGCACGAGGCGCGGGATGTTGGTGCAGATGATCGGCTCGCGAAAGACCACGCCGCCGAGGATGTTGCGGATCGTGCCGTTCGGCGACTTCCACATCTGCTTGAGCCCGAACTCCTCGACCCGGGCCTCGTCAGGCGTGATGGTGGCGCACTTCACACCGACCCCATGGCGAAGGATCGCGTTGGCGGAATCGATCGTGACCTGGTCGTCGGTGGCGTCACGGTGCTCGATGCCGAGGTCGTAGTAGTCGAGCTCGACATCGAGGTAGGGCAGGATCAGCTGCTCTTTGATGAACTGCCAGATGATGCGGGTCATCTCGTCGCCGTCGAGCTCGACGACCGGCTTGGCCACCTTGATCTTGGTCATCTGACGCGCTGCTCCCGTGCTCACTTGTATCTGACCTGTACAGCGTAGTCCGCGCTCGACGGTCCGACCGGTGACGGCCCGTGCCTAGCATCGCACCATGGACTTCCTCTGGTCACCTGAGCTCCTGGCCCTGCAGGCCGAGGCCGAGGAGGTCGCCAGACAGGCGGTCGCCACGTACGGCGTCCACGACGATGCCTGGATCAACGGCTACTCCCGCGAGTTCAGTCGCGAGCTGGGGGCGAGGGGTTGGATCGGCATGACGTGGCCGACCCAGTGGGGCGGAGGGGGTCGCACCGTCCTCGAGCGGTTCGTCGTCACCGAGGCCCTCATCCGGGCCGGTGCGCCGATCGCTGCGAGCTGGTTCGCCGATCGCCAGATGGGGCCGACGCTGCTCGCCTACGGCACCGATGACCAAAAGCGCGAGTTCCTGCCTGGGATCCTGGCGGGCGAGGCCGGGTGGTGCATCGGCATGAGCGAGCCGAACAGCGGCTCCGACCTCGCCTCGCTCACGACTCGAGCCGTGCGCGACGGAGACACCTGGATCGTGACGGGTCAGAAGATCTGGACCAGCTTCGGCGAGACCGCCGACTACTGCTACCTCATCTGCCGAACCTCGACCGAGGGACCGCCGCACGCGGGCATCTCGGAGCTCATCGTGCCTCTCGACTCGCCGGGCATCACCGTCAACGCCATCACCGACATGACCACCAACCGCCACTTCTGCGAGGTCTTCTACGACGAGGTTCGGGTCCCAGCGGCCAACCTCGTCGGCGCCGAGGGTGGCTCGTGGAAGCAGACCATGCGCCAGCTCGAGCACGAACGGGGCGGCATCGATCGCCTCGTGTCGAACTACGCGCTCTACCTCGACGCCCGTGACCGGGCCGACACGACCAACCCCCTCGTGCGCCAGGAGATCGCCCGCCTCGAATCGGCCTACGCCATCGGGCGCCTGCTGGTGCTCCGCGAAGTCATGGGCCAGGCGCCCAAGAGCTTCTCGGCCGCCACCAAGGCGTACTGCACCGAGCACGAGCAGCGGGTGGCCGAGTTCGTGGCCCGCACCTGCGGTGCCGACACGATGCTGTGGGGCCGCCGAGCGCGAACCATCTGCTACGGACCGGCCTACACGATCATGGGCGGCACCTCGAACGTGCTTCGCAACATCATCGGCGAGCGCGTCCTCGGCCTCCCCCGGGACCCGGGCTGACCCATCGCTCGGGGGTGCGACCCCGCGGCGGGTCACAGACGGGCAGGATGGCCGGTCAATGGCGGCGCCTCCCCCCCTCCCCGCGAGCACGACGCCCCGCCGACCCCGATGGCCCTACGCGCTGCTGGTGGCCGTCGTCGCGGGGCTCGCCGGCTTCGGTTGGTGGCTGGTGCACCCACCCGTTCCCGGCGCTCGGCCACCGTCATTGGTGATCCCGACCCGAACCACCGTTGCTGGCCGACCGACGCGCCCGACAACCACGACCACCACAGCTCCCAATCGCACGACGGTGCCGCCACCTCCCCCGGGCGCCGGCGGCCAACCCGCCGGGGTGTACGTGACCAACGACCTCGGGCGCCCACTGGCTGCGGACGTGCTCCAGGGCGACGTCGTCACGGGGGGGATGCTGCGTCTCACCTGGTCCGAGCTCGAGGTCGGCGACGACCGGTGGGACTGGAGCGCGCTCGATGCCGCGACGGCCACCGCCGCAGCCGCCGACAAGCGCCTGCTGCTGGCGATCGTCGCCGGGGGCGCAACACCGTCGTACGTGTACGACCGGCACGTCGCCAAGCTCGACTTCACGATCGTCGCCCACCAGGGCGACGCCGCCAACTGCACATCGGTGTCCATGCCGCCGCCATGGGATGCGACCTACCTGTCGCTCGTCGATCGACTCGCCCATCGGGTCGCCGATCACCTGAGCACCACCGGTCACCTCGGCCTCGTCCAACAGGTGAAGGTGACCGGGATCAACCAGACGACCGCCGAGCTGCGCCTCCCCGCTGACCCCGGCCTGTCGACGGCGCAGTCGGGGTGCCCCGCATCGAACGCCCTCGCCACCTGGCAGGCCGCGGGGTACTCGCCGGAACTGATCATGGAGGCGTTCCGAGCCAACGCCCGCTCGTGGGCAACGGCCTTCCCCGCGGCCGCCCTCGACACCGCGATCCTGCCGAAGCAGTCACTGCCCGACCTCGACGCGTCGGGACCCACGGCGCGCGCTGGCGACGCCACCCTCACCGAGATGATGACCTGGGCATCGACCACCTATGGGGCCCGCTTCGCGGTCTCGTACAACGCGCTCAAGTTGGGCATCGGGAGCCCGTTGGGCAGTCACCGCGAGCAGGGGATCCCGATCGGGTTCCAGATCGCCGAGAACCAGTTCGGCAACCCGACGTGCGCCGGCGTGGAGCTGGCGAAGGGACGGCCCACCAGCGACTGCAGCCCTGAGGCGTATCGGCAGGCCATCGATCTCGGTCAACGCCAGGGCATGGCCTGGCTGGAGGTCTTCCAGAACACCGTCCGGTCCTACCGGGACCAGACGCGAGTTGCAGCACGAGCGCTCGAAAAGTAGCGGCCCCGACGTGGCCGCGATCACGTCCGCTCCTAGCATCGCTCCAGCGCGTGCACCGAGCACCTGAGCGGCGGGTTCAACGAAAGGGCGAAGCGTGGCAGACGGCGACCTCGGTCAGGGGACGGGACTCCCCGAGGAGCCCATCGCAGCCCCATCGGACGCAGCTCGCGAGGCGGCAGCAGCATCGCCGACCGCGCCCGCCGCAGCCACCGCTCCCGCCGCCGAGGCCACGGTGGCCGAGGCTGCAGGTGACAAGAGGCGCAGCAAGGGGCTGCTGATCGGCGGCATCGCCGTCGTCGTCGTCCTCATCATCGGCGTCATCGGTGTGGTCATCGCCACTCGTGACGATGGCGGTGGAGACGGGGGGGACCGCGGTGCGGTCGGCAACGTGGCCCAGGGCATCTACGTCACCAACTACATGGGCAAGCCCATCTCACCCGACATCCCCGCCAGACCCGAAGTGGCTGGCCTCTTTCTTCGCTACGCGTGGAGCGACCTCCAGCCCACGGCGACCACCTGGGACTGGAGCCTGCTCGACGGCGACTTCGCCGCTGCCAAGGCCAACGGCAAGGGCGTCATCCTGGCCATCGGCGCGGGCGACGCCACCCCGGCGTGGGTCTTCAAGGCCGGAGGTGGCACAGCGCAGGGAGTCGACTTCACGATCGTGGCCGGTGGCGGCGCCGCGGCGAACTGCAACCCGATGACGATCCCACTGCCCTGGGACCCCGCCTACCAGGCGACCCTCGAGATCATGATCAAAGGCGTCAAGGCCCACCTCGTCTCGACGGGCTACCTGGCCCAGGTCGTCCAAGTGAAGATCACCGGCATCAACCAGTCGACGGTCGAGTTGCGCCTGCCGACGGGCGACGGCACGGTGAGAGCCAAGTCCGGCTGCCCCGAGAGCAACGCCATCGCCACCTGGCAGTCGATGGGCTACAAGCCCAGCGTGCTGGTTGCCGCGTACCAGAAGATCGCGCTGCTGTGGAAGTACCACTTCAACACCCAGCAGTTGGCCACGCCGGTCATCCCGAGCGACAGCTTCCCCGACCTCGACGACAACAGCCAGCCGATCAAGCGAGACCTCGCCCTCGACCAGATCGTCAGGTGGTCGATCGCCAACCTTGGTCCGAACTTCGGCGTCAACTACGCGGCACTGCGTGACAGCGTCGGCACCCCGCTCGACGTCTACAAGCCGCTCGGCGCCAAGATCGGCTACCAGGCGTCCGAAAAGGAGACCAGCCAGCCGCTCTGCCCCGGCATCGTGGTCGAGAAGTCGCACCCGACCACGACGTGTGATCCCGCGTACTTCCAGCGGGTGGCGGCCAACGGCGTGGCCCACTTCGCCTCGTGGATCGAGATCTTCGAGAACACCTTGCGGGCCTACGGGCCCCAGGTCGCGTCCGCCAACCAAGCCGTGATCAACAACCCGAACGCCTGACCGCCTCGGCACGCATTCCGCGCATGCCCTGACCAGGGGAGCGGACTTCGGCTCACTTCCCTTCGACGTTGGCCGGGTCGGCCGAGCAGGTCAGGTGAGGCGTCGTGTTGGCACCGCCTCGGTGGTCACCGTCGACCCGGGGGCAACGTGCACCGACGCGTCGACGACAACGGCGCCCGATGGCGAGGCCAAGACCGGGTTCAGCGAGAGCTGGTCGATCTCGGCGAAGGCATCGACGAGAGCGCTCACACGGCACAGCAACGCGATGAGCGCGTCGATGTCCACCCCGGCAGAAGCGAGTGCCGCCCTGGCCCGTGAACCGTCGATCATCTCGACCGCATCGGCTGTGGTGAGCGGCGCACTGCGCCGCACTCGGTCGCCGATGACGTCGGCGAACGCCCCCCCGAGACCGAAGCCGATGACCGGGCCGATCGCCGGGTGGTGCTCGATGGCCACGATGACCTCGACCCCGCCCGGCGCCATCCGCTGGACGATGGCCTCGGCCATGGCGGGACCGAGGTGGTCGGCCATTCGCGCGTACGACGCCCTGACGTCGTCGGCCGAGGCCAGATCGAGGGCGACACCGCCATCCTCGCTGCGCACGAGCCGGGTGAGACCTGCCGCCTTGAGCGCCACCGGGTAGCCGAGGCGATCAGCGGCGTCAACGGCAGCGTCGATCGAGGTGATGGCGAGTGCCGGAGCGAACTCGATGCCGGCGCAGGCGAGCAGCTCACGCGTCACCGACAGCGGGAGCAACGTGCCCTCGGGGCGGACCGCGAGGGCGTGGTCGACGAGGGCTCGGGCCCGGTCGTGGTCGACGTCGGGCAACGACGCCACGGTGCCCGCAGGGCGCTGCCGCCACGCGGCGTAGCGCGCCGCTCGAGCGAGGGCGACGACCGCCGGCTCGGGAAAGGCGAAGGCGGGCACACCGCTCCCCTCGCGCAAAGGACCGTCACCGCGGCCCAGCATGATGGCCACGGTCGTGCGCCCCGAGGTGGCCGCGGCCTCCGCAATCACCGCCGCGACGTCGTCGTCATCACCCAGGAGGGGCGGGGCATGGATGACGAGCAGCACGTCGACGCCCGGGTCGTCGCCCACCGCCAGCAGGGCGGCTCGATAGTCCGCGGCCACCGCCTTCGGGGTGAGGTCGACGAGCGGCTGCAGCATGGCCGAGGCGGGCAAGGCCGCGTGGAGCGCGGTGCGAGTGTCGACGCCGAGCTCGGCCACGCTCAGGCCCTCGAACCGGACACGCTCGAGGGCGAGGACCCCGGGGCTGCGCGCATCGGTGATCACCGCGACCCTCGTGCCCGCGGGGAGAGGCTGCCCAACCAGCAGCCGCCCCATGTCGAGCAGCTCGGCCACGGTGTTGACCCTGATCACCCCGGCCTGCTGGTAAAGCGCGTCGGTGGTGGCGGCATCGACTCCGTAGGCCGCACCGCGCACGGCCACGACCGGCTTGGTCCGCGAAACCCGCCGCGCCGTTCGCAGGAACTTGCGCGGGTTGCCGAAGCTCTCGATGTAGAGCAGCACCACATCGGTGGCGGGATCGTCGCTCCAGTAGTTGAGGAGGTCGTTGGCGCTGACGTCACCCTTGTTGCCGAGCGAGACGAAGCACGAGAAGCCCACGCCGATGCGGCGGGCCTGCTCGAGCAGCGCGGTGGCCAGCGGGCCCGACTGCAACGAGAGCGCCAGCCGGCCGGGGAGCACCCCGGTGGGGGCGAACGAGGCATGAAGCGCGCCCGGACGATCACGGATCGAGGTGGTGATCACGCCCATGCTGGCCGGGCCGACGAGGCGCATCCCGTTGCGACGGGCTCGCTCGACGATCTCGCGTTCGACCGCCGCGCCGTCTGGTCCCGCGTCGGCGAAGCCCGTCGAGATGACGACCACCCCCCGCACCCGCTTGAGGGCGCACTCGTCGAGCACCTGGGGAACGACGGACGCCGGCACGGCCACGATGGCGAGGTGAACGTCGTCGACGATGTCGAGGATGCTGGCGGTCGCGGGGATGCCGCCGACGTGGGGGGTCGTGGGGTTGACGGGGTACACGGGACCGTCGAAGCCCTCGGCGAGCAGGTTGCGCAGCACGACGGCGCCGATCGAACCTCGCTGTGTCCCCGCCCCGATGACGGCGACCGAGCGGGGCTGGAGCAGCCGCGCGATCGACCGGCTGTCGGCGCGCTGCTCGCGCCGCTCGACGACATCGGCGACCTCCTGGGTCGGTTCGAGCTCGAAGGAGATGTCGATGATGCCGCCGTCGAAGCGGTGGTGGACGTCGTAGCCCGCCTTGC
>JBBRTJ010000112.1:0-10676 GCA_038244535.1 Acidimicrobiales bacterium | reverse complement strand
TCCCCATACTCGAGCGTTATTTCACAAGTACACATAGCGCCGACGAATCGGTCGGATGGAATAGGTTTCTCGTACCATCGAGAGACGAGATCAGCCGGACATGAGGCCCGACCGTGGACTAGGCGGAGCGGACCTTCTGGAATGCAAAGGCCGCCAGGCCGATCACGACGAGGAGGAGCAAGATCTTCTTCATGCCGGCACCCTACCGCAGGGGTTCGCGACCTGTCCCGAGCCCCTACCTTTCGGGGCGATCAGGCGATCGGTTCCATGAGCTCGATCCGATTGCCGAAGGGATCATCCACGTACACCCGTGCATAACCATCGAGCGGTTCGTCGTCGCGAACGACCACGCCCACCATGTGCAGCGTTGCGACGAGTGACGCCAGGTCGTCGACGAGCAGTGCCGGGTGGGCCTTGCGAGCGGGCCGGAAGTCCTGCTCGACCCCCAGGTGGATCCTGAGATCGCCGTCCTCGAACCAGCAGCCACCGCGCGCCGCGAGGTGCGGTGGCTTCGGCACCTCCGGGATGCCGAGCAGTCCCATGTAGAACGCCCTCGCCTCGGGTTCACCCCCCGGCGGCATGGCCAGTTGGACGTGATCAAGACGACGCACTCCCATGGCATGGACCATAGGCAGCTGCGAGAGGAGCCCCCAACCGGGCGGCGGTCAAGAACGACGCCGCCTCGTTGACAGGACGGACGTTGTTGGCGGAGGTGGACGGGAATCGAACCCAATTTCCAGGGTGTTTGCTCGTGTTGCCACGTGTTGCCACGTCCGCAAACCCGCAGCTCAGAAGCAGTTGTGGAGTAAGTCGAAGTCCGTCTCGTGTTGCTCGATCTCGTCCTGTGCTGAGTTTTCTGGCTCTTGTGACTGATCCGTGGGTCATGTGGTGATCGGTCGGCCGGGGAGGGGTGGGCAGTGACCGCCTCGGTCGAGGAGGCAGAGGGCGATGAGGTTGTCGGTGGATCGGAACCCGTAGGCGATGCGGGTGATGAGCCGGAGTTTGGTGTTGACGCTCTCGGTCAACCCGTTGGACAAGCCGTGGGTCACGCTGGCGATGATCCCGTCACGGTGCTCGTTGATGCGGTGGTAGAGCTCGACGAAGGCGGGGATCCGGGACCGGCGGGGGCCCAGGCGAGCCCGGCGTCGAGCATGGCGATGGCCTGGTCACCGCGGTGGTGGAACACGAGGCGAAGCTGCTCCTCCAACAGGTAGGCCCGGTAGAGGCTGTGGTTGTGGCGGGCGATCCAGGCCAGCTTGGCCGCTTGGCGGGCGGCGAGGTCTTCGGGGTCCTTCCACAGCGCGTACCGGCAGTTCTTCAGTTGGCGGGCGTGGCCGGGCAGGTCCATGTGGCGCAACAGCTCCCACACCCAGCGGCGCACGACGTCGAGGGCTTGGGTGGCCCAGTGGGATCGGACCGGAGCGCCCTGCCTGCGTTTCGGCGGGTGGGTTTCTCCGGCCCGTCCCCCGAACCGGACGTGCGGCTTCCACCGCATCCGGCTCTCCACGAGCCCGTGCCGTCGGTCAGGCGGCGGTGCTGGTCACGTTCCATGGCGTGGGGATCCGTGTTCCGCGGTAGCGGTAGTGGGTCACCGGGACTGCTCGACAGTCGAACAGAGCCATGCCATCGTGCTCGGGCCACCACCTGTTGGCCAGGTAGCGCCGTCGCAGAAACCCCCAGTTGGCATGGCGATGCTTGCGAGGAAGCCAGCCGACCACGCGCAGCCAGGTGAACGGGTGCACGTAGGCGTGCAGACACATTGACTCTGAACCAGGTTGTCCAGATCGGTCGGCCCGTTGTGGGGTGGTTCCCACCAGATGACGTGGTGGATGGCGCAGTCACCGAACCGGACGGCGCAGCCCGGCATGGCACAGGTCGGGTACAGGGCTCGGAGTGCTCGGCGTTGGTCGCGGTTGGCCAGTCGGGTGGTGTGGCCCAGGTCCAGCGTGCCTGGGGCGTGCAGCACAACGCGGGCCCGCACGATGACCGGCACCAGCCGGTACAGCTCGCCGTGGTCGTAGAGGTCGGCGAGCACCGATGCCGGGATCTCGACCGGGATCGCCCAGTCCACGACGGGGTGGCCGTCGGCGTCGACGGCGGTGGTGTCGAGCACGATCACCAGCTCGGCCGGTCCGCCTCGTGGCCCGTCGCCATTGACGAGGGCAGCCAGTGCGTCGGCCCGAAGGAACGAGTGACGCTCCAATGGGTCGTCGGGAGCGTCGGCCGGGGCGCCGGCCGCCTCTACCGCGGTCAAGGCGGCGCGGAGGCGGGCGTCGATGCGCGCGCCGGTGACCGGATCGAACTGGCCGGTCAGGCGCCACATCCCTTCGCCGTCGACCCAGGTCGACAGCCGACAAGCGCGGCGCTGGACGGGGGGTTTGAACCGACGACATCGGCGGGTACTGCTTGATCACGCGGTGCGTCAGCCGAACCTATGGAAGAGGTCCCACGATGAAGGAATCGATCACCACCCAGCAAAGCCCGCAGTACGAGCGAGCGCAGACCGTGAGCGATGGTACGAGCCCGATGCAGACCGTGAGCGACGGTACGAGCCCGGTGCCGACCGAGACGTCCACCTCGCGCACATCGTTCTCACGCCGCTTCGCCCCCGATGCCATCATCGCCGCGGTGGCGGGCCTCGTGCTGTTGGTGATCGGCCTCATCGCCATCACCCGAGCGGGCTTCGAGGGCTCAATGCGCGTGCCCGTGGTCGAAGTGCTCGGCTTCACGCACACGACCATCCTCGGCCTGATCGAAGTTGCTCTTGGCGCAGGCCTCCTCATCGCTGGTGCCACCGCGTCGCGCGGCGCCGCTGTGTTCTTCGCCGGAGTGCTCGGGGTCGGCGCATTCGTCGGAGCGGTCCAGACGAGCACGTTCAAGAGCTCGCTTGCGCTTGAAGCGAGCTTCGCCTGGCTGGCCGTCATCACCGCCGTCGTGGTCGCCCTCTCGGCCCTCCTCATCCCCAGGTTCTCCAAGCAGTCGACCGTCGTCAGTGCTCACTGAGAACCGCCGGGGTCCCAACGCTCGCTCCAGCCCGAGGCGAGTCCATCACCAAGGATTCACGGCAGCTCCGGGGGCCAGACCCTCACGTCCGGCGCTTGCACCGGCGGCGCGCTGAGCAATGGCCGCGCGATCGAAACGAAGGAGGCCGGCCGCCCGTAGAGGAGCAGACCGGCCCTGACCAGGACGTTTGCTGGTCGGGAAGGCGGGATTCGAACCCGCGACCTCAGCGTCCCGAACGCTGCGCGCTAACCAAGCTGCGCTACTTCCCGTTGTGCGTGGCGAACCCTAGCCGCCGACGCCGGCCTCGACGCCTTCGGGTTCGGCGTCGGGTGCGACCTCGGTGGCGGCCGCCCCTACCGCAGCCGCAGCGGCGGCCTGGGACGGCGTTGGACGATCATCAGAGAACGTGCCGCCGGCCAGGATCGTGGTTGCCGCGCGGTGCAGGCGGCGGGCGTTGACCGGCTTCACGAGCCAGCCGTCGGCCTCGGACCGCTGAGCCAGGAAGATGTCGGCCTGACGGTCGAGGAGCACCAGGATCGGCACCCGCGGGAGCCGCCCGCCGCTCTGCTCGAGCCGCAGCGCCATGGTGATGGCCATCGCCCCCATGTTGCCGATCTGCTGGTCGAGCACCACCAGATCGGGGGTCTCGTCACGCACGGCGGCCACGACGGCCTTGCCGTCGCGCACGATCCGCAGGCTCGTGCCGGGGGCGCCCAGAGCCGCCACGATGTCGTCGATGACCCATTGGGCGTCGGCGGCGATCAGCAGGTCAGGCATCGGCGAAGACCTTACCCGGCGCCCTGTCGGCACCCTTCACGAGATCAGCGAGGGGCCGGGCGGGCAAACAGGTGGGCGGCGACCAGGTCCAGGCCCTCGAGGTCGTGCACGTCAGAGCGCAACAGCGGCACCCGCACCACGGTGGCCCCCCCGATGCGGCCTTTCAGGTCGGCCAGTTCAGCTTCCTCGTTCGCGGCCAGGGTCGACACGTCGGCCAGGTTGGCGTAGTGGTCGCCGAGCGCAGTGCCCGCCAGAACCTCGGCCCGGGACCGTGCCTCAGCGGGCGGCGGACCACCGAACGAGGGCTGCATCCGGTTGACGATCAGTGCGCTGATGGCGACGCCGGACTCGGCCAGCTTGTCGGCGAAGAACGATGCCTCGTCGACGGTGTCGCGGCGGGGCGAGGCCACCACGACGTAGGCCGTTCCCGGGGCGGTGAGGAGTTGCAGCACCCGGCTGGCCCGGTCCCGGAAGCCCGCTTCCATGCCGTCGAAGGCCTGGAAGAAGGTGATGGCGTCCTGCACGACCTCCATCCCGACGACCCGGGCGAAGGGCCGCAGGAAGGCCTGAGCGGCGGCGTTCATGGCTCGCATGTAGGCCCGCGTCGGCGTCATCAGCACGCGGTAGAGCCGGTGGTCGAGGAACCGGGTGAGGCGGGCGGGAGCGTCGAGGAAGTCGAGGGCGTTCCGGGTCGGGGGCGTGTCGACCACCACGAGGTCGAACGCTCCACCCTCGTGAAGCTCGTAGAGCTTCTCGGTGGCCATGTACTCCTGCGTTCCCGACAGGGCCTGGGAGATGTTCCGGTAGAACGGGTTGGCCAGGATGCGGTCGGCCTGCTCGGGCGTCGGGGCGTTGCCCACGACGAGGGCGTCGAAGGTGCTCTTGGTGTCGAGCATCACCGCCCAGAGCTCGCCCGGCCACGGCCCGTCGATCTTGGTGGGGGTGTTGGTCAGCGCGCTCAGGCCGAGTGCGTCGGCGAGGCGCTTGGCTGGGTCGATCGTCACCACGACGGCTCGCCGCCCCCGACGAGCCCCTTCGAGGGCGATCACGGCCGCAGTGGTGGTCTTGCCCACGCCGCCTGATCCGCAGCAGATCACGATCCTGCTGCCATCGACCAGCCCCGTCAGATCGGGGACAGCCTCCAGCGCGGGCGCGGCCACCGGCTCGGGCACGCCAGCCGGCTCAGGTGTGGCATCGGTTGCCGTGGGCTGGTCGCTCACGCGGCGAGCGTCCGAAGGCCACCGGTCAGAGCCGCGGCCAGGATGTCGAGCTCGGCCGGCCCCAGCGCGGAGGTGAACAGGAACGGCAGCTCGATCTGGGGGAGGGGGAGCCGCTCGGCCAGGCGACCGACCTGCTCGTGCTGCAGTTCGACCCTCGACCGCCGGAACGCGGCCGCCCTGCGCAGGGCGTCGGTCGTGGCGTCATCGAGCACCTCGCCGATGGCGGCGGCAGCGTCCGCGGGATCCACGGCCAGGCCGGCCAGGTCGGCCGAGCAGCCGTTGACGACCACCGGCCCAAGGCTGAGCCCGACCCGGTCCTCGAGGCGGTAGGCAGTGTCGACGAGCTCGTTGACCGGCGTCTCTTCGGGCAGCGTGACCAGCACGACTTGGCACCGGGTCGGGTCGGTGAGCATCTCCAGCACGTCCTTGGCCTGGGCGTGGATCGGTCCGACGGACACGGCGTCGAGGAGTCCGCGAGCCGATTGGAGGAACGTCACGGCGTGACCGGCGGCGGGGGCATCGAGCAGCAGCAGGTCGAACTGCCCCGATCGTTCGAGCTGCTTCACCTTGCCGAGCACGAGGATGTCCTCGATGCCCGGCGCGGCCGTCGAGACGACGTCGAGCACGCCGGTGCGGGCCAGGCGGCCTGACAGCCGCCGTAGCCCGTGGTCGTGCAGGTAGTCGACGAGGGCCTGGTCGGCCGTGATCGTGCGGGCCCGCACCTCGCCCCGACCGCCCTCGACCGGCGCCAGGAGCACCTGCTCGTCGTACATCAGGTCGTTGCCCCCGAACATCGAGGCCAGGCCGCTCTTACCCTCCACCTCGATCACCAGGACGCGCAGACCGACCCCGGCTGCGGCGCGAGCCAGCGCTGCCGTTACGGTGGTCTTCCCGACGCCGCCCTTTCCCGCCACGATGACGAGCCGGGAGGCAGCGAAGAACTGCTCAGGATCCACGATCCCCCTCCGGAGGCGCTTCGTTGCGCAGAATAGCCATCGTCTGCTGCTCGGCCCTGGCCGTGCTCGCGACCCTCGGGGCTGGTGACTCGGCCTCCGCGGCCGACGCCAGCACCACGACGCCCGCGACCACCGTCGCTCCGACGGCCGGCACCACCGCCGCGACGGCCGCCAACCCGCCGGTCGACGTCGTCGAGGTGTCCGGTCTGGTCGACCGGGTCCTGGCCGACTGGATCTCGCGTTCGGTGGCTCGTTCGGCCACCAACGGCGCCCAAGCGCTCATCATCCAGCTCAACAGCAAGGGCGACACCGTCGGCGAAGCTCGGATGGCCCAGCTCGCCGAGCAGATCCACGCCTCGCCGATCCCGGTCACCATCTGGGTCGGGCCCAGCGGGTCGACCGCCTACGGGCGCGCCGGTCAGCTCCTTGGGGCCGCGGCGGTCACCGGCATGGCCCCGGGTAGCCGCATCGGCGACTTCGGCGGCCCGCTGCCGGTCACGGGGTTCGAGCTGACCTTCGGGGCCGCGACCACGACGCTCCAGCGCGGCACGCTCGGCGCCGCCGAGGCCCGCACCCAGGGAGCGCTCAAGCCCGGACCCGATGGGCTGGGCACGCCGACCCTTGGCGACTTCCTGGTGTCGCTCGACGGCCTCCAGTACATGGGCACGACCGTCGAGACGGCCCGCGTCGTCGACGCCGGGGGCCAGCCCCGCCGGGTGCCCACCGCCACTCCCCGCTTCTACAAGGTCGAGCTCGTCCCCCGCCTGTTCCACACCGTGGCCAGCCCGCCGGTGGCCTACCTGCTGCTCACGATCGGCCTGGTGCTGCTGATCTTTGAGTTCTTCACTGCCGGGGTGGGCGTGGCGGGGATCATCGGGGCCGGCTCGCTCGTGCTGGCGCTCTACGGCCTCGCCGAGCTGCCGGCCCGAGGCTGGGCCGTGGCCCTGATCTTCCTCGCCATGTTCGCCTTCGCCATCGACGTCCAGACCGGGGTGCCCCGCTTCTGGACCTGGTTCGGCGCCGCCTCGTTCGCGCTTGCCTCGGTGTTCCTCTACGACGGCATCCTCGTGAGTTGGATCACCCTTCTGGCCGGCATCGGCGGGGTGCTGCTGGCCTTCCTGGCGGGCATGCCCTCGATGGTGCGCACCCGCTTCGCCACCCCCACCATCGGGCGCGAGTGGATGATCGGCGAGGTCGGCGAGGCCGTCGTGCCGGTCAACCCCGACGGCGTGGTGCGCATCCGAGATGCTCAGTGGCGAGCCCGCACCAACCGGGCCACGCCGATCGCCGAAGGCGCCCGAGCCCGCGTGGTTGCGATCATCGGCACCACGCTCGAGGTCGAGCCCGAAGAGGGTGGCGCCCGCGACCATCGAGAACGGGCCCGTCGCCCCGCCGGAGAGCCCACCTCAGAGGGAAGCGACGGCCACCCTGACGGCGAGTGAACTTCGTAACAACACTGTTGCTCTCCGCAACGAATAGGCATATGTTCGCTGCTGGGGAGGTATGGGGGGCCGGTGTCGACGCAGCGCAAGGACGAGCTCTGGCAGGTGAAGGCGGCCTGTCGCGGCCCGCAGTCGGTCGTCTTCTTCCCTCCCACGCAGTTCGAGCGCAAGGAAGACAAGGCCGAGCGTGAGGTGCGAGCCAAGGCGATCTGCCGTGAGTGCGCCGTGCGCCAGCCCTGCCTCGACTATGCGTTGCGGATTCGCGAGCCGCACGGCATCTGGGGTGGCCTCAACGAGGTCGAGAGGCGCCAGCTGCTCCCGTAGCGCCATGATCTGATCTATGACTGTGATCGTGCCGTCTGCCGCGTCCCCGGGCGAGCCCTCGCCCGTCGTGGTGGGACCAGTCGACGAGGTCGCCGAGGCGGCTGGTCCGGTGGTGTGGAAGCGGACCTGGGTTCAGGACCGGTCGGCTCGCTACGGGGTCTGCGGTGAGGGTCTCCCGGTGCTCGTCCTCCACGGCTGGGGTCTGGCTCACCACTCCTACAAGGGCGTCGTCCAGCGCTTGGCCGCTCGCGGGTGCCGGGTCATCGCGCCGGCCCTTCCCGGCTTCGGTGGGACGGCCGAGCTCCCCAAGGGGCAGTTCTCCTTGGCCGGCTACGCCCGGTGGATCGAGGGCTTCCTCGATGCGGTCAAGCTTCGTGAGCCAGTCGTGGTGGTGGGTCACTCGTTCGGCGGTGGCGTGGCCATTCGCTTCGCCCACGACGATCCGGCCCGGGTCCGGTCGCTGGTGCTCGTCAACTCGATCGGCGGGTCGACCTGGCGAAAGGGCCGAACCCTGCGCTCGATGGCCGAGCGGCCCCTGTGGGACTGGGGCCTGCACTTCCCGAGCGACGTGTGGCCCATCCCGCAGGCCACCCGGGTCATCCCGGTCATGCTCGAAGACCTCGTGCCCAACCTCATGCGCAACCCGCAGTCGGTCGTCAAGGTGGCCAACCTGGCCCGCCGGGCCGACCTCACCCGTGAGCTCGAGGGGCTGAAAGACCGGGGGATGCCGGTGACGGTGCTGTGGGGTTCGCGCGACGGGATCGTGCCCCGTGAGTCGTTCGACGCCATCTGTGTGGCCGTGGGCGTGCAGGGCCGGGTGATCGAAGGAAGCCACTCGTGGCTCCTGGCCGACCCCGAGGCGTTCGGCGAGATCATCACCAACGATCTCAACGTCGCCAAGGCCGCCCGCAAGGCGGGTCTGATCGGTGCGCAAGCCGAGCTCGAGATCCGCGAGCACCTCTTTGCCACCGAGGGCGACGATGTCGTCGACGAGGCTGAACCGCCGACCTGACCGTCCAGGGCCAGCGTCAGGGCCCGATCGGGTCGCTCGGATGAAGACGGGGCAGGCGGGGACCCGCGATGCGCAGGTCGCCCCGGCGCCTCGTCACCCCGGTGGCATCCAGCTCGGCCAACAGCGGCAGCGCGTGCTTGCGGGTGGCGCCGAACGCGTCGCGGGCAATGGCCACCGTGATGCCATCCGGCGAGGCCGCGAGCGCCATGGCGACCCGGCGGGCGGCCTCGGCGACCGCGTCGGGATGGAACCACAGCCCGTCGCGCTCGACGATCAGCCCGGCCCGCACCAAGGCCCGTAGCTCGGCCCGGTCGACGCCTTCGGCTCCGGGCGGCGTGAGACCACCCTCGGCCAGTGTTCGCACGAAGTCGTGCTGGGCCAGGGGATCGGCCCGCTCGGCGAGGCGGGCCCGACCACCGCTCAGCTCGACGTCGGCGACCAACCCAGCGGCCAGGGCATCGCGTTGGTGCTCGTCGAGGGCGGCAACGTCGAGGCCGAGCGGACCCGCTCCGGCGACGAGCGCCCCGACGGAGGCGACGACGTGGTCGACCAGCCCCGGCCCGGCCACGTACCGACCAAGGGTCGGGGGGCGTCGCTCGCCGGTCAGGCGCTCGAGCGTGTCGAGGTCGACCCATCCCCGCTCGGCCACGACCCGGTCGACCGACCGATCGGGCCGAGCCCTGGACGCGGGCCGCACCGGGTCGACGTCGAGCACCTCGCCGCCGCCCACCGTTTCGCCCCGCCCGCTCTCGCGCAGCACGTACCGGTCACCGGGGAGCAGCGGGACCGGGTGGGGGAGGTGGAGACGGACCACGCCGGTCTGGCCGGCGCCGATGGATGGTGCCGCCAGCACCCGCACCCGGGCGGGGTGCTCGCCGGAGCCGAGGTAGGCGGCATAGGCGCCCCTCCGGGACACGACGTGGTCGAGCGAGCCGAGCACGGTGAGCGAGGCGTCGACGGTGACGGTGGTGTGCCACCGCCCGGCGGGGACGACCGCGTCGCCGCGGCGAACGGCGCCGTGCTCGATGCCGCTGAGGTTCAGGGCCACCCGGTGACCGGGTCCGATCCGCTCGTGCGGTTGACCGAGGCTCTGGATCCCGCGCACCCTGGCCGGGCGTCGGCCTGGTTCGACCACGACCTGGTCCCCCACCGAGAGGGACCCGCCCGCCAAGGTCCCGGTGACCACGGTGCCGGCGCCCTTCGCCGCGAACACCCGATCGACCCAGAGGCGCGGCCAGCCGCGGTCGGGGGCGTGCGGAGTGGTGGCGAGCATGTGGTCAAGGGCATCGCGGAGGTCGGCCACGCCGACGCCCGCCGGGGCGGCCACCGGCACCACCTCGGCGGCTTCGAGGAAGCTGCCCGCCAGTTGGTCGGCCAGCAGCAAGCGGGCCAGCTCCAGGTCGTCGTCGTCGACCAGGTCGACCTTGGTGAGGGCGACCACACCGTGGCCGACGCCGAGCAGCTCGAGGATGCGGAGGTGCTCCTCGCTCTGGGGCTTCCACCCTTCGGTGGCAGCCACCACGAACACGCAGGCGTCGACGGCTCCGACCCCGGCGAGCATGTTCTTCAGGAAGCGGACGTGACCTGGTACGTCCACGAACGAAACGCCCGCCCCCGACGCCAGGGTCGTGTGCGCGAAGCCGAGGTCGATGGTGAGCCCCCGACGCTTCTCCTCCGCAAAGCGATCGGGATCGGTACCCGTCAGCGCGAGCACGAGGGACGACTTGCCGTGGTCGACGTGGCCGGCGGTGGCGACGACGTGCATCAGCGGACGAGGACCAACGGGGGAGCCACCGGTCGAGGCTAGGTTCGTGCGGTGATCCTTCTTGGCATCCTGCTGTTCGGCATGGTCATCGGTGCGGCTGCGCAGTTCATCCTCCGCCAGACGGGCGGGGGGGTCGACTGGGGCATGGCGCTCGGGGCGGGCCTCATCGGATCGTTC
>JBBRTJ010000111.1:0-10872 GCA_038244535.1 Acidimicrobiales bacterium | reverse complement strand
GGTTGGCATCGGTGGCGGTCATGGCGAACTGCCAGCGGTCGAGGCCGAAGCGGCGGTGCAGCTCGGCGGCGACGTCGATGGCGTCGGCCGTGGGGAGCATCGTGGTGAAGCCCCGGTGGGCCTGGTGCTCGACAGCGCGCACGGTGGCCGGCAGCGAGTGGCCGGTCATCGCCCCCGTGTCGCCCAGGCACAGGTCGACGTAGGCGTGCCCGTCGACATCGACGAGGTGGCCGCCCGAGGCCCGTTCGCAGAACAGCGGGAAGCCACCGGGCCAGCGGTGCATCCAGTTCATGGGCACGCCCCCGACCAGGTGGCCCGCCGCAGCCCGGGCCGAGAGCGCGGCCGAGCGGGGGTTCGCCGTCACAAAGCGGGCCTCCTCGGCGGCGCGCAGGGCCGCCAGCCGGGAGCGGTCGACGATCGGAGCGGACGTCACCGCCGGATGCTCGCGCAGCCGCGCCCGACGCCGGGGGTTGCACGGGCACTGTTCTCTCTGCTTTCCTGTGGTTTCAGCACTTTCCATGCTGACAACAGACGAGGCGGACATCACCATGAGCACACGAGTCCTGAGCACCGACGAGGGCCGGGCATCCCTCGAGCACCTGCGCAGCGTCCTGACCGGCGGACTGACCGAGCAACTGGCCCAGCTCGAGCGCGAGGGGCGGCGGCTGTCGGATCCCAGCATCTGGGACGGGCGCGAGGCCTCCCGCTTCCGCGACGACCTGTGGCCGACCACCACCAAGGCCCTTCACCAGGCCGTCGAGGCCCTCACCGCGCTGCGCGAGTACGTGGCCAAGGTCAACCACGCCATCCTCGCCGCCGGTGGCAACGGTTGATCGATCGCACCGACGCGGACACCGGCAGCTCCGACGCGGTCGGCCCGGAGACCCTCGGTTCGCCGGGGGCGCTCCGGGCCCGTGTCGAGGCGGGCGACGCCGCCATCGCCGCGCTGCTCCAGGCCGCCGACGAGCTCGATCGCCACCTCGCCGCCCGCTCCGCCCGACTCCTGCGCACGACTGGCCAGTGGCGGGGCGTGTGCCGAGACCTGTTCGACCACGACCTCGCCCGACTCGTCGCGCTCACCGCGACGCTGCGCGACGACCTGAGGCGGGCCTCGTTCGTGGTCTCCGACGACGTCGATCGCCTGACGGCACGGCCGATGCACTGACGACGTCGACCGCCAGAGCGCGCTCAGGCCGTCCAGTCGCTGAAGGTGTCGATCATCAGCCGCACGTCACCCAGGGGGTAGAGGATCGGGCAGGTGCAGCCGTCGCGCACGTAGGCCGCCACCTTCTCCTGCACCTCGGTGGGCGTGCCCGACGCCGTGATCATCTGCACGATCTCGTCGGGCACCAGCTTGGCGGCGGCCTCGACCTGCTCGTGCGTTGCCGGCCACGTCAGCACCTTGCCCACCGCTTCCAGCAGGCTGTCGGGCACCCCGCTGGCCTTCATGATGTGGGGTTGCTGGCCGAGGTACTGGGTCACCATGAGCCGGGCCATGTCGATGGCGTGGTCACGGTCCTCGTCGACGCTGCACACCACGAGCTGGGGCCGGTCGATGTCATCGATGCTGCGACCGGCCTTGGCCGCCCCGATGGCGAGGTGCTCCATGGCCTGGCGGTTGTAGGTGGGTGACACGAGGTAGTTGAGAACGCAACCATCGGCGATCTCGCCCGTCAGCTCCATCATCTGCATGCCGGTGGCGCCGATGTAGATGGGTACGTCCTTGGCCCGGCGGTCCTGGTACACGTAGTCCAGCTCGACGCCGTCGAGGTGCACGAACTCGCCGTTCATGGTCACGGTCTCGTTGGCCAGCAGGGCTCGCACCGCGGTCACGATCTCGCGCATGGCCGTCAGCGGCTTGCGGCGCTCGATGCCGACCTTGGCCGCCAACGGGTCCCACCAAGCGCCAATGCCAAGGATGACGCGCCCGGGAGCGAGGTCGTCGAGCGTCGAGAAGGTGGCCGCCAGTCGGGCCGGGTTGCGGCTCCAGCAGTCGACCACCCCGGAGCCGACCTTGATGCGATCGGTCACCGACAAGAACGCAGCCATCGGCACCGTCGCCTCGCGCACGAGCCGGCTCTCGGCCTGCCACACCGCGGCGAAGCCCTTCGACTCGGCGTAGCGGGCGATGTCCATGCCCTCCCGGATCGGGTGGGCATCTTGCAGGTAGACGGCGACGGGGGTGGGCACGATGGTCCTTTCGGTCAAGCGGTTCTTCGATGAAGCGGTCAAGCGGTGGTTCGATGACGCGGTCGAGCGGTCATCTGGTCAGAGCCGGGCGAAGAGGCGCTGGGCCTGCTCGGCGGCCTTGGCCCGCACCTCGTCAGCGTCGACGCGGGTGGCCACACCGTCGCGCAGCAGCACCTCGCCATCGCTCCGCACGACGGTGCGAGCGGCGATGCCGGGGGTGAAGGCGACGTGCCACGCGCTGTCGGCGTGGTCGTAGCTCCACGTCACCGTGTCGTTGCGGGCTTCGGGCACGAGGTCCCAGCCCGCGGCGAGCCACGACCACGCCGCCTCGGGCGAGGCGAGCACGTCGTCCTCGCGGTGGCGGACGTAGGCCAGGCGCACCTCTTCGAGCATGTCGGCGCCGATGCCGTCGGTGCCGAGCACGACCCGGTTGGGCCGGGCCGCCGGGCGGGCATACCCGACCGCGTTGTTCATGTTGGACCTGGGGTTGTGGGCGATGGTGCCGAGCAGGGCGCGGTCGAGGTGGACGCAGTGGACGAGCAACCAGTCGGAGGCGGCCAGCGAGGCCAGGCGGGCACCGGCGGATCGATCAACGGCGTCCTCGGCGACGTGGATGTGGACGCCGACACCCAGGTCGGTCGCCAAGCCGGCCGCAGCTTCGAGCGTGGCGTCGCTACAGGTGAAGGCGGCGTGGATGCCGACCATCCCGCGACCACCCGCCCGCACGAACCGCTCGTTCTCGGCCAGCCCCGCGGCGGCGCCGTCCGGGCCGTGGCGGTCGGTGACGCCGTATGCGCACACCACCCGCACGCCGACCTCGGCACACGCGTCGGCGATCACGTCGAGGCTGCCCTCGATGGCCGACGGGCTCTCGTGGTGGTCGATGATCGCCGTTGTGCCGTGCTCCAACGCCTCCAGCGCGCCGAGCATCGCCGACCAGCGAATCATGTCGAGGTCGAGAGCGACGTCGAGCCGCCACCACACCTGCTCGAGGATCTCGATGAACGAGGCAGGTTGTCTTGGAGGCGCCGGCATGCCCCGAGCCAGCGACGAGTAGAGGTGGTGGTGCCCGCACACCAGCCCGGGCGTGGTGGCGGTCACGCCCGGCGCATGGGCAACGTCGAACGCCACTGCCCATCGACCTCGTGCAGCGCGGCGGCCACCGCGCCGGCCGTGGGCACGAGGCCGATCTCACCCACGCCCTTGATGCCGTAGGGCGCGCCGGGCTGGGGCGACTCGACGAGGATCACCTCGATGGGCGGCACGTCCTTGGGGCGCAGGATGTCGAGCTGGCGCAAGGTCGTGAAGAGGGGGAACCCGGTCTCCGGGTCGGAGGGGAAGTCCTCGGTCAACGCATAGCCCAGGCCCATGTGGACGCTGCCTTCGATCTGGCCCTCGCACAGCGTCGGGTTGACCGCTCGGCCGACGTCGTGGGCGGCCACGACCCGCTCGATGGCGCCGGTCTGCGGATCGGCCACGACGAGCTGCGCGGCGTAGCCGAACGTCGAGTGGATGGTCGGGTTCTCGACGCCAGGGGTGCCCAGCTTCTGGGTCCAGTCGACCCGGTACTCGCCGACGTAGTCGACCTCGGTCTGGCAGCCACCGGCCAGCGCGACCTTGCAGGCATCCTGCACCGCACCAGCGCCCATGAGCGTGCCGCGGGACCCAGTGGTCTGACCGAGCCCGAGCTCGCGGGTCGTGTCGACGATCACCTTGATGCGATCGGCGGCGATGCCAAGCTCCTCGACGGCGACCTGCAGCGCGACGGTGTGCACCCCCTGGCCCATCTCGGTCCAGCCGTGGCGCACCTCGACCGTGCCATCGGCCAGGAAGCGCACGACCGCGCCGGTGATCTCCTTGAAGCCGTTGCCGAGGCCGCTGTTCTTCAGCCCGAGCCCCAGCCCGACGGCTTTGCCCGCGGCCCGGGCCGAGTCGTAGTGGGGCTTGATCTCGTCGAGGCAGCGCTCGGCACCGAGACACCCGTCGTCCATGATCTGCCCCGGCCCCCACACCATCCCGGGCTTGATGACGTTGCGCTTGCGGATCTCCCACCCGCTGATGCCGACCTGCTCGGCCAAGCGGTCGAGCACGCCCTCCATGGCGAACTGCGCCTGGTTGGCCCCGAACCCGCGGAAGGCGCCGCACACCGGGTTGTTGGTGCGCACCGCCACCGCCTTCACGTCGATGGACGGCACCCGGTACGGGCCGCTGGCGTGGCCGGCCATGCGCTCGAGAACCTTCATGCCCACGCTGGCGTAGGCCCCCGAGTCGCCGACGGCCCGCACGTGCAGCGCAGTCAGCACGCCGTTGGCATCGCAACCCGCCGTGTAGGCCATGCGGATCGGGTGGCGCTTGGCGTGCACGAGGAAGCTCTCCTCGCGGCTGAGCGTGCACTTGACCGGACGCTGCAGCAGCCAGGCGGCCAGGGCCGCATGCGCCTGGTTGCTCATGTCCTCTTTGCCCCCGAAGGCGCCGCCATTGGACACCAGCTCGACGATCACCGCGTCGTGACTGAGGCCGAGCACGGAGGCGATCTGGTCGCGGTCGTCCCACACGCCCTGGCCGCCTGAGTACACGTGCAAGCTGCGGCCATCGGCCGACGGCACCGCGAGCGACGACTCGGGTTCAAGAAAGGCGTGCTCGATGCGCTGGGTCTGGAACACGTCGCTGACGACATGGGCACTGGCGGCCAACGCCGCATCGACGTCGCCGCGGGCATACGTGCTGCGCGACAGCACGTTGGACTCGGTGCCCCACACGGCGATCTCGGGGTCGTCGATGGCAGCGGTGGCATCGGTGATGGGTCGCTGCACGCCGTAGTCGACCTGCACGAGCGCGGCCGCGGCCCGGGCCTGCTGGCGGGTCTCGGCCACCACGACGGCCAGCACGTCACCGGCGTACGAGGTGCGGCCGCCGATCGGGATCATGACCGGCCAGTCCTTGTAGATGATCCCGACCCGCAGCTCGCCGGGGATGTCGGCGGCGGTGAAGACGGCGAGCACGCCGGGAGCGGCCAGAGCCACGCTGGTGTCGATGGCCACGACGTCGGCCCGCGCGTGGGCGGTCAGGTGGAGCGCGGCGTGGACCATGCCCGGCACCCGGATGTCGTCGACGTAGCCGCGGTCGCCAAGGGTGAGCGCAGCGGCTTCGTACTTGGCCCCGCGCGAGCCGACCCCACCGGGGAGCGCCGGCACCATCGCGTCGCCGCGGGCCACGGCCGCGATGGCGTCGAGGACCTTGACGTAGCCGGTGCACCGGCACAGGTGGGCGCCGAGGTGGCGGCTCATGTCCTCGCGGGTGAGCCCGGCGCCCTTCTTGTCGACTTGGGCCTTGGCCCGCACGACGATGCCCGGGATGCAGAACCCGCACTGCAGACCGCCGCAGGCCGCGAACGCATCGGCGTAGCGCTGCCGCTCGGCGGCGTCGACGCCTTCGAGGGTGACCACCGACGAGCCGGCGACCTTGGCCAGGCTCACGTTGCACGACACGATGGCCTTGCCATCGACCCACACCGTGCAGCAGCCGCACTGCCCCGAGGGTGAGCACCCATCCTTGGGCGAGGTGATGTCCAGCTCCTCGCGCAGCGCGGCGAGCAAGTGGGGGTGGTCGGCCCGCACCGTGACGGGCGTGCCGTTGACGGTCAGGGCCACGCGCTCGTCTGCGTCGGTCGACCGGGGCTGGGTCATCTGCGGCTCGTCGATGATGGCCATGTCAGCCCTCCGGGGGGATCGCGCCGCGGCGGGCGGTGATGAGCCCGTACACCTCGGGCCGGCGGTAGCGCTCGAAGTCGAACAGCGTGCCCTGGTAGCGCTGGCACCAGTCAAGATCGCAGCGGGCCACGATCAGCTCGTCACCGGTGGTCAGCGCCTGGGCCACGATCTGGCCCGAGGGGGCGATGATGCAGCTCTGAGCCAGGCCCTCGACGCCTTCCTCGTTGCCTCCCTTGGCCACGCCGACGACCCAGGTGCCGTTCTGGTAGGCGCCCGACTGCATGACCAGTGCGTTGTGGAAGCCCTGCAAGATGTCCTGGCTCGGGTCGGGCGCGTAGTGGATCGGCGTGTTGTACCCGCACAGGATCAGCTCGACGCCCTGCATCCCCATGACCCGGTAGCTCTCGGGCCAGCGGCGGTCGTTGCAGATCATCATCCCGACGTTGCCGCCGAAGGCCCTCCACACGCCGAACCCGTCGGGGCTGGGCTCGAAGTAGCGGCGCTCGAGGTGCTGGAACGCCCGCCACGGCTCGTGCTCCTCGTGGCCGGGGATGTGCACCTTTCGGTAGGTGGCCACCACGCGACCGTCGCGCTCGACGAGCACCTGGCTGTTGTAGTGATGGCCATCGGGGGTCAGTTCGGCATAGCCCAGGCAGAAGCCGA
The DNA here is from genome assembly GCA_038244535.1 of Acidimicrobiales bacterium. GTDB lineage: Bacteria > Actinomycetota > Acidimicrobiia > Acidimicrobiales > Ilumatobacteraceae > JBBRTJ01. The sequence goes on along the minus strand of JBBRTJ010000111.1, from coordinate 4,309 downwards.
TCCCGAGGTCGCGGGCCGCGTCGAACAACGGCTTGGTGTCCGGCGAGGGCAAATCGGCCTCGAACCAGTGGTCCATCTCGGCGCGGTCCTCGGCGTACCAGCGGGGGAAGAACGTCGTGAGGGCAAGCTCGGGGTACACGACCAGCTCGACGCCGTGGGCGTGGGCTTGGTGCAGCAGCGCCAGCAGCCGATCGACCACCACATCGCGCGACTCGTCTTTGGCGATCGGGCCGAGCTGCGCCGCGCCGATGGTGAGGATGCGAGGCACCCGCCCATGTTCCCGGTGCGCTTTACAGATTGTCAACCCTGGGGGTGGTCATTCACCCGATCGTGATCTTGCCAATGGCGGCGTTCAGAGCAGGCCACGACGGTTGGCCTTCAGGGCCACCCGCTCAGTGACCAACAGCTCGATGTGCTCGCCCTCTTCGGCCGCGAGCTCGCGGTACAGCTCGCGTGCCGCGGGGGCGGCGTCCGCGATGCGCTCCTGGAAGAACTGCTCGGCTCGCCGCTCCAGGGTGACGGCCACGTCCAACAACGACAGCGGGTCGTCGATCGCATCGGTGCCACCGGCCTGCAGCACGCCCGGGTGCAGGTTCCCGTCGGCGTCGGCGGGCGGGGCGAGGTGGTAGCGGCGCACGAGCGTGTCGATGTGCTCACGCTCCATCGCGGCAAGGCGTCCGAACAGGTCGCGAAGATCGGGGTCGTCGGTGTGCTGCGCGGCGGCGACGTAGAAGTCGCGACCGCCCAGCTCGATCTCGAACGCATGGCGAACCGCCTCCTGCGCGGTGGCGTCCAGCCGACCACCGTCAGGAGGTGCCGCATCGAGCACCTGCAGCACGCCGCCGCACGCTGGGCATCGCCCGTAGGGGAAGGCGAACCCTTCGCTGCGCTTCGCGCACTGCGTGCACTGCCACGCCACCCCACTCTCGGCGCAACAGATGCCGTCGTCGCCGTCTTCGGTGGGTCGATGGCAACGGGGACAGACGGTGCCGGCGCCGGGGATCGTGCCGGAAGCGGTGCCGTTCGCAGCGGGCGCGCTGGCCGCCTCGGCGGTGCCGGTCGGCACCGCCGAGGCACCGATGCCACCGTCGAGGTGCTCCAACATCGCCGCGGCGGCGCGGCGGCCCGCACCCATGGCCAGGATCACGGTGGCGCCGCCGGTCACGATGTCGCCGCCGGCGAACACGCCCGCCAGGTTGGTGGCCTGCGTCACGGGATCGGCGGCGACATACCCGCGATCGTCGAGCACGAGGCCGGCGGTGTTGCGCGTGATGATCGGGCTGGGGTTGGTGCCGAGCGCCACCACCACCGTGTCGCACACCACCTCGCGGCGCTCCCCGGTGGCCACCGGTCGGCGCCGGCCACGCTCGTCGGGCTCGCCCAGCTCCATGCGCTCCACCCGCAAGCCACGCACCATCCCGTCGTCGTCGGTGAGCACCTCGACCGGGTTGTGCAGGAACATGAACTGCACGCCCTCCTCTTCGGCGTGGCGCAGCTCCTCGGCCCTTGCCGGCGCCTCGGCGCGCGACCGGCGGTAGACGCAGGTGACCTCCGCGCCCAGCCGGCGGGCGACGCGCAGGCAGTCCATGGCGGTGTTGCCGGCCCCCACGACGACCACGTTGGTGCCGATGCCTACGGGCGTGTCGATCTCGGGGAACCGGTCGCCACCCATCAGGTTCACGCGGGTCAGGAGCTCGTTGGCGCTGATCACACGGCCGGCGTTCTCGCCGGGGATGCCGAGGAAGGACGGCGCACCGGCGCCGACGCCGAGGAAGACCGCATCGAACCCGCGGGTGGTGAGCAGATCGTTGACGGTGAACGTGCGGCCCACGACCTTGTCGGTCTCGAGGTGCACGCCCATGTCGACCAGGCCGGCGACCTCGCGGTCGATGATCTCGCGAGGCAGGCGGAACGACGGGATGCCGTAGCGCAGCACCCCGCCGGTCACGTGCAGCGCCTCGATGATCGTGACGTCCACGCCGGCACGGGCCAGGTCGGCGGCGCAGGCGAGGCCCGCGGGACCCGAACCTACGATGGCCACTCGCTTGCCGCTGGACGCCGGGACCGTCGGCGGGGCCACCTTGCCATGGTCGCCCACGAAGCGCTCGAGGCGACCGATGGCGACCGGTTCCATCTTGCGGCCGATCACGCACTGGCTCTCGCACTGCGACTCTTGGGGGCACACCCGACCGCACACCGACGGCAAGATGTTGGCCTCGCGGATCACGCCCAGCGCACCGTCGACGTCCTTCACCAGCAGGTGGCGGATGAAGCGGGGGATGTCGATGGCGACGGGGCATCCGCTGATGCAGGTGGGCCGGCTGCACTGCAGGCAGCGTTCGGCCTCGCGCAGCGCCTCTGACAGCGAGTAGCCGAGGCTGACCTCGTCGAACGTGCGAGACCGGACCACCGGATCGCGCTCAGGCATCGCCACCTTGGTCGGCTCGATCTCGCGCAGCTTCTTGTAGGTGCGCCGGCCTTGCACGAACAGGGTCTGCTCGACCTGGCAGCGGTGCTCGTAGTCGGCCGCGGCCGCGTGCTCCTCACCGGTGAAGCGGCGGTTGCGTTGGAGCAGCTCGTCGAAGTCGACCGCGTGTGCATCGAAGTCGGGACCATCCACGCAGGCGAAGCGGGTCTGCCCGTTGACGCTGACCCGGCACGAACCGCACATGCCGGTGCCGTCCACCATGATCGTGTTCAACGACGCAACCGTGGGCACTCCGGCTGGACGGGTGACCTCGGCGCACGCCCGCATCATCACCATCGGGCCGATGGCCACCACCAGGTCGGGCCGGTCGTGGGCGACGACGTCGGCGAGCGCCTCGGTGACCAGGCCCGGCCGCCCCGCGCTGCCGTCGTCGGTGCACACGATCAGCTCATCGGCCCACTCGGCCAGCTTCGCCTGCCAGAAGCCGAGCTCGGCGCTGCGGTAGCCCACGATGCACGTCGTGCGATGGCCGGCCTGCTTGAACGCCCGCAACTGCGGGAACACCGGCGCCACCCCCAGGCCGCCGCCGACCAGCACCACATGACGGCTGCCCGCCGGGTGGACGGGGGTGATCTCGGTGGGCATGCCGAGTGGCCCGACGAGGTCGGCGAACTCGTCGCCCTCGTGGTAGCGGTCGCGCATCTCGGCGGTGGAACGACCCAGCGCTTGCACGACGACGGTGACCGTGCCCCGAACGGCGTCGAAGTCGGCGATCGTGAGCGGGATGCGCTCTGCGCCGTCGTGCAGACGCACCATCACGAACTGACCAGGGTGCGCCGAGGTGGCCACGTCAGGCGCCTCGACCTCCCACAGGAAGGTCGAGGCGGTGAGGGCCTCTCGGTGCACGATGCGAACCATCCGCCCCGACGCTACGGAGCCGAACGCCGCGGCGCCACGGACCTTCGCCTCTACGTGCGTTGGAAATACCCTTGACGTCCACCCGTCGCGAGGTGACGGCTGACGCCGCGGTGGAGTGGTTCAACGGGCCCTAGGTGAGGAGCACGTTCAGCAGGGGGGTCCACCCGGGGGGCTGCCACACGCGACGGCACTCGGCGGGCCCGACCCGGCGGCGTTGTACGCGACCAAGCGGTAGTACGCGGGGGCGCTCGACGTGGCGACTTCGACGTACTCGAACCACGAGGACGGACCCGGAAGGTTCTGAACGTAGGGAGGCGGGTAGAAGTTCTGGTGGTCGGACCACACGTTCACGACGCCTTTGGCCACGGTGGTCGCGCCGGTCACCACGTTGATGTCGGTGACGACCCCGAACGATCCGGTGGGCGTCGCCGACCTCGAGACCCGATATCCGGTGGCCTGGGGCACGGGGTTCCAGCGCACCACGATCTCCCCCGAGCCGCCACCCGGGCCTGAGCTGACGATCGTCACCATTCCGGGCACCACGCCTACCACCCTCGTCGTCGTCGACGCCGCGAAGGTCGTCGTCGGCCCGGTCGTGGTCGTGACGGTCGTGGTGGTGGTGGCGGTGGTCGTCGTGACGGTCGGGTCTGGGGCACCAGTCGTTGACGGGACCACCGACGACGTCGTACTGGGGTCCGCGCTGGTCACCGACGTGGGGGTGCTTTGACCCGACCCCGAGCACGAACTCATCACCATCGCAAGGACGCCAACAGCGCTGAGACGGAGCAGATCGCTCGTGTTCACGACCTCAGGGTGCTCCTGATCCGGGTAAACGCCAACCTTCGACGGCACCTCGTCGAAGGTGAGGGCGACCCGCGTGGAGCCTCTCCATGCGTCGGATAATCGTGAGTCGCCGCGTCCTGGTCCGACAATCGTGGCGGCAGAGACGGAAGTGGCGAGGCT
>JBBRTJ010000110.1:0-10916 GCA_038244535.1 Acidimicrobiales bacterium | reverse complement strand
GGCCGGCGCAACTGCTGCGGCCGAAGCGATGGCAACCGCGGCGGAACCAACGGCCGGCGCCGGAGCGGGGGCCGGGGCCGGCGCAACGGTGGCAACGGCGGCGGAACCAACGGCCGGCGCAACGGTGGCGCCGGCATCGGTCGTGATGCGGGCCAGTGGGGTACCTACCGACACCCGCAGGCCGGTGGGCACGAGCAGCTCGACGATGACACCGTCCTGGAACACCTCGACATCCACGTCGGCCTTGTCCGTCTCGACCACCGCCACGATGTCGCCCCAGTGCACCAGGTCGCCGGGACCAACGCGCCACTCGGTGATGGTGCCGGCGTCCATGTCGGCGCCGAGCGAGGGCATGGTGAACTCAGCCATCGTCGCGAAGCACCTGCCGCACGGCGTCGATGATCGTGTTGACCTGCGGGATCGCGGCTTCCTCGAGGTGCTTGGCGTACGGGATCGGCACCTCGGCTGAGCACAAGCGCACGACCGGCGCGTCCAGCTCCCAGAAGGCCTCGTCCATGATCCTCGCGGCGATCTCGGCGCTCAGGCTGCCGGACCTCCAACCCTCGTCCACCACCACCACACGATGCGTGCGGGTCACGGTCGCCACGATGGCCGCGGTGTCGAGTGGCCGCAGGCAGCGCAGGTCCAGCACCTCGGCTGAGACACCGTCGGCGGCGAGGGCATCGGCGGCTGCGAGCACCTTGGGGAGCGTTCCGCCATAGGTGACGATGCTCACGTCGGTGCCGACGCGACGCACGGCCGCCCCTTCGAGGGCCACGACCGGTGGCGGGTCGGCGAGATCGCCTTCGGCGTTGTAGAGCCCACCGTGCTCGAAGATCAGCACCGGGTCGGGATCGCACAGCGCCGGCCAGAGCATGCCGCGGGCGTCCTCGATGGTCGCGGGCGTCACGATCTTCAGACCGGGGATGTGGGCGTACCAGCCCTCGAGGCTGTGGGAGTGCTGGGCCGCCAGCTGACGTCCTGCTCCCGTCGTCATCCGGATCACCAGCGGAACCCCGACCGCCCCACCCGACATGTGGCGCAGCGTCGCCGCGTTGTTCATGATCTGGTCGAGGGCGAGCAGGCTGAAGTTGACCGTCATGATCTCCACGATCGGGCGGAGCCCACCCATCGCGGCCCCGATGCCGGCGCCCACGAAGGCCGACTCTGACAAGGGCGTGTCACGGATCCGATCCGGCCCGAACTCGTCGAGCAGGCCCTTGGTCACCGCGAAGCAGCCGCCGTAGTGGCCGATGTCCTCACCCATGAGGAACACGCGGTCGTCGCGAAGCATCGCCTCCCGGATGGCCTGGCGCATCGCCTCGCGGTAGGTGAGGTGGACGACGCCCACCGTGGCCGCTGGGTTCGTGAGCATGGTGGTCATGGCACCACCTCCGCGTAGACGTGCCGCACGAGGTCCTCGACCGGCTCGTCGGTGCCCGCTTCGCCGACGCCGACGGCGGCATCGATCTCGTCGGCGATCTCGCGGTCCATCGCGGCCAGCCGAGCATCGTCGACGAGGCCGTCGGCGCGGAGCCGGTCACCAAGAACCGTGAGCGGATCACGCTCCTTCCAGTGCTCGACCTCGGCCCGGTCGCGGTACAGCTCAGGGTCGTACATCGAGTGGGCCCGGAACCGGTAGGTGCGGGCCTCGATGAAGCAGGGCCCGCCCCCGCCGCGGATGGTGGCCAGCGCCCGGCGCGTCGTTGCGTCCACGGCCTCGACGTCCATGCCGTCGACCGCCCATGAGGTGATCTCGTAGCCCGACGCCTTCAGGGCGAGGTCGGTCTCGGACTGCTCGAGCGCGATCGCCGTCCCCATCGCGTAGAGGTTGTTCTCGCACAGGAACAACACCGGCAGGTGCCACAGAGCGGCCAGGTTCAGGCTCTCGTGGAACTCCCCCTCGGCAACCGCGCCGTCACCGAAGAAGCACACGGTCACGCGATCGGTGTGCCGCAGGTGGTCGGCCAACGCGAGGCCGATGGCCACGGGCAGGCCGCCGGCGACGATCGCGTTGCCGCCGAAGAAGCGGCGGTCGACGTCAAACAGGTGCATCGAGCCGCCCCTGCCCCCGCTGCAGCCCTCCCGCTTGCCGAACATCTCGGCCATCACCGCGCCGGGGGGCACGCCTCGCACCAGCGCATGGCCGTGCTCTCGATAGGTGGCCACGATGTTGTCGTCGGGCCGCAGCGCACTGATGACACCCACGCCGACGGCCTCCTCGCCCACGCAGAGGTGGAGGAACCCGCGGATCTTGGTCGCGCTGTACAGCTCTACGCAGCGCTCATCGAAGAGGCGGACGAACAGCATCTGGCGCAACCAGGCCAGGCGACGCTCGTCGTCAGGCCGCTCAGCCACCACCACCGTGACCGGCTCGACCGTGACCGGCTCGACCGTGACCTTGGATGCGCGCTTCGCTGTCATGACGACTCCAGCGACGACGTGTCGCCCTCGGGCAACCCGAGCTCACGGGCCCGCAGCAGGCGGCGCATGATCTTGCCGCTGCGGGTGCGGGGCAGGGTGTCGGCGATGCGGATGACCCGGGGAGCAACGGTCGCCCCGAGCGCGGCGCGCGCATGGCCGATCAGCTCACGCTCCAGCGCAGGGCCGGGTTCGTAGCCGGGCCGCAGCACGACCACGGCATGCACCACGTTGCCGGCGATCGGGTCGGGGACGCCGTAGGCACCGGCCTCGACCACCGCGGGGTGCGACACGAGCGCGTTCTCGATCTCGAACGGCCCGATGAGATGACCGGCGGTCTTGATGACGTCGTCGGCCCGCCCGACGAACCAGTAGTAGCCGTCGGTGTCCCTCGACGCCAGGTCACCGGTCAGGTACCAGCCGCCGGCGAACGCGGCCCGGTAGCGCGCCTCGTTGTCGAGGTAGGAGCGGAACATCGACGGCCAGCCCGGACGCAGGGCGAGCATCCCCGACTCGCCGGCGCCATCGATCACCACGACACCTTCGGGGTCGTGCTCCGGCCGCACGACGTTGCCCTCGTCGTCGCAGTGCAGGAGACCGGCGGTGATGCCGGGCAAGGGACGCCCCATCGAACCGGGCCGGATGGGCTGACCGGGCACGTTGGCGATCATGATCCCGCCGGTCTCCGTCTGCCACCAGTTGTCGTGGAACGGCCGACCGAAGGCCTCCAAGCCCCACACGACGCCCTCCGGGTTGAGCGGCTCGCCCACGCTGGCGGCCACGCGCAGCTTGGACAGGTCGTACTCGTGCGCGACCTCCGCTCCGATCCGCATCAGCATGCGAATAGCCGTCGGCGCGGTGTACCAGACGGTGACCCCCTCGTCTTGCAGGATCCCGTACCAGCGATCGGCATCGAAGTCGGCTTCGTCCACGATGCTGGTGACCCCATGGGTGAGCGGCGCCACGATGCCGTACGACGTGCCCGTGACCCAGCCTGGATCGGCCGTGCACCAAAAGACGTCGTCGGGATGCAGGTCGAGCGCGATGCGACCCGACGCGTGATGAGCCACCACCGCGGCATGCACGTGGACTGCGCCCTTCGGGGTGCCGGTCGTGCCGCTCGTGAAGTGGAGCAGCGCCGGATCCTCGGGATCGGTCGCCTCGATCGTGAAGTCGTCCGGGAGCGCGGCCAGCACCGGCTCGAGCGCCGTGGTACCCGCAGGCGCATCGGCCCCGACGATCAGCACGTGATGCAACTCAGGCAGGCTGGCGCGGGTGGCGGCCACCTTGCGCTCGTACAGCGCGGCGGTGGTGACCAGGACCCTCGCCTGGCCCAGCTCGAGCCGCTGGTGGATCGGCTCGGGTCCGAACGCCGAGAACAAGGTGCAGGCGACGTTGCGGTGCTTGAGGGCGCCCAGCACGCTCACGTAGAGCTCCAGCACCCGCGGCAGCAGCACGAACACACGCTCACCAGGGGCGACCTCGAACTCGTCGAGGAGGCGGGCGAAGCGGTTGGTCAGCCGCGACAGGTCCTCGTAGGTGACGTCGCGCCGGGCTCCGTCGCGGCCGAGGAGGCGCAGCGCGACATGGCCGGCTCGTGCACCCGCGGCATGGCGGTCGACGGCCTCGTAGGCGATGTTGAGACCACCGCCCGGCAGTCCGCTCAGCCGCGCCCACTCGTGCTCCCAGCTGAACCCAGCCCGCTCGTGGTCCAAGTCAACGACGTTCGGCGGTACGAGCCCGGCAGGGTTGACCACCTCGTTCATCACGACGGTACCCATGCTTCAGACGGTAGGAGGGCGAGGTCGCTGCCAACAGGGGCGGAGGTCCCGATCAGGCCGGCGAAGGGCCGTCGCCTCGTGCGGCGTCTCCCAGCAGGAGCCAGCTGAGCACCTCCATCACCGCCGGACCCTCCGGGTCCGTCCGCGCCAGGCCGTCCTCGACGACGGCGGCGCCGTGGCGCTCGCGATGAGAGGCCAGGAGCTGCTGCGTGCGCGGGTCGCTCGCCGGGAGCGCCACCACGATGGCGTCGGCGCCGTCGGCCAGCGGGCAGCGCTCGCCCCGCAGGACCGGGCACGTCGTGGGTCCCGGCGACGGGCCCGGACCCCGGCAGATGATCACCTCGAGGCCCGCCCGCCGGGCCTCGACCGCCGGGCGCCACCGCAGGCCTGGCACCTCGACCAGCACCCGGGGCCGGTGGTCGAGCGGTGGCCAGCCCGGCGTGCGCCCGGTCGTGGACAAGATCACGTGGACGGCGGCGACGTCGTCCTCGGCGACGGTGGCGTAGCCGCGGGATCGGGCCAGCCTGAGCATCGCCCGGTTCTCGAACAGCACCGTTGACTCGAGGTTGGGGACACCGCGGGCCGCGGCCTCTTCGAACAGCGCGTTGAGCAGGTAGGGACCGAGCCAGCCCCGCCAGCCGGGCCCCACCGTGATCCCGAAGTCCCCGTCGCCGTTCGGCAGGATCGAGTAGCCGGCCTCGCCCACGAGCTGGACGCCGGGCTCGCCGTCGTCAACGACGGCCACCAGCGCGCAACCGCCCGCGTCGGCGATCGTCACCCAACGCTCGAGGAAGTCCGGCTGAGGGCGGTACAGCGCCAGGAACCGGTGGTATCGGTCCTCATCCGAGAGGCTGTCGAACAGCAGGCCCAGGCCCGGCGCGTCCTGCCTGGTGGCGGCGCGCACGGTCAAGGTCCGGCCGTGCGCCAACGGCACCGTGCGCGCCTCCGCGCCTGCGCCTCCGGTCATGGCCTGCCGGCGACGGCACCCGGGGGCCGCCGGTTCCGGGAGCGGAGCCTGCTCACGTCTCGATCAAACACCGTGCCAGTCTCGCTCCGGCCGGTGGCGATCTCGCCAGGGCCGAAGGTCATGGCCAGCCGACGGACCGCAGGGCCCCCGTCGTGGCCAAACCAAGTCGGGTGGCGCCGAGTAGCTCGCCTCGTGGCGGCATCGCCCTCAAAGGGCATCACGGTGAGCGAGGTGTTCCTGGTTTGCCACCGGAACGACCCGCGCCCTGCGCTCGGGGCTCATCCCCCGCTGGTTCGCCATCGTCAGCTACGTGCTCGTCATCGTCCTGCTGCTCACGGTGGCCCAGGCTCGCGTGGTCTCACTGCTGTTCCCGCTCCGGGTGGGAACGATGAGCGTGATCGTGCTGAACCGTCGCAGCGCTGGTCAGGCCACGGTCGCGGCCTAGGCCGGGGGCGAGCCGGCCCTCGTCAGGCGGTTTCCATGATGGCCGGGATGCGGCCGCTGTCGATGGCTTCGACGAGAGCACGGTGGTCGCGCTCGGTCTGCTCGGCATAGGCCAACCCGAACTGGGCGAGCGACTGGTCGGCCTTGTCGTTCTTGCCCAAGTAGCCGGCGATGGCGGCGGCCGAGCCGGTGTTGGCATGGGCGCGCGCCAGCGCCAACCCGCAGAACTCGGCGTAGCGCACGATGAACTTGGGGTCGTTCACCAAGGTGACGGACACCTTCATGTCCCGCAGTTGGCGAACGTAGAAGTCGCGCCCCCCAGGTCCGGTGCCCCAGCCCAGAAAGATGTCGCTGGCCGCCTGCATGAGGTGCTGACCGACGACGACCCGCTCGCCGTTGTGGGCGATGTCGTGCATGCCGACGTAGGGCTCGAGCACCGAGCGGTTCGCCTCCTTCACCTGGAGCAGCAGCGGGTGACCGCCGGCCGAGGTGAACAGCGCGACGAAGCAGCGGGTGCCGACGCTGCCGACGCCGACCACCTTGATGGCGGCATCCTCGAAGCGGTACTGGTCGAACAGCACGCGCCGATCAGTGGACAGCGAGGCCCGGTAGGTGTCCAAGAAGCCCATGGCGGCCTCCTCGGTGAGGTCAGGCATGTGGTACATGAGCGGCGGCTGGTCGGCGATTCGGAGGTGACCACCCTCGCTGGTGACGATCTTGGGGAACAGGTTCTCGGCGACCCGCTTGCGGGCCTGACGCTCGAGCTGCTCGCGCCGCTCGCGGGCGGCCCGATCAGGGGCTACCTCGAGGGCCCGCTGCAGGTCGATCTTGTCGTACCAGACCTCGAGCGGGCTCATGGCGGCGAGCCCCCACATCCGCTCGCGGTAGGCGCGCACGGCCGCCGCCGCGCCGGCCATCGCCCTCGCGTCGTCGAGCCGGACGTCGCGGGCGGCGACCACGATGCTGGCTGCGAGGCGCTGGAGGTCCCACTCCCACGGGCCAGGGAGCGTCTCGTCGAAGTCGTTGAGGCCGAACATGACGTTGCGCTCGGGCGTGGCGAACAGCCCGAAGTTCATGAGGTGGCAGTCCCCGCAGGCCTGCACGTTCAGCCCCGTCGACGGCACTGCGGCGAGGTCGGCCATCATCACTGCCGCCGAGCCTCGCAGGAACGTGAACGGGCTCACGGCCATGCGCCCGAAGCGGATCGGTACGAGCTCGTCGAGCCGGCCCTCGTTCGATGCCGTCAGCACCTCGATCGGGTCAGGCCGGTCCGACGCGGGCGCCCAGTCGGCATGGGTCGTCCTTGGCACCACCTCACGGCGGCTCCGACCAACCTCGACCTGCTCCGCGGTGGTGTCGGGAAGCTTCATGGCGATCCATCCTCCAGCTTTCTCATGTTGTACACCCGCCACGGGGGCCGCCATCCACGATGATGCGCTCGTCGCAACTGATCGAGGGGGTGGGATCATTCGGCCCGATCGGCGGCGGCCTCACCTCCAGCACTCGCCTGATGGTGATCACCACGACGAGTGCATCGGCCCTCGCCGCCGGCTCTGCCATCTCCACCATCCCCAGCGCCAATCGCCCCGGCGCGCTGTTCCTGCTCACCCTGATCGCCGGTGGGCTCATGGTCGTGGCCGGCGTGCTGAGGTTCGGCCGCTACACGCGGTTCGTGCCCCACTCGGTGATGATCGGCTTCCTGACGGGCATCGCCGCCAACATCGTGTTCGGCCAGCTCCCCGCCTTCTTCGGCATCGAGGCGAGGCAAGCCATGCCGCCTACACCGACGCCGAAGCGTGGGTGGCCGAGGCCTAGCCCGACCAAACCCAGAGCAAGATCCCGGCCGGTGAACCACGGTGAGCGGGCTCACTCCGCGGCCTTCGCGGCGATCGCTGCGATCGTCACCCCGATTGCCCGAGGTGGTCTCCCCTCATCAGAACGCCGGCCGTCATGGACCGGTGAACAGGGAGCCTCGGGAGCCGTTCTGGCCCTGGGGACCGGCGTCACGGTCGGCCTGGCGGCTCTTGGCCTCGGCGCGGGCCACCACTTGGTGGTGGACCTCGTCGGGGCCGTCGGCGAGGCGCAACGTGCGCTGGCTGTGCCACATGTCGGCCAGCGGGAACCACTGCGAGATGCCGGCAGCGCCGTGCATCTGGATGGCCTCGTTGATGATGTCGCAGCACTTCTCGGGGATCATCGCCTTGACGGCGCTGACCCACACGCGGGCCTCGGCGTTGCCGAGGGTGTCCATGGCCTTCGCCGCCCGCAGCACCATGAGCCGCATGGACTCGACCTCGATGCGCGACCGCGAGATGACCTCCATGTTCTTGCCGAGGTTGATGAGCTTCTTGCCGAAGCCCTCGCGCGACAGGCCGCGGTCGACCATCAGCTCGATGGCCCGCTCGGCCGCCCCGACCGAGCGCATGCAGTGGTGGATGCGGCCCGGCCCGAGCCGAAGCTGCGAGATCTCGAAGCCGCGGCCCTCACCCATCAAGATGTTGGACCTCGGGACGCGCACGTCGTTGAACCGGATGTGCATGTGGCCGTGCGGGGCGTCGTCGGCGCCGAACACGTACATCGGCCCGATGATCTCGACCCCGGGAGCGTCGACGGGCACCAGGATCTGGGACTGCTGCTTGTAGGTGTCGGCATCGGGGTTGGTGCGCACCATGGTGATCATGATCTTGCATCGGGGGTCGCCGGCACCCGAGATGTAGAACTTCTCGCCGTTGATGACCCACTCGTCACCGTCGAGCACGGCCGCAGTCTGGATCTGCTTGGCGTCCGAGCTCATGACGCCGGGCTCGGTCATGGCGTAGGCCGAGCGGATCTCGCCCCGCAGCAGCGGCTCGAGCCACTGCTTCTTCTGCTCTGGCGTGCCGACCCGCTCGATGACCTCCATGTTGCCGGTGTCGGGCGCCGAGCAGTTGAGGCACTCCGACGCGAGTCGGTTCTTGCCCAGCTCGTTGGCGATGTAGGCGTAGTCGAGGTTGCTCAGGCCCTGGCCCGTCTCGGCGTTGGGCAGGAAGAAGTTCCAGAGACCCTGGGCCCGCGCCTTGTTCTTGGCCACCTCCAGCAGCTCGAGCTGGCCGGGCGCCCAGCTCCATCGCTCGGCCCGGTTCTCACCGAGTCGGTAGAACTCCTCGGTGATCGGGTCGACCTCCTCGCGGATGAAGGTCTTGACCGCTTCGTAGAGCGGGCGAACGCCTTCGGACATCCTCAGATCGAGGTCGTCCATGCTGGAGCTCTTCAGTGCGCCACCAACCATGCCGAGTCGCCTTTCCGTTCGTCCTTGGCCTGTGATGCGGTCGGTCCGACCGACTGCAGGCCATGGCGCGGACCCTACCCAGCTCACCCCCGCCCAGCCGAAACGGAGGCGCTCAGCCGGCGAGGAGCCTCGTGCCGGCCGCGGCGGCTGCGGCCATGATGGCCGGATCGCCCCTTCGCCACAGGACGGTGAGCGTGACACCGGTGATGGCCCAGCCATCACCGCGGCGCACCAGCGTGTCGTCGTAGTACCCGCCGATCGTGAACCACGACGCGGGGACAGCGGCGTCGTACACGTGGTGGGCCTGCATGTACATGCGACACGTCGCTGTGTCGTCGCCGCCGCTGAGCTCGACGATGGGGTTCGTCATCGAGTGCTGCGTCGCCGCCAGGCCGAGGAACAGCGGCTTGACCCGGGCCACCCATTCGTCGCCGGTCATCGGCGCTCCGGGCTGCCCGCTGTAGCTCGAGAAGTCGATGGCGACCTCGTCGGCAAAGATCGAGCGGTACATCGCGAAGTCCCTCGTGTCGATGCCCAACGCGTAGCGATAGACGGTCTCGACGACGTTCCACTTGTCGTCTGCGCTCATGCGAGGTCCTCTCCGAGTCGAGCGATCGAGCCCCTCACCAGCTCGGTCAGCTGCACGCGCGAGATGCCGAGGTCGGCCAGCCCACGCAGGTTGTCGAGCACCTTCGTTGCCTCGCCCACGAACCCTCCGCAGAAGTTGTCGCCCATGAGATCAGCCATCGTCGCCACCTCGGGTCCATCGCCGACGGCCATCAGCAGGAAGACACCGACGTCGATGCCGGGCTTGGCCGCCTGGACGTCGGCGACCATCCCGGCCAGCTCGTCGCGAGTGACCGTGGCCAGGGCGGCCATGTCGAGCTGGCCCCCTCTGGTGGTGCGACCGAACTTGAGCTCGACGCGATCGACGATGGGCGTGATGTTGCGCACGGTCCATGGTCCGCCCACCGATGCGACCAACGGGATCGGGACCTCGGGCACGCCCATCGGGGGAACGTCCATCGTGTAGTGCTCGCCCTCGAACTGGCACGCCCCGGTGGTGAACAGCTCGCGAGCGATGAGCAGCGCCTCGCGGTACTTGCGGGCCCGCACCGGGCCGTCGGGGAAGACCTGACCGGTGGCCACCATCTCGCGCTCGGTCCAACCAGCGCCGAGCCCCGCCTCGTACCGACCACTGGAGAGCCGCTGCATGGCCAGGCTGGCCTGCACGAACTCGAACGGCGAGCGGAACAGGTTGTTGGCAAACGACGGTGCCAGCGTGACCCGTTCGGTGGCGCACGCCATTGCCGCCAGGGTCACCCACACGTGGGGGAAGACCTCGCGCAGCCAGTAGTGGTCCGAGCAGGTGACGCCGTCGAAGCCCAGATCCTCGGCCATCGCAGCGAAGGCCCGAGGCTCGTACAAGGTGGATGTCAGGTTGGCGAACAGCTCCACGGCGGCCGTCCTATCAAAGAACGGTCACCGTTCCGGCATTGCCGTCGACGGTGACCATGGCCCCGTCGGGGATGCGCATGGTGGCATCGACCACGGCCACCACGCACGGGATGCCGAGGTCACGCGACACGATCATGGCGTGGCTGCCCATCGCCCCCACGTTGACCACCGCCGCTCCCGCGGGGATGAACAGCGGGACCCACGACGGGTCGGTGTTCGGCGCGATGAGGATGTCTCCGGGTTGGAGTGCGAAGGGGTCGGTCGGATCGAGGATCACCCGGGCTCGGCCGGTGGCGATGCCGCCGGAGCCGCCGACGCCCTTGAGCACGGTGCCAGAGACCGCCTCGACGACGTGATGATCGGCCTTGCGCGCCCACGTCGACATGGGCGGCACGGTGTTGTTGATGATGAACGGCGGCTCGAGGTCGTACAGCTCGAAGTAGCGCTCCTCGCGATCGCCGAGCACCTCGACGAAGCGGTCCGGCTGGTGGCGGAACTCGTCGAGCTCGGAGGCCAGCAGCATGTACACCTGTTCGCGGCGGTCGAGGAGCCCCTTGTCGACAGCCCGGCGACCGAG
>JBBRTJ010000109.1:0-11062 GCA_038244535.1 Acidimicrobiales bacterium | reverse complement strand
GATGCAGGGTCGCTCCCCGGGGCGTTCGGCACGGCCGACCACGACATCCTCCTGGCCGCAGCGCGAAGCGAGCCCGGCACGGCGGGTGTCGATCTCGTGAGCGAGGTGACCACGAACCAGCCCTACGTTGTGGGCACCGGGCCGCTGCGGGTCACCGCCTTCGACTACGGCATCAAGCGCATGATCCTGAGCCAGCTCGGGGTGCTCGCCACGGTCACAGTCGTTCCGGCCACCACCACGGCCGACGAGGTGCTGGCCGATCGCCCCGACGGCGTCTTTTTGTCGAACGGTCCTGGCGATCCCGAGGTGGTGACCACCGCACCGGCGATGTTGACCGCCCTGATCGCCGCCGGAGTCCCGGTGTTCGGCATCTGCCTGGGCCACCAGCTGCTGGCGCTCGCGCTTGGGGCGAGCACCTACAAGTTGCCGTTCGGTCACCACGGGGGCAACCACCCGGTGCGCCGCATCGCCACCGGCCAGGTCGAGATCACCAGTCAGAACCACAACTTCTGCGTCGAGCCCGGCTCACTCGAGCTGGTGGCCGATCTGACCCACGTCAACCTCAACGACCACACCGTCGAGGGGCTCCGGGTGAGGGGTGAGCGGGCCTTCAGCGTGCAGTACCACCCTGAGGCCGGACCAGGGCCGCACGACTCGCGCTACCTGTTCGACGACTTCCGTCAGCTCATGGAGGCGAGTCGCTGATGCCGAGGCGCGACGACCTCTCCACCATCTTGCTGATCGGGTCGGGGCCGATCGTCATCGGCCAGGCCTGCGAGTTCGACTACTCGGGCACGCAGGCGTGCCGGGTGCTGCGCTCCGAGGGGTACCGGGTCATCCTGGCCAACTCGAACCCGGCCACGATCATGACCGACCCCGACTTCGCCGACCGCACGTACATCGAGCCGCTCACCCTCGATGTCCTCACCAAGATCATCGAGCGCGAGAAGCCCGATGCCGTGCTGCCCACCGTCGGGGGCCAGACCGCGCTCAACCTGGCCATGGAGCTCTCGGCCCATGGCGTGGTCGGACCCGGCACCGGCGTCGAGCTGATCGGGGCCAACGCCGAGGCGATCGCCACCGCCGAGGACCGTGAGCGCTTCAAGCAGGCCATGGTCGAGATCGGCCTCGCCGTCCCGCCGAGCGGCACCGCCCACTCGGTCGACGACGCGCTGGCGGTGGCCGAGCGCATCGGGTTGCCGGTCATCGTGCGGCCGGCGTACATCCTGGGCGGCCGGGGCACCGGCATCGCGGCCACGGTCGACGAGCTGCGCCGCATCGCTGCCGCAGGCATCGCGGCGAGCCCGATCGGCGAGATCCTCATCGAGTGCTCGATCGTGGGGTGGAAGGAGTACGAGCTCGAGCTGATGCGCGACCGGGCCGACAACTGCGTCGTCATCTGTTCGATCGAGAACGTTGACCCGATGGGCATCCACACCGGCGACTCCATCACGGTCGCGCCCGCACAGACGCTGAGCGACGTCGAGTACCAGGCCATGCGCGACGCCGCCTTCGCCTGCATCCGCCGGGTCGGTGTCGAGACCGGCGGGTCCAACGTGCAGTTCGCCATCGATCCGTCCAACGGGATGATGGTCGTGATCGAGATGAACCCCCGCGTCAGCCGCAGCTCGGCGCTGGCGTCGAAGGCCACCGGGTTCCCGATCGCCAAGATCGCCGCCCGCCTCGCCGTCGGCTACACGCTCGACGAGATCCCCAACGACATCACCCGCAAGACCCCGGCCAGCTTCGAGCCGACCATCGACTACGTCGTGACCAAGGTGCCGCGCTGGGCCTTCGAGAAGCTCCCGGGAACCACCGGAGTGCTCGGCACCGCCATGCAGAGCGTGGGCGAGGTCATGGCCATCGGGCGGACGTTCCCCGAGAGCTTCCAGAAGGCGATGCGGTCGCTCGAACAGGGTCGCCTCGGCCTCAACGCGGATCCGGCCGAGGCGCAGTACGACGCCCTCAGCGACGACGAGCTCATGGCCCGAGTTGCCATCGGCACACCGGATCGACCGTTTCAGCTCGAAGCCGCGCTGCGCCGCGGGTTCTCCGTCGACGCTGTTGCTGCTGCCACCATGATCGATCCCTGGTTCGTCGACCAGATCGCGCTCATCACCGACGAGCGGGCCCACCTCCAGTCGGTCGGCTTCTCGGCGATGGACCGGGCCGCCTGGCGACGGGCCAAGCGCCTCGGGTTCTCCGATGGTCAGCTCGCCCACCTGTGGCAGGTGGCCGAGCACGACGTCCGTACCGCACGCCTTGCCGCGGGGGTGGCGGCAACGTTCAAGACCGTCGACACCTGCGCGGCCGAGTTCGAGGCCACCACGCCGTACCACTACTCGACCTACGAGGACGAGGACGAGGTGGTTCCGTCATCGCGCGACAAGGTGCTGATCCTTGGCTCGGGTCCGAACCGGATCGGGCAGGGCATCGAGTTCGACTACTGCTGCGTGCACGCCAGCTTCGCCCTGCGCGACGCCGGGTACGAGACGATCATGGTGAACTGCAACCCCGAGACCGTGTCGACCGACTACGACACGTCCGATCGCCTGTACTTCGAGCCCTTGACCCACGAGGACGTCCAGAACGTCATCGACGTCGAGCGCCCGATGGCCGTGATCGTGGCGCTCGGCGGCCAGACGCCGCTCAAGCTCGCCGGTCAGATCGATCCCGCCCTCGTGGCCGGCACGAGCCCCGAGAGCATCGACCGCGCCGAGGACCGCGAGCGGTGGAACGCCCTGTGCGCCCGCCTCGAGATCCCGCAGCCGGCGGGCGGCATCGCGGCGACGGCCGCCGCCGCCCAAGCCGTGGCCGAGCGCGTCGGGTTCCCGGTGCTCGTGCGGCCCTCGTACGTCCTTGGCGGCCGCGCCATGCGGATCGTCTATGACGAGGCCGAGCTCGACGCCGCCATGGCCGAGCTCATCGGCTTCGGCAGCCTCGGACGCGAGGGTGGTCTGTCGGCCGAGCGTCCGGTGCTGATCGATCGCTTCCTCGAGGACGCGACCGAGGTCGACGTCGATGCCATCCGCGATGCCACCGGCGAGGTGCTGATCGGCGGGGTGATGGAGCACGTCGAGGAGGCCGGCGTGCACAGCGGTGATTCCGCCTGCGCACTCCCGCCGCCGACCTTGCCCCGCCACGTCCGCGACACCATCGAGCGCCACACCCGTGACATCGCCCACGAGCTCGACGTCCGAGGGCTCATCAACATCCAGTTCGCGGTCAAGCAGCACCAGGTGTTCGTGCTCGAAGCCAACCCCCGCGCCAGCCGCACCGTCCCGTTCGTGGCCAAGGCGACCGGTGTGCCGCTCGCCAAGGTGGCGGCGAGGGTCATGCTCGGCGCGACCCTGGCCGAGCTGCGGCTCGAAGGCCTGCTGCGGCCTCCGTCCGAGGGCAGGCACGTCGCTGTCAAGGAGGCGGTGCTGCCGTTCAACCGCTTCCCCGACATCGACATCCTGCTCGGACCCGAGATGCGCTCGACCGGTGAGGTGATGGGCATCGATGCCACGTTCGGGCTCGCGTTCATGAAGTCTCAGGACGCCGCGGGCAACCCGTTGCCGCACAGCGGCACCGTCTTCTTCTCGCTGGCCGATCGCGACAAGCAGGCCGGGCTTGCGGCCGCTCGTGGCTTCTCGAACCTCGGGTTCTCCCTCGTCGCCACCAGCGGTACGGCCGCCCACCTCGAGGCGAACGGCGTTGCCGTGGCCACGGTGGTGGCCAAGGTCGGCGACCACGAGGGCATCGACGCGGTCGACCTCATCTCGTCGGGCCGCATCGACCTGGTGGTCAACACGCCCAGGGGCAGCGGGTCGCGCGTCGACGGGTACCAGATCCGCAAGGCCGCCAACATCAGCAAGGTCAGCTGTTTGACCACGGTGTCGGCCGCGCTGGCGGCCGTCACCGGCATCACCGAGTCGCTCGGGCGGACCGTCGGCGTGCGCTCGTTGCAGGAGCACCACCAGGAGGTGGGCGATCAGCCGACGCTCCCGCTCTGAGCGCGCCGGGGGCCGTTCAGCCGCCGCTCACGGCATCGACCTCCGCGCCCAGGTGGGCTCGGTGGCCCTCGTCAGCCCGGTCATGACGGCGAGCGGAACGGCTGGGCACGGCGCCGAACTGGCTCCCTACCTCGATGTCACCGCGCTCGGCGCCATCGTGGTGAAGTCGTTGTCGGCCGGTCCGTGGCCGGGCAACCCCGCTCCTCGCATCCATCCGACGGCGTCGGGGATGCTCAACAGCGTGGGCCTCCAGGGTCCTGGTGTCGAGGCCTGGCTGACTGCGGAGCTCCCGGCGCTGGTGGCCTGCGGCGCCCGGGTCGTGGCGAGCATCTGGGGCCGATCGGTCGACGAGTTCGCGGCGGCGGCCCAGCTCCTTGCGGGTGCGCCGCCCGAGGTGATCGCCGTCGAGGTGAACGTGAGCTGCCCGAACCTCGAGGACCGCAGGCGCATGTTCGCCCACTCACCCGAGGCGACCGCCGCCGTCGTTGCCGCCACCGCATCGTGCGGGCGACCCCGGTGGGCGAAGCTCAGCCCCAACGTCGGTGACCTGGCCGAGATCGCCGCCGCCGCGGTGGCCGGCGGCGCCGAAGCCGTCGTGCTCGTCAACACGGTGCTGGGCATGGTGATCGACGTCGAGACCCGTCGCCCGGCCCTCGGGGGCGGTGGCGGAGGGCTGTCCGGTGCGGCCATCCACCCGGTGGCCGTGCGGGCGGTCCACGACGTGCGAGCCGCGCTCCCTGCCCTCCCGATCATCGGCGTCGGCGGTGTGTCCAGCGGCATCGACGCCATTGAGCTGCTGATGGCCGGCGCCAACGCCATCGAGGTGGGCACCGCCACCTTCGCCGATCCGCGCGCTCCGCAGCGGGTGCTGCACGAGCTCACGTCGTGGTGCGTGGCCCACGGCGTGACCCGGGTGGCCGACCTCGTCGGCGCCGTGCACCGCGCGCCGCCGCTGCAGACCACCACCCCCGCTCAACCCTTGGAGGCCGAGTGACTGCCAACCCCACCCGCGTCGATGGCGCCGGTCGTCTGATCCTGTCGTTGGACGTCGACGACCTCGTCGTTGCGCAACGACTTGCCCACCGCTTGGCGCCGTGGTTCGCCACGGTCAAGGTCGGGCTCGAGCTCTTCACGGCGGCCGGCCCGGAAGCCGTCTTGGCCATGCGGGAGGCTGGGTTCGCGGTCTTCCTCGACCTGAAGCTGCACGACATCCCCACCACCGTGGGCCGGGCGGCGCGGGTGGCGGGCGCGCTGGGGGCAGACCTGCTCACGCTTCATGCCGCCGGTGGTGTGCCCATGCTGCGCGCCGGGGTCGAGGGGTTCGAGGGTGGCGCCGATGCCGCCGGCCTGCCGGTGCCCACGGCACTGGCCGTCACGATCCTGACCAGCGAGTCGGCCGCCCCTAGGCACCTGTTTGGTGAGCGCCTCGCCGCCGGTGTCGAGGCAGGTTGCCGAGGTGTCGTGTGCGCCGCGGCCGAGGTGCACGAGGCCAAGCTCGTCTCCCCGCTGCTGCGGGCCGTGGTGCCCGGCATCCGTCCGAGCGGCACGCCCACCAACGACCAGGGGCGACCGGCGACCCCCACCGAAGCCCTCGCCGCAGGGGCCGACCTCCTCGTCATCGGCCGAGCCGTCACCGCCGCGCCGGATCCGGAGGCCGCGGCCGCCGCGGTCTGCGCCGAGGTGGCGGCGGCCGTCGGCTGACAGGGGCCTCCGCTAGGGTCGGATCCATGGCAACCCCTCCCACGCTCACACCCGAGCAGCGCACCGCAGCGCTGGCCAAGGCCACCGCCTACAAGGCCGCACGCGCTGAGCTCAAGGAGAAGCTCAAGATGGGCTCGATCAGCCTCGGCGAGGTCCTGGCCCAAGCCGACGGCGACGACATCATCGCCGGCATGCGCGTGCTGCCGCTGCTCGAGTCCCTCCCCGGTGTCGGCAAGGTCAAGGCCCGCCGGCTCATGGACGACATCGGCATCGCCGAGACTCGCAAGGTCAAGGGCCTCGGGGCCAAGCAGCGCCAGGCGCTGCTCGACCAGCTGGCCTGAACCACCCTGATCATCATCGTCTCTGGCCCGGGCGGGGTGGGGAAGGGCACCGTCGTCGAGGCGCTGCTCCGCCGTGACGCGTCGCTCTGGCTGAGCCGCTCGTGGACGACGCGCCAGCAGCGCAAGGGCGAGGCCTCGGATGCCTACGTGTTCACCGATCCGTCCTCGTTCGAGGCCCGCATCGCCGTCGGCGGGTTTCTCGAGTGGACCGAGTTCCTCGGCAACTACTACGGCACCCCGCTTCCCGAGGCGCCCGAGGGCAAGGACGTCGTGCTCGAGATCGAGCTGGATGGCGCCCAACAGGTTCGTGAGCGGCACCCGGACTCGCTGCTGGTGTTCGTCTTGCCGCCGTCGCGCGCCGAGCAGGAGCGTCGCCTGCGCCGGCGGGGCGATCCCGACGACAAGGTCGAGGCCCGACTGCGCAAGGCCGAGCAGGAGGAGCCCATCGGCATCGCGCTGGCCGACGTGGTGCTCGTCAACGACGACCTCGACGAGGTCGTCTCCCAACTCGCCCAGGTCATCGTCGACGAGCGCACCCGCCGCCAGCCCCGCTCCGACTGACCGCCGTGGCGGCCCTCGAAGCCGCGGCGCTGGTACCATGCCCGGGCACTTCCCCCGGCCTGCTTGGAGCTGAACATGGCGCGCGCCCACGACACGATGGTGAACCCCCCGATCGAGGAGCTGCTCAACCGCGTCGACTCGAAGTTCAGCCTGGTCACCCTCGCCGCCCGTCGCGCCCGCCAGATCAACTCCTACTACAACCACCTGGGTGATGGCCTCGGCGCGGCGATCCCGCCCCAGGTCGCCTCCACCGTGCGCAAGCCGCTGTCGATGAGCTTCGAGGAGATCGCCGCCGACAAGATCGTGCTCATGCCGCTGCCGGTCGAGGCCGACGCCGAGGCCGAGATCGCCGCCGAGGTCGAGGGCGCGTAGTTCGATGGTCAGCCTCGCCGGGCGCCGGGTCGTCCTCGGCGTCTGCGGGGGCATCGCGGCCTACAAGGCAGTCGAGGTGTGCCGCCGACTCGTCGACGCCGGTGCCCACGTTGTGCCCGTCATGACCAAGGGGGCCGAGCACTTCGTCGGTCGCACCACGTTCTCGGCGTTGGCCAGCGAACCGGTCCAGAGCTCGCTCTGGGACGAGTCCGACCCGATCCCGCACACGCGCCTCGGTCAGGGCGCCGATCTTGTCCTCGTCGCGCCCGCCACGGCCCGGCTCATCGGGGCCTACGCGGCTGGCATCTCGAGCGACCTGTTGACGGCGACCCTGCTGGCCACGCGCGCCCCGGTGCTCATCTGCCCCGCCATGCACACCGAGATGTGGGAGCACCCCGCGGTCCAGGAGAACCTGGCGACGTTGCGCCGGCGCGGTGTCGTGGTCGTCGATCCCGAGTCCGGCCGCCTGGCGGGCGGCGATGTCGGCCACGGCCGGCTCGCCTCACCCGATGCCATCGTTTCGGCCGTGCTCGCCGCGCTCACACCGGCCGACCTCGCGGGGCGCCGCGTGCTGGTCACCGCCGGC
Organism: Acidimicrobiales bacterium; assembly: GCA_038244535.1. Lineage (GTDB taxonomy): Bacteria > Actinomycetota > Acidimicrobiia > Acidimicrobiales > Ilumatobacteraceae > JBBRTJ01. The sequence goes on along the minus strand of JBBRTJ010000109.1, from coordinate 3,503 downwards.
GGCACCCGTGAACCGATCGACGCGGTTCGTGTGATCACGAACCGCTCCTCGGGCAAGCAGGGCTACGCGCTGGCCGCCGAGGCGGCGGCGCGCGGCGCCGATGTCACCCTGATCACCACCATCGATCGTCCGGCGCCACCGGGCGTGCGACGCATCGACGTCGACACCGCGGCCAGCATGGAGCGCGAGGTGCTCGACCTCGGCGCGACGGCCGACATCGTGCTGATGGCGGCGGCCGTGGCCGACTTCCGTCCGAAGCTGGCGGCCGAGGGCAAGTGGAAGAAGGACGCCGGTCCTCCTGAGATCATCCTCGAGCCGACCACCGACATCCTCGCCGCACTCGGTGCCGTCAAGCGCCACGGCCAGGTGCTCGTCGGGTTCGCCGCCGAAACCGACGACGTGCTGGCCAACGCCAGCGGCAAGCTCCGCCGCAAGCACCTCGACCTCATCGTGGCCAACGACGTGTCCGCGCCCGGCGCCGGCTTCGAGCACGACACCAATGCCGTGCTGATCGTCGACGAGTCGGGCGTCGTTCAGGCGGTCGGTCTGACCGACAAGCGGGCCGTGGCCGCAGCCGTGCTCGACGCCGTCGTGGCCCGCCTCGCCCCCCTTCAACCCGCAGCAACCCATCCAACAGGGAGTGTTTCGTGAACCGCTGGACCTTCACCTCGGAGTCCGTCACCGAGGGTCATCCGGACAAGATGGCTGACCAGGTGTCGGACGCCGTCCTCGACGCCATCCTGGCCGAGGACCCGAACGGCCGCGTCGCCTGCGAGACGCTTCTGACCACGGGCTTGTGCGTGGTGGCGGGCGAGATCACGACCACCGCCTACGTCGACATCCCCCGGCTGGCTCGCGAGACCATCAAGGGGATCGGGTACGACCGTGAGTCCTTCGGCTTCGACGGCAACACCTGTGGGGTGATCGTGTCGATCGACGAGCAGTCCCCCGACATCGGCCAGGGCGTCGACCTCTCCGAGGAGGTGCGGGCGGGCAAGAGCGGCGAGGATCTGCTCAACGCTCAGGGCGCCGGCGACCAGGGGATGATGTTCGGCTACGCCTGTGACGACACCGCGGACCTCATGCCGCTGCCGATCTGGCTCGCGCACCGCATGGCGGCGCGCCTGGCCGAGGTGCGTCGCGCCGATGTCGTGCCGTACCTGCGTCCCGATGGCAAGACTCAGGTCACCTTCGACTACGAGGACAACCGGCCTGTGCGGCTGCGCACCGTCCTCGTCTCGACCCAGCACGCGCCTGGGGTCGACCGCGACTCCATCATCCGGCCTGACCTGATCGAGCAGGTGATCCGGCCCGTCGTCCCTGCCCAGTTCGCCGACGACGACTACGAGGTGCTCGTGAACCCGACGGGCTCGTTCGAGCTCGGCGGTCCGCATGCCGACACCGGTCTGACGGGGCGCAAGATCATCGTCGACACCTATGGGGGAATGGCTCGCCACGGGGGCGGCGCGTTCTCGGGCAAAGACCCCTCGAAGGTCGACCGCTCGGCGGCGTACGCGGCGCGATGGGTGGCCAAGCACCTGGTTGCCGCGGGTGCGGCCACCCGCTGCGAGGTCCAGGTGGCCTACGCGATCGGCGTCGCCCGGCCGGTGTCGGTCATGGTCGAGACCTTCGGCACCTCCGCGTTCGATCCCGTCCAGCTCGAGCTCGTCGTGCAGGAGATCTTCGACCTCCGACCGGCCGCCATCATCCGCGACCTCGACCTGCGCAAGCCGATCTTCCGCAAGACGGCCGCCTACGGCCACTTCGGCCGCACGGACGAGGGCTTCACGTGGGAGCAGCTGACCAAGCTCGACGAGCTGAAGGCGGCGCTGGCCCGCTGACCAGCCCCCTGTCGCCGAGCACCACACCAGAACCGGCGGTGTACGGCGGTCCCGCGCCACTGGTGGTGCGGGTGCTCCCCGATGTCGCCGGCATCGACAAGCGCTTCGACTACCTGGTCCCTGACGTCCTGGCGGACCAGATTCGCGTCGGGACCCTCGTGCGCATCTCGCTGGCCGGCCGTCGCGTCGGGGGTTGGGTCGTCGAGGTCGGCGTGACACCGCCTGCGGGCGTTCAACTGCGCCCGATCGCCAAGGTGACCGGGTGGGGTCCTTCGGCTGAGCTGGTCGAGCTCGCCGGCTGGGCGGCATGGCGGTGGGCGGGCCGCCCGCGCTCGTTGATGATGGCGGCGTCGCCGGCCGCCGTGGTCGCCGGCTTGCCCCGCCCCGCCCCGAGGCCTGCGCCCCAGGTGGTGATCGAGCCGCTGGCCGTGGACGCCATGGCGCGGGCACGGGTGACCGGGCGAGCCGTCGTGCGGCTGCCGCCGGCGGCTGATCCGCTCCCTGTCATCGTTGCCGCCGCCGCACTGGGAGACGCTCTCGTCGTGACGCCGTCGGTGGCCGTGGCCAGGTTGCTGGCCGCCCGGCTGCGTCGCTCAGGCGTCCCGGTGGCCCTGGTGCCACGCGACTGGGCTCAGGCCGCGGCTGGTGGTGCGCTCGTCATCGGGGCCCGGGGCGCGGCGTGGGCGCCGAGCCCGAACCTGGCGGCGGTGGTGGTGATCGACGAACACGACGAAGGTCACCAGGAAGAACGGGCCCCCACCTGGAACGCTCGCGACGTGGCGGTCGAGCGAGCCCGTCGCGCCGGTGTCCCGTGTCTGCTCACCTCGCCGTGCCCGTCGCTGGAAGCCTTGGCCTGGGGTGGGCTGGTGACCGCCTCGCGACTTGACGAACGCGCCGGCTGGCCCCTGCTCGAAGTCGTCGACCGCACTCGTGACGATCCCTCCCGCACGTCCTTGGTGTCGCCGACGCTGTCCCGGCACCTCCGCGGCGACCAGCGCGTCGTGTGCGTTGTGAACCGAAAGGGCCGCTCTGCGCTACTGGCGTGTGCGTCGTGCCACGACCTGGCTCGGTGCGAGCGCTGCGCAGCCACGGTCGAGCAGACCGACGACGGTCGGTTGCACTGCCGTCGGTGCGGTGAGATTCGCCCCGCCGTGTGCCTGCGCTGCAGCGGGACCAGGTTCCGCAACGTCAAGCCCGGCACCGCTCGGCTCAAGGTCGAGCTGGCGGCGGCCGCCGGAGAGCCGGTGGTCGAGCTGACCGGCGAGACCGCCGGCGCGGCGGTGCCCGATGCCCGGCTGGTGGTGGGTACCGAGGCGGCGCTGCACCAGGTCAGCACGGCCGACGTCGTGGCCTTCCTCGACTTCGACCAGGAGCTCCTTGCTCCGAGGTATCGCGCCGCCGAGGAGGCCATGGGGTTGCTGGCCCGAGCGGCGCGGCTCGTGGGCGGCCGCGATCGTGGCGGGCGCATCGTCGTGCAGACCTCGCTTCCGCACCACGAGGTCGTTGACGCCGTGCTTCACGCCGACCCCGCTCGGCTGGCGGCGGTCGAGCTGGCCCGTCGAACCGAGCTGCGGTTCCCACCCGTCACGGCGTTGGCAGCCATCTCAGGGCCGGGAGCCGCCGTGTTCGCCGACTCGCTGCGGGCCTCGTTGGCCGCGTGGG
>JBBRTJ010000108.1:0-11421 GCA_038244535.1 Acidimicrobiales bacterium | reverse complement strand
TCGAGCGCGACAAGGAGCTCCTCGACCGACTCGCCACGTGATCCGCTACTTGAAGCTTGCCGAGTAGTTTTGGCTTGCCGAGCAAGTGACCGGGATCGATGCGGCGACGCTGATCAGGGTGTCCCGCGTGGATCTGGCCGACTCGGCGCTTCACGCCCCGGCGGCGGGGGTTCGGTGACGAGGACTTCTATCCGGCGCTGCTCGACAAGGCAGCAGTGCTCGTCTGCCGGCTGGCCTGGAAGCCCACGAGGTCGACGAAGCCTGGGTCGCGGCATGGCTCGAACTGAGGACTCGGCCGCGCGCTGGCGGCGGGTAGCGGTGGCGGCGGCGAGCGGTTCGGACGGCCAACCCGACGTTCGATCCAACCTTCCTTTCAACGATTTCGCTGACACCTGGGGCCTGGCACGATCAGCGAGGACCGTCGCTTGCGCTTCCTAGGTCCGGCCGAGCACTTTCGCGGCATGCTCCTTGCGGCGGCGCGCCGCTACCCTGCGTTCCTTCCTCAGGACCCTTTGGGCATCGATGCTGCCACTCATGCTGCCCGCAGGTTCATCATCGTCGAGCTGCTCTTTCACGGGGGCGACGAGATCCCGAGCCGGCCCAGGATCCCGATGGTCCGGTTCTACGTGCCGGTGGTTACCGGGGGGCCTCAGGCAGTGATGTCGGCCTGCGAGGCGCGAGTCACCAGGCCTCCGGCCCCCGTCGAAGGTGGCTTCACGCGGGGCGGCGGGGGATGCGCGCTCGCGGCGTTCAGCGGTGGCGAGACGCCATCGCAGTTCCTGGCCGAGACCGACCGTTGGTTCAAGGCGCCGTCGTTCGGCATCACGTTCATGGCTGTCGTCGTTGACCAGGGCGCCTGGACCGTGCTTCCCGGTGGGGATTGAAGGGCCGCGGACCGACGTGGCTCCTGCTTGGAGCCGACGTTGAGCGCGAGGGCGGAACATGAAGGTGTCGACCCGCGCCTTGGGCGACCAGCGCCCCGAAGGGACCTGCCATGTCACCAACCGAACTTCTGACCGCCGCCTTGTGGCTGTTGGTCGCTGGCCTTGCCTTCATGGCGGTCCTTCACACGGTCGCGCTGCTTGAGGCGGGCGTACGCCGGGCCCCATTCGGACACGCCCGCCCCCTCTCGAGGGCGATTGTCATGGCCGGATGCCACTACCGCTGGCTGTGCGCTCCCAGCACTTCTGGTGAGGACGACCAGTGAGCTTGGCGTCCTGCTCGACCTGCCAGTCGGCGCGATGGTCCTCGTGGGCGTCACGGCTGCCGCTGGTTCGGCCGGATGCTGGGTGAGTGTGCGGCTGGTCTTTACCGTGGTCGCGTGGCGCTCGATGCCTGCTGCGAGGGACATGGCTCGGAGCGGATCTGACCCGCGTCGTGGCGCGTCGGTGACTTCAGCGTCTCAGCTCTGAGAACCAGGCGGCGCGGGTCGGGCTCTGCGTGATGCTCAGCAGCTTCTGCGACTCGCGGGTCGGCGAGGCGGCGGCCCGATCAGGCGGGGTAGGTGGCGATCTCGGTGGCCTTGACGGTGGCCCACACCGGGTCGCCGGGGCGCAGGGCGAGCGCGGCGAGCGCGGCGGCCGTGATCTCGGCCACAAGCGGCACTGGGCCGGCCAGTCGGACGCGGACGCGCTCGCCCTCGTGGTCGAGATCGACGACGGTCGACGGCCAGACGTTGCGGGGGCTGCCGTCGGGGAGCGAGCGGTAGAGCGCAACGGCGTGCGGCTGGATCATCGCCAGCACCGGCCCTTCGATGGGCTCGGCGGGCACGATCGTGCCTCCACCCGCGGTGGTGATCGCACCATCGTGACCGGTGCCCGTCAGGAGGTTGACGCCCACCAGGTCGGCGACGTAGCGCGATCGGGGCCGGGCGGTGACGTCGGCCAGGGCGCCGGCCTGCACCACCCGCCCGCCCTCGATGATCACGACGCGATCGGCCAGGGCGAAGGCGTCGACCGGGTCGTGGGTGACGAGGAGGCGAGCGCCGTCGAAGGTGGCGAGGTGCCGGCGCAGGTCGCGGCGGACCTCGCCTCGGGTCCCGGCGTCGAGGGCGGCTAGCGGTTCGTCGAGGAGCAGCAGCCGGGGTTCCGTCGCGAGGGCACGGGCCAGCGCGACGCGCTGGGCCTGGCCCCCCGAGAGCGCCTGCGGCCGGTGCTGGGCGTGGTCAGCGAGGCCGACGACGTCGAGCCAGCGGGCTGCCCGCGCCCTGGCCTCGGTCTTGTTGGTGCCCCGAGCCCGGAGCCCGAAGGCGACGTTCTCGAGCGCGGTGAGGTTGGGGAACAGCAGGTAGTCCTGGAACACCACCGCCACCGGGCGCCGCTCGGGAGGCACGAAGACGCCGGCCTCGGGGTCGTCGAGGAGCACGCCGTTCAGCTCGATTCGGCCGGCGTCGATCGGAAGGAGGCCGGCCAGGCAGCGAAACACGGTGGTCTTGCCGGCGCCGTTGGGGCCGAGCAGCGCCACGACCTCGCCGGGCTGTGCCGTGAGCTCGACGCTGAGATCGAGTGAGCCGAGCGTGCAGGTGATCGTGGCGGCCAGCGTCATGCGGCGCGTGGTGCGGTGCCGCCCAGGTACCGGTCCCGCAACGCGACGAGCACGCCGAACGACACGGCGATCAGCACGAGGCTGAGCACGATCGCCTCGTCGGGGTTGGTCTCGTTGGCGAGGTAGATGGCGAGCGGCATGGTTTGGGTCCGGCCCGGAAAGTTGCCGGCAAAGGTGATGGTGGCACCGAACTCGCCAAGGGCCCGGGCCCACGACAGCACGGCACCGGCAGCGAGACCGGGGCGAATGGCGGGCAGCGTGATGCGCCGGAACACGTACCACGGTGACGCCCCGAGGGTCCGGGCCGCGTCCTCGAAGCGGGTGTCGGCCTGGCGGAAGGCGGCCTCGACGGTCAGCACGAGGAACGGCATGGCCACGAAGGTCTGGGCCACGATCACGCCGGCGGTGGTGAACGGCAAGGTGATCCCGAACCACTCGTCGAGGTACTGGCCGACGAGCCCGTTGCGGCCGAGTGCATAGAACAGCGCCACGCCGGCCACGACAGGAGGGAGCACCATCGACAGCGTGCACAGCGCCCGCACCGCCCCTCGGCCCGGAAACGTCAGACGGGCCAGCACCCAGGCGAGCGGCACGCCGAACAGCACACTGAAGACGGTCGCCCACAGCGAGCACCACAGCGACAGGCGCAGTGCGGTGAGCGCGCTCTCACTCGTGAGGATCGACCAGGCGTCACCCCAGGGCGCCTTCCACAGCAGGCCGATGAAGGGCAGCGCGAAGAACGCAGTGGCAACAGCGGCGAGGACCAGCGCAACAAGCGGCAGCCGCTCGCTGCGGATGCGCCTCGCCGGGGCGGACACGATCACGGCTTGGTGAACCCGTACTTCGCAAGGATCGCCTGGCCATCGGGTCCGGTGAGGAAGGCGATGAAGGCCGCATCGACCCCGGCGTTCTTCGAGGACTTGGTGGTCGCGATCGGGTAGCTGGCGGTGACGTTGAGGTCAGCCGGGATGGTCACTGCTTCAGCCTTGTCGCCGGCGGCCTTCACGTCGGTGATGTAGACGATCCCGGCGTCGGCTTCGCCCGCGGTGACCTTGGTGACGACGCCCTTGACGTTCTGCTCGAAGCTGGCGGGCGTCACGGTGACGTTGGCCTTGGTGAGGACCTGCTTGGCGTACGACCCGCACGGCACCTGCTCGGCGCACAGCACCACCTTGAGCCCCGCCCTGCTCAGATCGGTGACTCCGGTGATGGCCTTGGGGTTTCCCTTCGGCACGATGACGGCCAGGCTGTTGGTGGCGAACACGACCGGGGCAGAGCCGTTGAGGCCGGCCTTGACCAGCTTGTCCATGGTCGCGGTGTCGGCCGAGGCGAACACGTCGGCTGGCGCGCCCTGTGAGATCTGGGTGACGAGCGCCGAGGATGCGTCGAAGCTGAACGTCACCTTGGCGGCGGGGTTGGCCTTGGTGAAGGCCGCGCCGGCCTCGTTGAAGCCGGCGGTCAGGGACGTGGCGGCGAACACGGTGATCGCGCCTTTCACCGCTGTGCCACCGTTGTTGGAGCTGCTGCTGCCACAGGCGGCCAACAGTGCGAGCGAGGCGAGCACGATGGCAGCGATGCGGGGGGCTCGGCTCATGGCAGCGCACTGTAGTCAGATCATGACTACTCATTAGTACGAAGCTGAGTACAGTGCCGCCGTGACGCCGAGCCCACCCGAGCTGTCCTTGGCCGAGCACGTCTGTCTGGCCCTGGTGGTCGAAGGGGTGTCGCACGGTTGGGCAATCGGCACGATGCTCACCCCCGATGGCGAGTTGGGGCGGATCTGGTCGCTGAGCCGGGCCCTGACCTATCGGGCCATCGACGGCCTGGTCGACAAGGGCCTGGTGAGTCGGCGCGGCCAGGCCGCCGGTCAGGGTCGCGACCGGGTGGTGCTGGGTGCTCGGGCCGCCGGGCGGCGAGCCTCGGCGGACTGGCTCGACGAGCCGGTGCCCCACCTGCGCGACGTCCGCACGGAACTGCTCGTGAAGCTGACGCTCAGGAGCAGGGCCGGCCTCGCCAACGACGAGCTGCTCGCTGCGCAGCAGGCGCGCTTCGAGCCGATGATCGAGGTCCTCTGCGCTCGCCAGGACAGTGACGACGTGGTCGACCTCTGGCGGCGGGAGAGCGCTCGGACCGTGCGCCGCTTCCTGGAGCAAGCCCTGCGTCCCGGCGACGAGCCAGGTGCGGGCCGGCACGAGGGGCGTTTGCAGGCCGTGCTGATCGTCACCACCGGCGAGGTGGTGGTGACGACGGCCTAGCGGTGCAGCTCAGGAGCTCGAGCCGCGGCTGGATCAGTGCGGGCCCGGCAGTGGGCGGCTGCCCCACCACGACACGGCGAGGAAGGCGGGCACGAGCAGGAGACGCCACGGCCGGTGCCGCGCAGTAGCCAGCCAGGGGTGGCGGTGATGCATCATCCCGTCCGACATCGGCACCTCTTTCCCGTCCTTCGGCAGCTGCAAACCAGAAACTTGCAGTCCGGACGATCGTGGCGGAGAGGTGTGACGAGGTTTCCGCCGGACACCGCCAGCTTTGCTCACTCCTCCCGTCGGCGCCATTCGTTCGGGTCGCGGCCGAGCGCCCGCAGGCGATCCTCGGCCCACACCGGAACGGGCACCTCGCCCCCCGCCTGCACGAGGGCGACCATGTCGCCGTCTTCGGCCCAGACGTGGCAGCTGCCCAGGTTGAAGCGCCAGGCCGCCTGGCGCTCGGGGTCGTCCATGCGCCGGGGCGAGCTCACCTTCAGCCCGCCACCCTCGGCGAAGCTCTGCATCGACCACATGGACTGCACGGCGACCGGCGCCATGGCCTGCAAGAGCATCGTGGTGTGGGTGCAGCCCCGGGGGCCGCCGAACAGCTCGCGCACCTTGTGGGTGAAGCCTCGTGCGATCGACAGCCCGATCAGGTTGAGGTAGTGGTCCTCGATGCGGACGCACTCGGGATGGGGATGGGTCTCGAGCACGGCCTTGGCGTCGGTGATCACCAGCGAGGGGTAGTCGATGATGAGGTCGAGGATCATGTGGTGGACGGTCATCGGCTCGGGGTCCTCGGCGAGGTACAGCCCGGCCGGCTTGAGGTCGTGCACGACGCCGCGCAGCCGCATGGCAGTCGCCGAGTGGCGGAACGCCCGCACCAGGTAGGTGCGCTGGTGGAGCTGGGGTTCATCGATGTCGGCGAAGTCGTCGGCAAGATCCATCGGTCCATCTGAGCCGGACCACCACCCCTCCGGCAAACCTCCGCCTGTCACCGGGCCGCGCTGACCGAACCCGAAGCGGTTGTTGAGCGACGATGGAGCGGTCATGCGCCGCGTCCTTCGCACCATCACCTTCGCCATCGGGTTGCTGATCGTGACGGCGGGGCCGGCGTCGGCCGATGCGGCCAAGCCCACCAACGACCGCTCACGGGTGGACCACCTCGATCCCGCCACTCCAGCGGTGCGAGTCGACATCATCGGCGGCGACTCGTTCGTGCGCCTCCGCGTCGAGCCTGGCCACGAGGCGGTCGTGCTCGGCTACGAGGGCGAGCCCTACCTCGTGGTCCACCGCGACGGCGTGGTCGAGCAGAACCGGCACTCGCCGGCGGCCTACCTGAACGTGGCCCGCTACGGCCCGCACGATCCCGTGCCGGCCTCGGCCGACGCCAAGGCGCCACCGGAGATGGTGATGATCGGCGCAGGGGGCGAGGTCATCTGGCACGACCACCGAACCCACAACATGGGTGGGCCGATCTCGCCGACCTGGGAGGTCGGGCTGCTCGTCGACGGTGCGCCGGTGGTCGTCCGCGGCACGTTGGTGCGCGAGGGCGCCCCGCAGGCGTGGCCGTGGCTCGTCGCCGCGCTCGCATCGGCTGGCGTTGTCGTGGCGGCCTCGCGTCGGCGGGTGGTCGTCGCGCTCGGAAGCGTGGCCGTCGCGTCGGCGCTGGCCGGCTTCGCCGCGTTCAGCGAGTGGCAGCACCTGCCTCGAGCAGCGGGGGGCACGCCCGCAGTTCTGGCCTTGCCACTGGCGGCACTCATCGTTGCGGCCGTGGCGGTCGTGGTGCGCCGGACGTCCGCCTATGGCCCGCTGCTCGTTGGGGCGGGGGTGGCGCTGCTGCTCTGGGTGTGGCGGCGGGCAGGCGCCCTCGACCACGCCGTCACGCTGAGCGGGCTGCCACCACTGCTCGAGCGGGCCGCGATCGCGTTCGCCCTCGGCGCCGGTCTGGGCGCGGTGATCGTCGGCCTGCTGTCCGTGATCGGACCGCTGGATCAGTCGGCGTGGTCGTGCTCCTCCTCGCCCTCGCCCTCGACCTCGACCTCGGCCATGAGGCGGTCGACGTCGTCTTCCTCGCCGCCGACCAGCCAGAGGGCGTCCTCGCCGGTCTCGTCGTCGGGGTACACGAGCGACGCCTCGATCGTGTAGAGGTCGGTGACGATGTCGTCATCGTCGTCGCTCTCGGCGGGCATGACGATGCTGAGGAGCACCTCGGTCGAATCCGGGTGCTCGGCCAAGAGGGCCTTCAGCTCTCCAACGTTCATGGGTGCGCCTTTCGGTAGAAGGACTAGAGCTCGCCGAGCCAGGCGGGCGCCCGGTCGAGGAGGAACTGGCTGACGGCGAGGCAGCGCTCGAGGACGTCGCAGAGGCGCTCTTCGCCCTGGAACACCTTGGCGAGCGAGACCTCGAGTCGGGCCACGATCGTGAGGCTGCGCTCGGGGGCGTCGGTGGCCGACGCGATGGCGTCGATGGCCGACACCTCGAGGGGGAGCTCGGTGCCGCCGATGCCCGCCAGCTCGGTGGCCAGCACCAGCAGGTCGGGGCCGTGGGGGAGCGGCGGAAGCGTCCAGGTGAACAGCAACGGGAAGTGGAAGGTGTCCGGAGGATCGTCGTCGGGATCCTCGAGCTTGGCCACCTCGTCCTCGAACGACAGCAGCGCACGGGGGTCGACCTCGAGCGCGAGGTGCAGGTCGATGGGGCCGTCGCAGGCGTCCTCAGGGTGAAGGTCGACCTCCCACGCCTGGCGCAGGCTGTAGGTCTCGACGAAGTGACGCTCGTCGTGCACGTGGAACCCGTGCTCGGCGGCGTGATCTTTGAGCTCGGCGACGAAGCCGGCGACGTCGATGACCGCCACGCTCGCTCCTCGTAGGTGGTGGATGGGACGCCCACAGCCTGCCACTACCTTGCCCTCGTGACCGACGGCGAGCTGCTCGCGCTCTTGAACGACACCGCCGACGCAGTGGCGGCCGCGCTGGCCGCCGCCGGTGACTGGGGACTGGCCGGCACGGTGCCGGGCCAGTACCGATCCGACCTCGCCGCCGATGCCGTCGCGGTGTCGCTGCTGACCGCGGCGGGGTGCGGCGTGCTGTCTGAGGAGAGCGGCGTCCACCACCCTGACCGGCCGCTGTTCGTGGTGGTCGACCCGCTCGACGGTTCGACCAACGCGTCACGCGGGATCCCCTGGTACGCCACGTCGTTGTGCGCCCTTGACGCCCATGGTCCGCGGGTGGCGGTCGTGGTCAACCTGGCTAGTGGCGTGCGCTTCGAGGCCGTGCGTGGCGGGGGAGCGCGCTGCGACGGTCGGCCGCTGCACCCGTCGCCGGCAACGACCCTCAAGGGCACGACCATCGGCCTCTCGGGTCGCCCGCCTGATGGCATCGGCTGGTTCCGGGTGCTCGGGGCGGTGGCCCTCGACCTCTGTGCGGTCGCGGCCGGTGTGCTCGATGGCTACGTCGATGCCAGCGTCGACGCCCACGGTGCGTGGGACTACCTCGGGGGGTTGCTGGTGTGCCAGGAGGCCGGCGCGCTCGTCGTCGACGCCAAGGGCCGTGACCTCGTCGTGCGGGGCCACGCCGACCGGCGCACACCCGTGGCCGCGGGGACACCGGAGCTGCTCGCCGAGCTGCTCGAGCAAAGGAGCATGCTGCCGTGATCGATGAAGCCCATCGTGCCGTCCTCGGCATCTTCCAGCGCCTGCCCCGCCGGGTGCGCGTCGCCATCGTGCACACGCTTGCACCCGGCTACTCGGTCGGTGCCATGTGCATCGTCGAGCGCGCCGACGGCGCCCGCCTGTTCGTCCGCCACTCGTACCGCAAGCGCTGGGGCGTGCCCGGAGGGCTCCTGAAGGCGGGCGAGGACGTGCGCGACGCGGCCCGGCGGGAGACCTACGAGGAGACGGGCTTGCGCATCGACGTGATCGGCGAGGCCACTGTGGTCGTCGAGCCCCGCAGCAGGCGGGTCGACGTGATCTTCGCCTGTCGCCCGTGCGACGGCGAGGACCCGCGTCGGGCTCATCCCCGCTCGGCCGAGATCGCCGAGTGCCGGTGGTTCCCAGCCGACGAGCTGCCGCCGTTGCAGCACGAGACGGCCGGCGCGCTCGTCACGCTGAGCCGAGCCGTGCACCCCGGCGTCGGCATCGCCCGCATCTCCGGTCCCGACCACTAGTTCCCGAGCTTCGTGCTATCGGGCGAGCAGCTTCTCGAGTGCGCCTTCGACGATGGCGCCGTCGATGCCGTCGTCGTCGGTGATCCGGCCGAGGAACGACAGCGCCACCTCGTCGGCCTCGACGGCACCACCGTCGGTCTCGATCGGCAGCGGGATCGGGTCGCCCCACGACATGCGGACGTGGAAGGCGTCGTCGTGGCCGAGCTTGGGCTCGAGCACCGCCGAGGCCATGGTGCGAGGCGGGACGGTGCCGACGGTGGCCCGGCGCCAACCCTTGAGCTCGGCGGTCGGCTTGTTAGGGACGTTCAAGTTGATGGCCACCGCTCGCTTCGGCGGGTCGGCCACCAGTGCCGCCACCACCGTGCTGGCCACCTCGGCCGCGGTCTCCCACAGCTGACCGGCGAGCATCTCGTCCCAGCCCTGGCCGTCGATGCCGAAGCCGGTGACGGCCTGGCTGACGGCCACGCCGCTGATGCCGGCGTTGCGCCCGGTGAGCACCGCGCCGACGGTGCCCGAGTGGTAGATCGACCGGCCGACGTTGGCGCCGGGGTTGATGCCCGACACGACGAGGTCGAACGCTCCGCCGAAGGCGCCCAGGCGGGCGAAGGTCACGCACAGCGCGGGTGGGCCGCTCACCGCCCAGCACTCGTCGAGCCCATCGATGCGCGCCCGGCGCACATCAGGCTGGATGAGGTGAAGGGCGCCGAGCGCCGCGCTCGCCCCCGAATACTCGGCATCAGGGGCGATGACCACGACCTCGCCGTGCGCCCGCATCGCCCTGGCGAGGACGTGGAGCCCGGTCGAGTCGATGCCGTCGTCGTTGGTCAGCAGGATCCTCACGGACCCGTTCTAGCGGGCCACCTGGGCGCGGGACCAGAGCCGGGCCACGCTCGGGTGGCGGAGCTTGCCGAGGGCACGGGCTTCGATCTGGCGGATCCGCTCCCTGGTCAGCTCGAACGTCTCGCCGATCTGGGCCAGGGTCTGCTCGCCGGGCTGGTCGAGGCCGAAGCGCATCATCAGCACCGAGCGCTCCCGCTCGTTGAGGCGGGCCAGTTGCACGGTGAGGGCCTCGCGCTCAAGGGCGGCCGCGGCCGCGTCGTACGGCGAGACCTCGCTCTCGTCTTCGATGAGGTCGCCCAGCTCAGTGTCGGAGTCGGCGGCGACGCGGGTCGACAGCGACACGATGTGGGTGCGGTGCTGGCGCACGAGGTCGACCCGTTCGGCGGTGAGCCCCGTGTCGTCGGCGACCTCGCGGCTTGTCGGCCGGCGATCGTGTGACGCCTCGAACCGCCGGGTCGACTGCTCGACGGCGGCGAACGAGTCGCGGACGTGGGCGGGCACGCGGATGGTGCGGGCCTGCTCGGCGATGCCCTTGCCGATCGCCTGGCGGATCCACCATGTGGCATAGGTCGAGAACTTGAAGCCCCGGTGGCGGTCAAACTTCTCGACGGCGCGGATGAGGCCGAGGTTGCCTTCTTGGATGAGGTCGAGCAAGGGCACGCCGCTCGACTCGTAGCGGCGAGCGATCGAGACCACGAGGCGCAAGTTGGCCTTGATGAAGCGCTCACGAGCGGCCGCGCCGGCCTCGCCTCCCGCCTCGAGCGCAGTCGCCAGCTCGACCTCCTCGGCCGCAGTCAGAAGCGGGTGGCGACCGATCTCGTCGAGGTACCGGCGCAGCAGTTCAGCGTCGCCTCCCGTCAGCCCGCTGCGCACTGCCATCGGAGGCGAAGGTAGTGGCGGTGGATCGCAAGGCCAGGGATGCCTCGGCGGCGAGCGCCTACGCTCGGGGGCCGTCGGGCGCTTAGCTCAGCTGGTTAGAGCACCTCCCTTACAAGGAGGGGGTCGAGGGTTCGAGTCCCCCAGCGCCCACCGATGTGAGAGCTACAACGCACGCGCTGGTCTATGACCGGATCGGGTGTCCGGTCGCTCGGCGACCATCGGTGCTGCTTTCAGACGCCGCCTCGGGCAGCGTTCGGGCGACGACGGTTCGATGTCCGAGGACGCCGGCCACCTCGACGGAGAGGTGCAGCGGCACCCAACCGACGGCATCGAGGCTCGCGCGCCCGAGACGACGGCATCTTGGGGGTGTCGGTGACGATCTCGACGCCGGCGGACGCGTCGATGACACTGGAGTCAACCGCCCGCCGCTCTCGCGCCGATTGGCGAGTGGGCCGCCCGGGATCGAGGGACTCGATTGTCGGCTCGGGGCCGTCGGCGATCTCGTCGAGCAGGGCACGGAACGCGGCGGGGGACCAGTCCCCGTCCGGGTGGGCGAGGACGACTCGCGCGGGAAGCTCCTCAGCTCAGCGTGCCGTGCGCACAAGCTCTGGCTAGTGGTCCGTCGTTGAATTAGTGGCGTCGCGTATGATTTGGCATGGTTCAGGTGATGGAGATGGGTGCTGCTGATCGGGTGGTGCTGGAACGGTTGGCTCGTTCGTCGCTGGAACCGCACCGCAAGGTGGTGCAGGCC
>JBBRTJ010000107.1:0-11620 GCA_038244535.1 Acidimicrobiales bacterium | reverse complement strand
GGTCGACCCGTCGGAGTAGGCACCGGTCGCAGTGAGCTGCACGGTCGTGCCCTTGGGGATCGAGGCCGCCGGCGGGGTGACCTGCAACGACACGAGCGCGGCTGCGGTGACCGTGACGGTCGCCGAGGCCGAGAACGAACCCGCCACAGCTGTGACCGTTGCGGTACCGGCCCCCACCGCCGTGACCCTTCCCGTCGAGTCGACCGTGGCGACGGTCGGATCGGTCGACGACCACGCCGCCGTCGACGAGAGGTTCGCGGTCGAGCCGTCCGAGTAGGTGCCCGTGGCCGTGAGCGTCGCGGCGGTGCCGGCAGCCAGCGATGACGTGGGTGGCGTCACCAGCAGCCCCCCGAGGGTGGCCGCGCCGACGGTGACCGTCGTCGAGCCCGTCAGGTCACCGAACGTGGCCCGCACCGCGGTGGCGCCGACGCCCACGGCCGTCAGCACGCCGGCCGTGGCCGTGGCGACGGCGGTCGAGGCCGTCGACCAGGTCACTGAGCTCGTGAGGTCGGCGGTGGCGCCATCGGAGTAGGCGCCCGTGGCGGTGAGCGGCGACGTCGCTCCCATCGCCAGGTTCGGGGCGGCGGGCGTCACGTCGATGCGTACCAGCGTGGTCGGGGCAGTTGCGCCCCGCAGGAGGATGATCCCGTCCTTGGTGCCGATGGTGGGCAGCACGCTGCCCACCGACGAACCGTCGTTGATCACCGGGTCCTGCACACCACGGAACTTGTGATACGGCCCACCAGGGAGCGCGATGTTGGTCTGCGTGGCCTCACTGTCGTTCAGCACGACCAACCCGTTCGTGAACTCCCGGGTGAGGATCCCGCCGGTCCCCTGGTGCACCTGCACGTCGTCGAACCAGTACGAGCCGGTGTCGGCCCCGATGAGGAACCCGAGGTATGCGCCCGTGGACTTGCCGGTCGAGGACGTCAGCACGCTGATCGAGTACTGGTGCCACTGTGGGGTCAACGTCACCTGATGGACCATCCCGTTGTTCCCGTCGAGTGACACCCGGGCCGCCCGGAACGACGTCCCCGACCCCGTGGCCTTCGCCCAGAAGCTGACGGTGTACTCGCTGTTTGGAGCGATGGCACCGGACAGCGCGATGCGCGGCTTGACATCACCGAAAGACGGCGATGCCAAGGCCAGGTTGACATCGGCCCGCATCGACTTGCTGCCCTGTCCCGCAGTGGTGGCGTCGGAGGTCATCAAGCCAGTGACCCCCAGCTTCTTGGAGTAGGTCCACGACCCCAGGCCGGCCTCGAAGTCAGCGGTGGGCACGAGGTTCGGTCCCGTGTAGCGGGTCTGGCGCACCGGTGGCGCGAGGGGCGCGCCGAGGTACCCCGCACCAAGCCCGGTGGCCGTCTGGTTGACCGTTGCCTCCTCGTCGAGCGGAAGCGGCTTGGTCATGAACGACTCGTCGTTGTATGCGAAAGCAGCGTCGCTCATCATCGCGGCGACCAGGCCGTAGCGGTAGACACCGTTGCGACACTTCCCTGTGGGCGGCTGGATGCAGCCGTTCAGGTTCTGGGGGCTGACCGACGGGTACGTCGGCGAGATGTCCTTCGTATACACGTAAGAGATGCTCGACGCCGAGGCGTGGTTCAAGAGGTCGAGCCGAGACAAGTCCTCCGAGCTCTGGCTGTAGGTGTCCCACGACGGGAAGCTCTCGAACTCGCCGCCGAAGCCCGGGGACTGGTTGTACTGACCCTGGTCGATGATGATCACCTTCGGGTTGCGGGTGCCCGGGGCGTCGTAGGCCGAGATCGTGGTCTTCAAGCGGTCGAGGAGGAACTGGTAGCCGACGCCCCACGACGAGATCTGCTGCGAGGTGGCGGGGGCTTGCTGGCAGTAGTCGATGGTGCCGTCGGCGTCGCAGTCGAGGTTCTGGACAGCACCGTTCTGGTTGTAGGTCGGCGGCTTGAACTTGAACGTGTCGAACTCGATCCCGTCGAGCGCCGGTGCCCCAGCGGACGGGGCGAAGTCGCTCCCGTAGTAGTCGGCCATCCACTCGATGGCACGCTTGCCGTTGGCGGGGTTGACCGGTGCCATGGCCGAGAGGTTGAACACCGGCGTGGGCGCGGCCGGGTCCATGAGCATCGCCGCGAGGTACGGCGTGGCGGTGAACGCGGTTGGCCCGAAGCCGTACTGACCTCGCTGCACGGTGACCGAGGTCGGCGAGTCGACCGAGACCACGTTCACGTACTCAAAGGCCCCGAACTGATCGCCGCCGGTCGGCGCCCACAGGAGCGCGAGCTCGCCCGCGGTGACTGCTGCGCTGGATGCCACCGTCAACGACGTCGCCGTCGTCGATGGGATCGCGGTCGTGACCGTCCGGTTCATCAGCGCGTAGTACCCCGGCCACGTTCCAGCAATGGCGTTCGGATCCCACAGCATGAGCTGACGGTTGATGACGACCTTGTCGGGATACAGGCGCTTGAACTGCTCCGCGTTGGCGCGCATGCAGCTCCCACTCAGGCCGTCGACCACGAGCCCCTGGTAGCGGTCGTAGTAGTCGGTCGCCATCTTGGCCATGAACGCGGCATCACTCTGACCGCAGGCCACTGGGGGGGCCGCTTGGCTGAGCCGGCGATAGTCCAACGACACGGGGTACGAGGTCCACCGGTAGTCGTCGGGCGGTGCAGTGGCCGTTGTCTGACGCACGCTTGCCGAAGCTGGGTGCGTGCTGGCAGCCACACTCGGCACGGCCATCGCAAGCACCAGCCCCGACGTGAGCAGGGACAGGGCAACCAGGACGGCTGCCGGCCGGAAGGGGGTCCGCGCACGAACCCAGGAAGTGTTGGACATCTGTGGACCACCGATCGACGCGCAAGAGGAGAGAGATCAACTCGATGCGCAGCAACGACCGCGGCGATGGCGGTGCGATGGCGAAGGTGTGGCGGAGCAGTAACAGGAAGTTGGCCTGCGAGTGGTGGTGTTGTAACACGTCGGCGATATGGATGACAAGACCCAAAGGTCCCTGTTTCAGGTCCCCTTCAACTCAGCCGTGGCCCGGATGGCATCGCGCGTCAGCCCCTCGTGAACGTGAGCTGCAGCTCGATGAGGCCCTGATCGGCCACGCTGACGAACCCACCGACGTTGGGCGGGCTGATCGAGTAGTCGGCCAGGACGATCGGGGCCTTACCGGCGACGTCGATGAGATCACCGCTCCAGCGCGTCTCGAGGGTGAACGTGACGCCCTTGGTGACGCCGTGGAGCGTCAGGTCGCCGGTGGCCTGCACGGTCTTGATGGCACCGGCCGCGGGCGCCCCCCCGAGGTCGATCGGCGTCGTCAGCACGAACGTCGCTCGAGGGAACCGGTCGGTCTCGAGGCCGTCGTCGCGGATGCGCGCGTCACGCCGCCTCTCGTCGCTCGCCAGCTTCGTCGTGTCGACGGTGACGCTGACCGCTGTGATGGCCGTGTCGATGGCCGTCAACGTGCCGGTGACCGCCGGCGAACGGCCGACCGCTGTCTTTTCGATCGTGTCGCCGCCGAACTTCTCTTGCATGCGGTACCCGGCGAACACGTCCTTGCCCTGCTTCACCGTCCACGCACCGGCGAGCGTTCCCGGTGCTCCGCCTCCACCCGCGCTGGTGCTCACATCGCCCCCCACGGTCGTGCGCGCCGGAAGGCTCGCCTCGGGCGGGGCGTCGTCGCGAAGGATGAACCACCAGAAGCCCGCACCGACGACGACGACGGCACCGAACCCGACCGCGACGATGATCTTCAGCCACTTGGGCATGGGCGTCCCGCCTCCTTTCGCCATCCAACGATCGGTGCGGGCGCCTGGTTCCCGGCCCTACGGGAGGCTGGCGGCAGCGGCCACCGCCACGGCGACCTCGGCCGCCACCGCCGCGTTGTGCTCAGCCAGAGCGAGGTTCGCCGGAACGCTGCGGCCCTCGGTGGCCAGCGCGATTCGGCCCAGAACAAACGGGGTGACGGCCGCTCCCCTGACACCCGCCCGCTCGGCGTCGTCGAGTGCGCTCTGGAGCGCCGCGTCGATCGTGGCCGGATCGATCTCGGCATCGACAGGGATCGCCACGGTGAGGAGCACGCCAGTGGATGGGCGGGGGCGATGGCGCAGGACTGCCGCCACCTCGGTCGCCCGCTCGACCCGATGGGGGATGGGCAGCCCGCTGGAGCGGACGTAGAAGGCGGGGAACCAGTCGTGGCGCCAGCCAAGCACGGGCACGCCGATGGCCTCGAGGTGCTCGAGCGTGCGGGGCAGGTCGAGGAACGACTTCGCCCCGGCCGAGACGGTGACCACCGGATGGTGGGCCATGGCGTCGAGGTCGGCGCTCACGTCGCCGGTGAGCTCGGCCCCACGGTGCACCCCACCGATGCCGCCGGTGGCGAACACCTGCACGCCGGCCGCGTGAGCGAGCGCCAAAGACGCAGAGACCGTGGTGGCCCCCACGGGCCACCGCTGGGCGATGGCGACGGCCACGTCGCGCTCGGCCGCCTTGCGGGCGGGGCCGAGGATCCGCTCGTGCTCAGCCGGCTCGAGACCCACTCGGGCCACGCCGTCGACCACGGCGGTGATGGCGGGGACCGCGCCGCCCACGCGCACCGCCGTCAGGCACCGCGACAGGGCCTCGGCGTTGGTCGGACTGGGCAGGCCGAGATGGCTGAAGATCGTCGACTCGAGCGCGACCACGGGTCGACCAGCGGCCAGGGCGTCGCCTACCTCAGCCGAGCAGCGCACGGACAACGTCATGCCAGCACCTGCGCCCCAGGCGAGCCGAGGACGGCGGCCGCCGCCTCGTGGGCACGCTCGACGGCCGCCACATCGGTGATGCCCGCCACGAGCGCGTTCATCAGCCCCGCAGCAAAGGCATCACCGGCACCCGTGGTGTCACGGACCTCGCGACCCTCTGGCTGCTCCCCGCCTGAGCAGACCGGCACCAGCGTGCGCAGGCCGCCGCGACTGACGAGTGCGGGGCGCGGTCCGTCCTTCACCACCACCAACGCGTGCGCGAGCGTGATCGAGTCGGGCCAACCGAGCACGGCGGCCTCCTCGGCGTTGGCCAGCAGCACGTCAGGCCGGAGGCCATCGACGAGGTCGCCGAAACGGGCCGAACCGAACGCTTCCAAGACGCTCACCGAGGAGGCATCGATGCTCACCATCGCACCACAACGCCCTGCGCGACCGATGGCGTTGCAGGATGCGGCAGCCAACGGCTCGATCACCAACGAGTACGCCGGGACGTGCAGCGCAGCGATGCCCTCGAGCCACTCGTCAGGCACGTCGGCCAGCTCGGTGGCGGCTCCCCGATCGCTCAACATCGTGCGCTCGCCGTCGGGCCCTACGAGCACCACAACCGTGCCGGTGCGGCCACTGCGCTCGACGCGCACGTCGACGTTGGCCGCGGTGAGCGAGGCCACGAGCCCGCGGCCGGCGTCGTCGTCGCCGACGCGGCCCAGGAACCGCCAGGTTCCCCCGAGCCGGGCCCCGTGCGCGGCGACGTTGGCTGCGCTGCCACCGCGACGGTGAAAGATGCGGCAACCCACATCGGTCCCCCTGGCCGGCGGGCCGTCGAGCCACACCACGGTGTCGTCGAGAAGATCGCCGAGCGACGCGAGTGCCTTCATCCAGCTGAGCTCATGTCGTGGGGGATGATCACGACCGGGCACCGGGCGTGGTGAGCGATCTGCTGGCTCACCGAGCCGAGCAGGAGGCCCGCGAACCCGCCGCGACCCCGCGACCCGACCACGACCAAGCTGGCGCCGTGCGACGCCTTCAGCAGCGCGTCGGCCGGAGCGCCGACGGCGACGGCGACCTCGATGGTCACGCCCTCGGACGGCACCTTGTCGAGGACCTCGCGCAGGGTGGCGTTCGCGGCCTCCTCGTAGGGCATGAGATCCACCGGCAGCAGGTCGGGACCAGGCGACGACAGCATGGCGGACCAGGCCGTGACGGCCGAGATCATGGCGCCCCGCAACCGCGCCTCGGCGACGGCCCACCGCAGAGCCGCTTCCGAGCCCTCCGAACCGTCGATGCCGACCACGATGCGTTCCACAGGTTCCTCCCTCGTCCCACCAGCCCCGACGACCTTACGGTGCTACAACGCCACGATGACATCGACCGAGATCGAGGCCCTCGCCGACGAGTTCTTCGCCGCCATCGAGCGTGGTGACATCGACGCGGTGGCCGCCCTCTACGAGCCCGATGCCACCATCTGGCACAACACCGACCAGTACGACCAGCCGACATCGGAGAACCTCGTGGTGCTGCGCTGGATGAGCGACCACCTGCGAGACCTGCACTACGAGGTGACGCGGCGCACGGTGGCCGCCGACTCGCTGTTCCAGCAGCACGTCCTGCGGGCTACGACCGAGCGGGGTGACGACCTGGTGGTGCCGGCCATCCTGCGGCTCGAGATCAGCAGTGCGGGTCGAATCGCCCGCATCGAGGAGTACCTCGACACCGCCCACCTGACCCCGCTCCAGCGCTGAGCGCTCGCTCCGGTCGACCGCGGTCTAGAGCAGCTCGACGGGATCGCCGACGACCACGGGCCCACCGCTCACCACCGTCGCGTACACACCCACGTTCTGGTCGAGGTCCTTGACGACGTGACGGAGCACTCGGCGATCGGCGGGCAAGTCGGCGCTGAACTCGCGGGTCACTGCGACGCAGCGCGGGCAGGCCGCGCCGACCTGCACGAGCGCTCCACCGATCCGCAGTTGGCGACCCGTCCAACCGAACTCGGGGTGGCCATCGGCGGCGCCGGTGTCGATGACGAGCGACGGGCGGAAGCGGCGCTCGTCGACGGCCGAGTCGGGCAGTGCGGCGCGCAGGCTGCGCAGCGCCGACGTCGTCATGATCATCAGTGGGAAGCAGTCGAAGTAGTTGCCCGGCGGGTACTCGTACTCGAACATCTCGGGTGGGAAGATCGACAGGTCGGGCAGCGGTTCGTCCTCTTCGCGGCCAAAGATGGTGCGCAGCTCGGTCATCATGTCGTCGCTGTCGGGACGACCTCGCCGCCAGAACTCGGTGCCGCCGGGCGGGTCCTTCGACCAGATCGACACCGGGTGATCGACGGCGGCCGACAGGCGGCTCGAGGCATCGTCGTCGGCACTCGACACGGTGCTCCCGTCGGGCAACGTCACCATCACCGTCGAGGATCCGGGCAGGAAGCTCGCTCCGAGGCGACTGAGCCCCGGGATCTTGCGGGCGCTGGCGATGGCCCCTCGACGGTCGTCACGCAACGTCCACAGACGGTCACCCACCACACCCTCGGCGGCGAGCTCGGCGGCGTCCACCCGACCGCCGAGCATCGACTTGACCGGATAGATCCAGAGCTGGTCGACCTGCATGCGAGCACCCTAGGCAAAACGGCCGTTCGCTTCGCTGGGACGTCAGGTGAGGGCGCCCTGGACGACGGGCTGCTGCTGGGTGATCACCACGCCACCGGCGAGCTCATCGGTGACGGCGAGCGCCTTGACGTCGCCGTTGACCTTGAACGGCGACACGCCCGGATGCGGGCCGAGGAGCCCCAGGGAGATGGCTCGTCCGCCGACAACGCCCCACAGCTGGTAGGAGCGATCGTCGGAGAGTGCCGGCAGCGAGCTGCCCACCAGGAACCCGGTGCCGTTCGGAGCGATGACGGCGCGCGCCCTCAGCGCGGCATCGGTGGAGCGGAGCTCAGCCGATCTGGTGGCCGGGTCGGCCAAGGCCCGCGCCAACGCGTCGGCCATCGGATCGGAGGGACCGGCCGATTCGATCTGGTCGATCCGCTGGTTCTGCCGCACCACCGTGACACCGAGGAGGGCGATCACCGCGGCCGCCACCGCTCCGGCCGCCCACACCATCCATGGTGAGCGCCGCCGCGCCGGCGACGAGCCCACGCGGTGCTCGGCGGTCCGCCGGGGCAGCTCGAGCACCTCGGCCAGCGCCGGCCCCGGTTCGGGCGCTGCGTCACCGTCGATCGAGCCGGCGATCCGGTCCCACAACCCAGCGGGTGCCGGTGCGCCGGTGAACGCGAGCATCGTGGCGACCTCACGGTGCTCACGCACCTCGGCCCGAGCCCGGGGGTGGTCGACCAGGTAGGCCTCGACCGCCTCGCGCTCGTCGTCCGACACCGCATCGAGGGCGTAGGCGCCCAGCAGCTCGTCGATCTCCTCGGGGGTCATCGCACCTCCTCTCATCGGTCCCGTTGCTCCCATCTCGCTCACCCGGCTTCCAACGCCATGACACCCGCAGCCGTCAACTCGACGCGGAGCCGCTTCAGGCCTGACCTGATGCGGCTCTTCACCGTGCCCTCAGGCTGATCGAGGATCTCGGCCACCTCGCGGTACGTGTGGCCCCCGAAGTAGGCGAGCTCGATCACCGCCCGTTCGTCGTCGCGCAGGCGATCGAGGGCCGACCGCACGGAATCAGCCGTGGCCATGTCCCAGACCTCGCGCTCCAGGTCGTAGCCCGCCTCGGCGGTCATGCGGGCCTCCTTCTCCTCCCGCCGCCGCCGAGATCCCTCGGCCCGCAACAGGTCCACCGAGCGGCCGTGGGTCATGGCCAGCAGGTACGAGCGCAGGTTGCCGCGTTCGGCGTCGAAGCGATCCGGCTGGTTCCACAACCGCAGGAAGACCTCCTGCACCACCTCCTCAGCCAGTGCCGCCTCGCTCAGCAGCCGGCGGGCGAGGCCGAACACCGCGCCGGCGTGGCGGCGATACGCCTCGGCCAGGGCCTCCTGGCGGTACCGGCCGATGGCGACCACGAGCGACGCGTCGGACACGTCCTGCAGTTCGCGGCCCATGTCAGCTCTACGAAGCTGCTCGGGATCTGGATCAGCCATCAGCCGGCGAGGTCATCTGAGCTCGAAGCGGGTGACCGCTTCGATGTGAGGGGTCTGGGGGAAGAGGTCGACGAGCGTGGTCGAGACGTGGGCGTACCCCGACGCGCCCAGCAGCCGAGCGTCGCGAGCCAGGCTCGCCGGGTCACAGCTGACGAGCACCACGCACGGCGCTCGGGTGGCCACGACGGTGGCGGTGCCCGGCTTCCCCAGGCCGGGCCGGGCAGGGTCGGCCACCACGAGGTCGATCGGGGTCGTGCCTCGGGGTTCCGTCCGGGGGCGCCAGCGACCCACGTCACCTTCGACGACGGTGGCCGCGCCGAGCAGGTTCTGCTTCGCATCTCGACAGGATGACGCCGAACGCTCGACGAGCGTGACCTCGGTGCCGGCCAGGACGGTGGCGGCGAACAGGCCGACGCCGCCGTACAAGTCGGCGGATCGCCGAGCGGTCCGAAGGTCGGCGCCGAGGGCAGCCCGCACCACCGCGACAAGCGCCTCGGCCCCGTCGTGCCTGGTCTGGAAGAACGATCCACCGCTCACCTGCAGACGCGCCCCGGCCACCACCTCGTGGTAGTGGCCCGCCGGGCCGTGGGCGACATCACCGGGTAGGCCGACGAGCGCAGAAGGCGCGGGCCGGCCGGCGCGCGAAGCCACCACCAGCCGCTCGCCGGTGGCGACGCCGCAGCGCAGGGTCACCTCGTCGGCCCCTGGCCACGAGCGGGCGACGAGGCCGGCGAGGAGGGGATGGGTGACGAGGCAGGCGTCGACCGGGACGTGGCGGTGCGACGCCGACGCCCGGAAGCCGGCGCCCCCCGAGCAGTCGACAGCCATGCGCACGGTGGTGCGGAACCCGGTGGCCGCCAGGTCGGGGCCACGAGCGACAGCAGCATCGGCCAGCCCGCCGGTGCGGCGCAGGGCCTCGATGACGATGGCCCGCTTCGCCTCGCGCTGCGTCGCTTCATCGGCGTGCTGCCAGCCACACCCTCCACAGCCGGCGGCGACGTACGAGCACGGCGGGGTTCTCCGCCCCGGCGCCGGTTCGACCACGTGGACCACAAACGCCCGGGCGAAGTCGGGTCGCTCGTCGACCACCTCGGCATCGACCAGCTCGCCGGGCAGGGCACCGGAGACGAAGACCACGCGGCCACCCTCGTCACGGGCCATGGCGTCGCCTCCGGCCACCATGGCCGTGGTCCGGAGGCGCAGCGTGCTCATCGGGCGAGGGTAACAACCGAGCCGGTAGCGGTCACCCCTTGAACCCGCCCTCGACGACGAGAAGGAGGCGACACAGAACGGGACGGTTCGCTCTGAACGGGACCGTCCCGTAACCGCGTCACACCCCCTCCGTAAGGTGGACCACGTGCCCATCTCGCTCGTGACCACCGCCTTCGGAGCGCCGGCAGCAGCCGCGCTGGCGGCCGCAGTCGAGGCGGCCAAGGCGGGCGACGCCATGGCCCCGGTCACCGTGATCGTGCCCTCCAACCCCGTCGGCGTCAGTGCCCGTCGGTCACTGGCCGCCCGCCCCGGCGGCCGAGGCGTGGCGGCGGTGCAGCTACTCACCGTCTACCGCCTGGCCGAGCTCCTCGGTGCACCCACGCTCGCCGCCCAGGGTCGGCGGCCGGTCTCGACCCCCATCGTGCTCGGCGCGGTGCGCACGGCCCTGGCCGAGCGGCCCGGTGGGCTCGCCGTCGTCGCCGAGCACCCGGCGACCCACGAGGCGCTCCTCGGCGCCCACCGGGCCCTCAGCCGAGTCGACGCGGCCGGGCTCGACCAGATCGCCGCCGGGCCGGGGCACGCCCGCGACGTCATCCGCCTGCACCGACGGGTGCGCACACTGCTGGCCCGGGCCTGGTACGACGAGGTCGACCTGCTCGAAGCAGCCATCGATGCGGTCGCCGCCAACGGGCCGCTCGTACGCCAGATCGGGCACCTCGTCGTCCACCTCCCCGTCGAGCTCGACCGCCGGGCCGCCAGCCTCCTGCGCCGGTTGGCCGACACCGTTGGGGCCACCGTCATCCTCGGCGCCACCGGACGACCCGACGCCGATCGCGGCACCCTCGCCCTCGCCACCGACCTGGGCATCTCGGGCACCGACGCCGGCAGCAGAGCCGTCGTCGGCCGTCCCGTGCCAGACCTCGCCGTCATCAGCACGTCCGATGCCGATGACGAGGTGCGCGCTGTGGTGCGCCAGATCCTCAAGGCTGCCCGCAACGGCACACCGCTCGACCGCGTCGCCGTGCTCTATGGCA
Source organism: Acidimicrobiales bacterium (assembly GCA_038244535.1). Lineage (GTDB taxonomy): Bacteria > Actinomycetota > Acidimicrobiia > Acidimicrobiales > Ilumatobacteraceae > JBBRTJ01. The sequence goes on along the minus strand of JBBRTJ010000107.1, from coordinate 581 downwards.
ACGATGCCCCCTACCGCCGTCTGGTGGCCGAGCGCCTCACCGCGGCGGGCCTCACCTGGAACGGCCCGGCCGCGGTGCCCTTCGCCGAGCGCATGGCGCCCCGAACGCTGCTCACCTTGTTGGCCCTCCCGTCCGAAGGCTGGTCCCGCCACGCCACCATGGCCGCCGTCGCGAGCGGGCCTCTGCGCCTCGATGGCTTCCCCGTGCCGTCGGCGCGGTGGGAGCGACTCTCGCGAGAAGCCGGCGTCGTGGCCGGCGAGGGGCAGTGGCACCAGCGCCTCGCCGCGCTGGCGACGTCGTTTCGGGCCGATGCCGAGCTGCTCTCGACGGCCGACGAGGTCTCCGTCGCCCCTCGCGCGCTCTGGCTGGGACGAGAGGCCGACCAGATCGACGCCCTCGACCGCTTCATCCACCGGCTGGTCGCCGACCTGTCGGCCGGTGCTCAGCACCGCACCTGGGCCGCCATGGCCGACTGGGCGACGCGCCTCCTGCGCCGGTGGCTCGGCGCTGAGACGGTGCGCGAGCGCTGGCCTGCGGACGAGGCCCGCGCCGCTGAGCAGGTCGAGGCCGCACTGGCTCGG
>JBBRTJ010000106.1:0-11776 GCA_038244535.1 Acidimicrobiales bacterium | reverse complement strand
CGGCGCGTCGCTGTCGATCGTCGGATTGCTGTCACTCGTGTACGGCATCATCGAAGGTCCGACCGAAGGTTGGACGAGCCCCAAGATCCTCGGCGCGTTCACCATTGCGATCGTCGTGCTCGGAGCGTTCGCGTGGTGGGAGGTGAAATCCGACCATCCGATGCTGAATCTCTCGGTGTTCGAGAACCGTCGCTTCTCGGCCGCGAGCCTGGGGCTCATGCTGATCTTCTTCGCGATGTTCGGCTCGACGTTCCTGCTCACGCAGTACCTGCAGAGCACCATGGGGCTCTCGACGTTGCGGGCGGGTGCGGCGCTCTTGCCGTGGGCGGGGATCATGCTGGTAGTCGCGCCGTTGAGCGCCCGCCTGACCGAGCGGGTCGGCACGAAGTTGGTGGTCGGTACCGGCCTCAGCTTTGCGACGGTGTCGCTCCTGCTCATCAGCACCCTGCCCGCGAACAACATCAGCTACGTCGGCGACGTGCTGCCGCGCCTCGCGCTGATGGCCATCGGTATGGGTCTGGTGATGGCTCCCGCGACCGAATCGATCATGGGTTCGCTCCCGCGCGCGAAGGCCGGCGTCGGTTCGGCGATGAACGACACCACTCGTGAGCTCGGTGGCGCCCTCGGCGTCGCGGTGCTCGGCAGCCTCATGGCGTCGAGGTTCTCAACGTCGATCGCCACGTCGCTCTCGGGTCTCCCCGCTCAGGTGCAGGCCCAGGCCAGCTCGGGTCTGGCCGGGGCCCTGAAGGCGGCCGGCACCCTGGGGAAACCGGACCTGGCCGCCACTGCCCGCCAGGCCTACGTCGACGGCATGCACTTCGCGATGCTCGTCGGCGCCACCGTCACGATCGCCGCCGCCGTCATCGTGCGCCGGCTGCTCCCCCGAGTGTCGATGAGCCAGGTCGAGTCCTCTCACAGCATCGGCCAGCCCACTTCACCAGCGAACTGATGCCGCCTGCAACCGCTTCGGTTGCAGCACGTCGGCAGCTCAGCCGGGCCGTGGGATCCGGGCCGGTCAGCCCGGGTCAGATTCGCGGCCGGCCTTCATCGTCATCAGACCGCGATAGGCGTCGGCCGCCGATCGCTCACCCGTCACGACGGCGCTGATCTCGTCACAGACAGGGAGCAGCACGCCGTACTGCTCGCCCAGCTCGCTCGCGATCACCGCGGTCTTCACGCCCTCGGCCACCATCGACATCTCGGCCAGGATCTCGGCCAGGGGGCGCCCGAGCCCGAGCTGCTCGCCGACGTGGCGGTTGCGAGAGTGCGGACTGACACACGTCGCCATGAGGTCGCCCATGCCCGCCAACCCGGCGAACGTCGCCGCTTCGCCACCCATGGCACAGCCGAGGCGGGTGAGCTCGGCCAGCCCCCGGGTCATCACCGCCGCCCGCGTGTTGTCGCCCACCGACAAGCCTTGCGCGATGCCGCAGGCGATGGCGACCACGTTCTTCAGCGCCCCACCGATCTCGCAGCCGATGACGTCGTGGTTCGTGTAGATGCGGAACAGGCCACGGCGGAGCACTTCCTGCAGGGCGGCCGCCACGGTGACATCCTCGGTGGCTATGACAGACCCTGCGGCCTGCCCGGCCATGATCTCCTTGGCCAGGTTCGGCCCGGTCAGCGCCGCCGCCGGGTGACCGGGAAGCACCTCTTTGATCACCTGGGTCATGCGCAGGAGCGAGCCTTGCTCGAAGCCCTTCGTGAGGCTGACGATGGGGATCCAAGGGTGCACGAACGGCTTTGCTGCATCGAGAGTCGCCCGGAACCCGAGGGATGGCACACCAACCACCAGCAGCTCGGCTTGTGAGACAGCCTGTTCCAGATCAGCGGTGGCCCGCAGCGATGGCGGCAGCGAGAACCCGGGGAGGTACCCATTGTTGGTGTGCTGCTCGTTGACCTCGGCTGCGACCTCCTCGCTGCGCGACCACAACATGGTGGGGTGACGGCCGCCCGCCACGAGTGAGGCCACGGTCGTTCCCCATGAACCTGCGCCCAGCACGACGACCTGCATGGTGCGAACCCCCTCCTGCGCTGCCCCGAGCGCACGCCGCGGACCCTACCGGTGGTCCGCGCCCACGTCGGGGGAGGCGACAGGGGCGCACCACGTGAACCTCGGATCGCGCCGCTCGGCAAACGCCGCGATGCCTTCGGCCGCGTCGGCGCCGGCCACCACCTCGCGCTGCCAGTGAGCGGCAAGGGCTGCTGGCACCTCACCGTGATCGACGACTGCGGCCACCATCTGCTTGGTCGCCTGCTGGGTGAGGGCAGAGCGCGACGCGATGTGGTCAGCCAGCTCGGCGACGCGCTGCTCGGCGTCGCCATGGGCCAACAGCTCATCGACCAAGCCGATCCGCAGCGCTCGCTCCGCATCGATGAGGTCCGCGGTGTACAAGAGGTGCTTGGCCGCCGAAGGCCCGAGCAGGCGCACGACACGCTCGAGTGAGAACGCCGGGTACACGATGCCCAGCCGGGCAGGCGTGATGCCGAACCGAGCGGTGGTGTCGGCGATGCGCAGGTCGCAATCGATGGCGATGCCACAACCCCCGCCGACGCAGCTCCCCGTCACGAGCGCGATCGTCGGCTTGGGGAAGCGGGCGAGCGCATCCTCGGCGTGGCGGTTGGCGTCGGCGTACGCGCCGCTGCCGGCCCCGGGCCCGCCGTCGAGCTGGCTGATGTCGGCACCGGCACAGAAGTGCTCGCCCCGGCCCCGCACGACCAGGACACGCACCGCCGGCTCGGCGCTGAGCTCGGCACAGACGCGACTGATCGACATCCACATCTCGAGCGTCACGGCATTGCGCTTGTCGGGCCGGTCGAGCCAGAGCGTGGCCACCGGTCCGTCGCTGGTCACGTCAATGCCTGATCCGTTCGTCATCGCCGAGGAACCTAGGCCACTCGTCGGCGGCCTGAGCTTGGGGCGTTCCCGGGGTCCCGCCTACGCTTGCCAGCAGCAAGTCGAGCACACCTGGGGGTTCTTGATGCCGGTCGTCACCAAGCGCACGTTCTGTCGCTTCTGCCATGCGGCGTGCCCGATGGAAGTCGATGTCGACACCGACGCCAACGTCGTGGTCGGCGTTCGGGGCGACAGCGCCGACCCGATCTTCGGCGCGTACACGTGCATCAAGGGTCGCCACCTCGCCGACCAGCACCACAACCCCGAGCGCCTCCGCACCTCTCTCAAGCGCCGCCCGGGCGGTGGCTTCGACGAGATCCCGACCTCCCAGGCCTTCGACGAGATCGCCGAGCGCATCACGGCCATCATCGAGGCCAACGGGCCTCGGGCCATCGCCAGCTACTGCGGCACGGCGACGTTCCAGAACGCCGCCGCTCACCCGGTCGCCCGCGCCTTCCACCAGGCCATCGGGTCGTCGTCGTTCTACACGTCGATCACCATCGACCAGCCCGCGAAGATGTGCACCCCCTTGCGCCTCGGGTCCTGGGCCGCTGGGGTGCAGCCGTGGTCCACCGCCGACGTGTCGCTCGTGGTCGGCATCAACATCGTCACTTCGATGCTCGGCATCCCTGGTGGCCCGACCTTCATCAACCCCCTGGCCTCGTTGCGGGCAGCCAAGAAGCGGGGCCTCAAGCTGATCGTGATCGATCCCCGTCGCACCGAGACGGCGTCCATGGCCGACCTCCACCTCCAGGTGACCCCCGGCGAGGACCCGACGCTCCTGGCCGGGATGCTGCGGGTCATCCTCGACGAGGGCCTCGTCGACCACGAGTTCTGCGACCGCTGGGTGACGGGCCTCGACGACCTCCACCGTTGCGTGGGCGCCTTCGACCTCGATCACGTGGCCCATCGCACCGGCGTGCCTGCCGACGACATCGTCACCGCCGCTCGCATGTTCGCCACCGGGCCGCGCGGCATGGCGACCTGTGGCACCGGCCCGAACATGGCGCCCCACGGCTCGCTCCTCGAGTTCCTCGTGAGCACGTTCAACGTGGTGGGCGGCCGCTTCCCCCGTGAGGGCGAGGCCGTGCAGAACACCACCGGCGTCATCGGCCTCAGCGGCCCGGTGTCCCCGCCCAAGGCGCAGGTCCGGGCCCCCCGGCCCGAGATGCTCACCAACGGCCCGAAGGCCCGCATGCGCGACCTGCACACGATCCTCGGCCAGGCGCCCACCGCGGCGCTGTCCGACGAGATCCTCCAGCCCGGTGAAGGCCAGGTGCGGGCGCTGCTCACGGTGGGCGGCAACCCGGTGCTGGCGTGGCCCGATCAGCTCAAGGCCATCCGTGCCCTCGAGTCGCTCGACCTCCACGTCGCCCACGACATCCGAGTGTCGGCCACGGCCCGGCTGGCCGACTACGTCATCCCCTCGCTGCTGTCACTCGAACGACCCGACGTGCCGACCAACGTCGACCGGTGGTTCGAGGAGCCCTACGTCATCTACACCGCGGCCGTGCTCGAACCTGATGCCGAGCTGGTCGACGAGGCAAACCTCTACGTCGAGATCGCTCGCCGCATGGGCCTCACGCTGCCGCTGCCCGGCGGCGATCTGACCCCGGACGTTCATGCCACCGCCGACGAGCTGCTCGAGCTGAGCTACCCCCAAAGTCGCATCCCGTGGGCCGAGCTGCGCGAGACCGAGGGCGGTCACCTACGCCCCGATCTGACCATGACCGTCGCTCCCGCCGATCCCGACTGCACCGATCGCTTCGACATCGCTCCCGACGGCCTCACCCTCGAGCTCGACGAGATCCGCCGCGAGCTCAACAGCTACGGCCCCCTGACCGGCTACGACCCCGACGTGCACACCCACCGCATGGCGTCGCGGCGCCTGAAGAGCGTCTTCAACTCCTCCGGTCGCGAGATCGAGGCGCTGCGCTCCAAGGAGGGCACGTCGTTCGCCCATGCCCACCCCGACGACCTTGCATCGTGGGGTGTGGCCGACGGCGACATCGTCGAGATCAGCTCGCCCCGCGCCAGCATCCGCACCGTGGTCAAGGCCGCCACCGACGTGAAGCCGGGCACGATCTCGATGGCGCACTCGTGGGGCGATCTGCCCGGCGAGCAAGGCCCCACCGCCGATCCGCGGACCCTGGGCGACACCACGGGCCGCCTCTCCGACAACGCCAGCCTGTACGACCCGATCACCGGCCTGCCCGTCATGAGCGCCATCCCGGTCTCGGTTCGGGCGGTGGGCTGAACCATGCCGATCTCGACCACCACGCCGGTCAACCCCGCGGACGCCAACCTGATGGACCTGTTCCGCCTCGACGGCGCCGTGGCCGTGGTCACCGGAGCGGGTCGTGGCATCGGTCGAGGCATCGCGCTCGGCCTGGCTGACGCCGGCGCCGATGTCGTCATCACCGCCCGGCGCGAGCACGAGCTCGACGAGGTCGCCGGGCTCATCGCCGCCCGCGGCCGTCGCGCCATCAAGGTGGTGGCCGACATCACCGCCGATGACACCGTGCCCCGACTCGTCGACGCCGCCCTCGGCCTCGGCTCGCTGGACGTCTGGGTGAGCAACGCCGGCACGTCCGACCACCCCGGGAACTTCGCCTTCGAGGAGTTCCCGCTCTGGCACTGGGACGCCCAGATCGCCCTCAACCTGCGGCCCCACTTCGTGGCCGCATCGGCGTGCGCCACGGTGATGAAGCCGGGGTCGTCGATCATCGGCATCTCGTCCATCGCCTCGTTGCGCCCAGCGGTCAACTTCGCCGCGTACGGAGCAGCCAAGGCGGGCATGAACCACCTAGCGGTCACCATGGCCACCGAGCTCGGGCCGAAGGGCATCAGAGCCAACGTGGTGTCGCCGGGCAGCGTGCCGACAGAGTCGACCCGCACGATCGGCCACGTCACCGACGAGATGCTCCCTGCCGTCGCCCAGCGCATCCCGATCCGCCGGTTGGGCACACCCACCGACATTGCCGCCGCCGTCGTGTGGCTGGCGTCGCCGGCGGGTTCGTGGGTGACCGGCCAGAACATCGTGGTGTCGGGCGGTCAGTGAACGATGGCTCGCATCCCCGCTGAGCTCGGCCTCACCGCCGAGCAGCTCGACGAGATGATGACGACGAGCTGGAACATGCGCCTCGCCACCGCCGGGCCCGGCGATCGCATCAACCTCACCCCGCTGTGGTTCGGGTGGGCCGGCGGTCGGATCTACACGTACTGCCGGGCGCAGAAGATCGTGAACCTGCGGCGATTGCCGCAGTGCACGGTGTTGGTCGACCGCAACGAGCGGTTCCCCGAGCTGCAGGGCGCGATGTTCCAGGGGCGGGCCACTGTGCTCGAGGACGCCGCCGCCGAAGCAGCCGACCCGCACCTCGATGAGGTCCGCTGGCAGATGGGCGCCAAGTACGCGGGAGGCCACGGCGACCCCGCGCTGACTGACGGCGAGAAGCGTCGCAACGAGGCCTCCGCCCGCGGCCGCTCGTGGCGGTGGGTCGTGATCGTGCCCGATCACGTCGTCACCTGGGACAACTTCAAGCTCGGCCACTGAGCCCCCGCCCCGGCGCCCCGCCAACCAATCCGCCCCGCAGCTTGTGCGGCCAGAGCGCACATGGTGCGCGTTCGGCGCACAAGCTGACCGGGGCGAAACTAGGGCGTCGAGCCGATCCAGCTCTCGTACAGCGCGGCGTAGCGACCGCCGAGCTCGAGCAGCTCGGCGTGGGTGCCCAGCTCCGCCAGGCGTCCGTCGGCCACCACGGCCACCCGGTCGGCACGCGCTGCGGTGGTGAGGCGGTGCGCGATCACGATCACCGTGCGCCCTTCCACCAGGTGGTCGAGGGCCTTCTCCACCAACGCCTCGGTGCCCGGATCAAGGCTGCTCGTCGCCTCGTCCAGCACGAGCACGGCGGGGTCGACGAGCGCGGCCCGAGCCAGGGAGACGAGCTGACGCTCGCCGGCCGACAGCCGGCTGCCCCGTTCGCGCACCTCGGTGGCCAGGCCGTCGGGCAGAGCGGCAAAGCGCTCCCACACGCCGGCATCGCGCAGCGCCTGCTCGACCTCGGCGTCGCTGGCATCGGACCGGGCGATGCGCACGTTCTCCATCAACGTGCCGTCGAACAGGAACCCCTCCTGCGGTACGACCACGATGCGCTCACGCAGCGACTGGTTGGTCGCATCACGCAGGTCGACGCCGGCGAAGCTGATCGAGCCTGCGGTCGGGTCGTAGAGGCGGGCCACCAGCTTTGCGAGGGTCGACTTGCCGGCGCCGGTGGGACCAACGAAGGCGATGCGCTCGCCGGCGGCAATGGTGAGCTCGACATCGGCCAGCACCGGCAGATCACTGCCGCTGTAGCCGAACGAGACGCCCCGCACCTCGATGGCGCCGGACGCGGGGAGGTCGACGGCTCGGGGCCGCTCAGGCAGCTCGGTCTCGGTGTCGAGCAGGGTGTAGAGCTTCTTGAGCGATGCCGCCGCCGCCTGGACGGTGTTGAAGAGCTGGCTGAGTTGCTGCACGGGTTCGAACAGGTTGGCCAGCAGCAGCACGAAGGCGGCGACGGTGCCAAGGCTGATCGTGCCCTGGTGCACCATCCACCCTCCGACGCCTACGACGGTCGCCGTCGTGGCCGCACCGGCGAACTCGACCACCGGGAAGTACCACACGCTGATGCGCACCGAGTCCATGTGGGCGTCGTAGAGGTCCCGGCTCGAGCGCCGGAACCGGTCGGTCTGCTCGCCCTCCCGGCCGAAGGCCTGGATGACCCGGACCCCGCTGATGCCCTCCTGCATGGTCGACAGGTTGTGACCCACCCGGTCGCGCACCGTGAGGTACGCCCGGTTGGATTGACGCTGGAAGCGCACCGAGGCCACCACCACGAGGGGGAGGGCCACGAGGCACATGACGGCGAGCAGCGGCGAGAGCTTGAGCAGCAGCGCCGCCGTGAGCACGACGAGCAGGCCGTTCATGACGAACATGAGCAGCCCGAACTGGATGAGCTCGCCCATGGCGTCGATGTCAGCAGTCATCCGACTCACGAGCACGCCGGCCTTCTCCCGATCGAAGAACGCCATCGACAGCGACTGGAGGTGGTCGAACACCCTCACCCGCAGGTCGCGCAGGAACCCCTCGCCCACCCGGGCCACGAGCCGGATCTGCAGATGCGACGCGAACGCGGCGATGACCGCCACGACGATGTACGCGGCCACAGCCGCAGACAGCGCGCCGCGGTCCTGCTCGCCGATGCCGTGGTCGATGCCGTAGCGCAGCAAGAGGGGTCCGGCCAGCACGGTGAGCGTCGAGATCGTGATGACGACAGCAGCCACCAGGGCCTGTCGGCGGTACGGCCGCAGCATGGCAAACGTACGACCGGCGATGGCCTTGCCCTCACCGCGCTGCAGGCGGTCCTCGGCGCTGACCGCGGCTCCTCCCCACATCGCTACCGCACCTCCTCGGCTGCCGACGTCTCGACCGGTTGAGCGCCCGCAGCATCATCGTCGGCGGCCGGACCGGGTCCGGCCCCAGCCACGACGGCCCAGCGCGTCCGCTCGCCGGCGGCGAGCACCTGGCGGTAGGCCTCGCTCTCGGCCAGCAGCGCGTCGTGCGTCCCCTCGGCGGCGACTCGCCCGTCTTGGATGAGCACGACCCGGTCGGCCAGCGCGATGGTGGCGGGGCGGTGGGCGATGACGATCGTGGTGCGGCCGCCCATCACGGTGGCCAGCGCGTCACGGATCTCGTGCTCCTTGGTGGGATCGACGGCCGAGGTGGCGTCGTCGAGGATCAGCACACGGGGGTCGGCCACGAGGGCCCTGGCGATGGCGATGCGCTGACGCTGCCCGCCCGACAGCGAGTAGCCCCGCTCGCCCAGCACCGTCTCGTAGCCATCGGGCAGGGTGACCACGAAGTCGTGGGCGCCGGCGAGGCGGGCGGCGTCCTCGATGGCCGACTGGGGCGCATCGGGATCGGCGAAGGCGATGTTGGCGGCAATGGTGTCGTTGAACAGGAACGTGTCTTCGAACACGATGCCGACGGCTCGGCGTAGGTCATGCAGCGGCGATTGGCGGACGTCCACGCCGTCGAGGTGGATGGCGCCTCCCTCGACGTCGTAGAAGCGCGGGATGAGGCGGGCGATCGTGGTCTTCCCCGATCCGGTGGCGCCGACGAGGGCCACCGACTCGCCGGCCTCCACGCGCAGCGTGAACCCGTCGAGCACGGCCTCAAGCCGGCCGTAGGAGAAGCGGACGTCATCGAAGCGAAGCTCGCCGACTGGGTGACCGGGACGACGGGCTGGCAGGCGAACGGGAACGACAGGGTCCTTCACGAGCGGATCAGTGGACAGCACCTCGTGCACGCGCTGGCAGCTCGCCGCAGCCCGCTGCCCAAGGGCGACGAGCTGGCCGATGTTGCGCAGCGGCCAGATGAGCAGCGTGACGAAGCTGTTGAAGGCCACGAGCTCGCCCACGGTGAGCTCGCCGTTGAGCACCTGCTGGCCGCCGTAGCCGAGCACGGCGATGAGCCCGATCAAGGGCAGGACGTCGATGAGCGGGAGGTACCACGCCCGCACTGCGGCAGCCCGAATCGATGCGGCGTAGACGTCGTCGGCCTCGGCCCGCAGACGGCTGGATTGCACCACCTCGGCGCCGAAGCCCTTCACGACCCGGATGCCCGACACGGTCTCCTCGACCACCGAAGCCAGCTCGGCCGACTCGGCCTGGATGGTCATCACCTCGGGGAACAGCTTCGTGGAGAAGCGGCGGGCGAGGAGGTTGACGAACGGCAGCGGGCCGAGCGCCATCAGTGCCAGCACCGGGTCGAGGCGGAACAGGATGACGGCTACCGCGACGACGGTGGCGAGGTTCGACAACGTCATCGGGATCATCACGACGAAGGCCTGCACCTGCTGCAGGTCGCTGCTGGCCCGGCTCATGAGCTGACCGGTCTGGGTCTCGTCGTGGAAGGCGAAGTGGAGGCCCTGGAGGTGGGCGAAGAGCTGGTCGCGCATCGAGGTCTCCACCCATCGCGCCTCGCGGAAGGCGAACCATCGACGGGCCCCTGTGAACACGGCTGCGATCAGACCGGCGAGCAGCAGCAGGACCACCCACAGCATGAGCGAGCTCGACTGCTCGACGATGCCCTTGTCGATGGCCTGCTGCACCAGCAGCGGACCGGCCACCTTGCCTGCGCTCCACAACAGGCCGACGCTGACCCCGGCGGCCAGGCCCTTCCACTGCGATCGGATCGCACCACGAAGCAGGCCCCAGCCCGCCTTCGTCGCCGTCTCCGTCACACGCTTCCTCCCAAGAGCCAGCGCGACCTTACTGGCGGACCGCCGGCCGTTCCGGAACATCTGGACCCTGTGGTGCGGGGGTGACGAGCCGCCCGCTACAGTCTTTGTGCCCTTCGGGGGTGGTGTAATCGGTAACACAGCAGGTTCTGATCCTGCCTTTGGGGGTTCGAGTCCTCCCCCCCGAGCACGATGCGCTGGCCGGTCCTTCATGGGCCGGCCAGCGTCGCGCTGCCGGTGATGCCCTCAGGGGCAGGTGGTAGCGTTCCCGGGCGCTACTGCACGGCCCCATCGTCTAGTGGCCTAGGACACCACCCTCTCAAGGTGGCGGCACGGGTTCGAATCCCGTTGGGGCTACTGAGAACTTGCCTGCGCCAAGCCGGGCGAGCCCGGCGTCCACCGTCGGGTGAGGGGCGATCAGGCGACGTCGAGGTAGGCCCGCAGCGCGCGCCGGATGACCTCGCTGCTGTTGGTGTCCTCGGCCTCGGCGCGGGCCTCAAGGGCCGCCTTCAGATCCGGGTCGAGTCGGACGGGAACGACCTCGGCTGGCCCAGAGCCGAGGAGCGGTCGCCCACGCCGTCGCGCCTTCAGCACCTCGATGTCGACGTCGGCGCGGGCAGCCTGTTCCCCCATCTGATCGACGTCAGCGTCAGTAAGGATCAGGCCGGTCTTCGTCAGGTACGTCTTGTCGGTCACGGTTGGTCCTCCCGACGACCTCGTGGGCAACGGCGTGGAGGATCTCGGCGTCGGTGACGCCGTGCTTGCGCGCTGACCGATGAACCTCTACACGAGGGCATCGTAATACGAAATAGAGTGACTTGGGAAGCCAACTGTCCACGATCAGGCATCGATGGGTAGCCCGACCTGGCACGAGCGACGACACTCACCGCCAGCCATGACTTGCGCTCAGACCCGACGCCGCGTCACGTCACCAGACCCGCACCTCCGGGTCGGCCGTGGCCAGAGTGCTGCCTTCGAAGTCCGAAGCGAGCCGGTCTCGAATGGGCGGGACCTCGAAGACGAGGAAGTCCGTGACCGAAGGTGTCCCGTCGACGCCACGCTCGTCCGGCAGCAATGACCTGAGGCGATCGAAGAACTGGTCTGTGAGACGAATCGTGCGCTCAGGCACGCGCCCTTCGCTGCTCGCCGAGCTGTCGGGCCGCGAAGAGGACCTCCGAGCGGAACGGCTCGGGTACGTCCTCCCACGAGCGGACGATCCCCGCGTCGACCACATCCGCGCGCTCCTGCGGGGTCGTCTTGTCCATCTCGGCGGCAGTGATGACTCGAAGTCCCTGTTCCTCGCTGTCTCGCACGATGGACCCGTCAACCGCATCGGCGCGCTGCTGGGGCGTCATGGTGTCCATCTCGGCGGCGGTGGTGATCCGGCGCGGCGCGAATGCGTCAGCAGCGTCATCTGATCCCACAAGAACGTGAGGTCGATGAGCGCCCCGTCCGCTTCCATCAGCCCCCGGGAGAGGCCGCTGACTTGTCGCCCGTGGAATGCAGGTTCGACGGCCTTCCTGCAACCTCGACGCCGTTGCTGCGGGCAAGGGGCGCCACCACCTCGGGCTGTGGTGTACTGCCGCGATGAGTGATGTCG
>JBBRTJ010000105.1:0-11959 GCA_038244535.1 Acidimicrobiales bacterium | reverse complement strand
CGTCGACTTGCCACAGCCGGACGGGCCGATCAGCGCGGTCACCGTGCGGGGGGCCATCGAGAGGTTCACGCGGTCGAGCACCTTGCGGCTGCCGAACCACGCACTCACCTGCTCGGCCACGAGGCTGCCAGTGACCGTCGCCGGCGAAGGCGGGGACAAGACTGCGGTGTCGCCGTTCGAGCGAGCGGGAGCGTCGGTCGAGGTGGTGCTCACAGGGGCCTCCGACATCAGGCGACGGTGGTGCGTCGCAGAGCGCGCTCGCCACGGCGGGCGTCGCGAAGGGCAGCACGCTCGGGTTTCGAGCGGCTGAGGACACGAGCGATGACGAACAGCACCAACACGACCAGCATCAGCAGCAGCGCGCCCGCCCACGCCCGCTCGATCAGCTGATCGCTCGGCTGGCGGATGAACTGGTACACGTACAGCGGCAGCGCGGACTGCGCGCCCTGGAACGGGTTGGTGTTCACGTACTGCGTGCCAAAGATCGTGAGGATCAACGGTGCCGTCTCGCCGACGGCACGGGCGACGCCGAGGATGATGGCCGTCACGAGGCCGGACCGGGCGGTAGGCAGCACCGCTTGCGTGGTGCACCTCCACTCCGGGGCGCCGAGGGCGAGCGCGGCCTCCCGCACGCCGCCGGGCACGAGCCGGAGCACCACCTCGGAAGTGCGGGTGACCGTGGGCAGCATCAGCACCGAGAGCGCGAGCGCACCCGCGAAGCCCGAGTAGCCCCAGCCGAGCGGGCCGACCACGACCACGGAGTAGATGAACAGGCCGGCCACGATCGACGGCGTGCCGCTCATGGCGTCCACCACGGTACGCACCCATCTGGTGGCCCGCCCCCGCACCTCGTGCAGGTACACCGCGCACAGCACCCCAAGGGGGACGGACAGGACCACCGCCAGCGCGACCTGCTGCAGCGTGCCGAGCAGCGCCGCCTTGGCGCCGCCGACGTTGCGAGGCGCGTCGGCCGAGAGCAGCGCAGCGTCGTCGGTGAAGAAGTTGATGCGCAGCAACGCTCGGAAGCCCTTGACGAACACGAAGAACACGACGAGTACGAGCGGGGTCAGCAGCGCCAGCGCAGCCGAGCCGGTGATGACGGCGGCCAGCCGATCGCGCGCGGCGCGCCCGCCGTCACGGGCCTGCACGACGAGCCCGTGGATCACGAGAAACGCGATGTAGGAGCACAACCAGAAGCCAAGTGCGCCCTCGAGCAGCGAGAGGCGGTAGTAGATGATCCAGACGAGCGAGATGGCTGAGACCGCCGAGGCGACGAGCAGCGCCACATCGGCAGGCTTGGCCGCCCCTGGGCGTAGGAGCCGCTGCGGCTGCGGCAGCACCCGGATCACCTCGGGCGGCTCGGTCGTGGTCTCGGCCACCGCTACGTCGACGACGGTCACAGCTCGACCCCCGCCGAGCTGCGGCTGCGGCTGACGATGAACGACGCAACCAGGTTGACGGCCAAGGTGACGACGAACAGCACGAGGCCCGATGCCACCAGCGCGTTGAGCGACAGCCCGCTGGCCTCGCCGTACTTCTGAGCGATGTTGCCGGCGATCGACGCACCGCCGGTGTCGAGGATCCCGCGGCGGATCTCGAACAGGGGCGAGATGATGAGGGCGACGGCGATCGTCTCGCCCAGCGCTCGTCCGAGGCCGAGCATGATGCCGCCGACCATGCCGCCGCGACCAAAGGGCAGCACGACCGCTCTGATCATCGTGAAGCGGGTGGCGCCGAGGGCGAGCGCCCCCTCCCTTTCGACTGGGGGCGCTTGGGAGAACACCTCTCGGATGACCGAGGTGGCGATGGGGAGCACCATCAGCGCCACGACGGTGCCGGCGATGAACGGCGAGGCGGCGAACGTGCTGGGGTTCTCCGTCGGGCCGCTCACCTGGAAGATGGGGAGGAAGCCGAGGTGGTTCGCCAGCCACTGCGACAGCCCGAGCATCTGGGGCTGCAGGAAGAACAGGCCCCACAGGCCGAACACGAGGCTGGGGATCGCCGCCATGAGGTCGATGAGGCTCACGAGGGGCCGGCGCACCCGACGGGGGGCGTACTCGGTGAGGTAGAGGGCCGCTCCGATGGCAATCGGGATGGCGATCGCCAGCGCGATCAGCGCGATGACGATGGTGCCGAACAGCAGCGCGGCAACTCCGAAGTCACCCTTGTCGTTGACGGTCCAGCTCTGCTCGGTCAAGAAGCCCCAGCCCGAGACCTTGAGCGCGGGCCAGGCCTGGACGGCGAGGAACAGCCCGATCAGCCCCATCACCACGAACGTCGAGATGCCGGCCGCCGTCGCCAAGCCCCGGTAGACGCGGTCGGCCAACGAGCGGCGCGCCGCGACCGCTCGGGGCTGGTCGCCGCCGGGCGTGCCGGCGTCGGGTTCGGCGTCGGTGAGGTCGGCGACAGCCATGCGCGTGGGTGCCTCGGCTCCTGGGCGGGGGGACCGTCGAAGCGTAGGAAGGCCAGGTGAACAGCAGCCTGACGGCAGGCGAACAATGAGGCATCCCGGTGACTGGCACCCGATGCGGCTGGTACGAGTGACCGTGCAGTCGCGTCGGAGCGTGGCGCGCGCGCGTCTCGTCATCGATCTGGAGGCATCCAAGTGCGTGTCGGAACCCGGCATCGTGGTGCGGCACTCAGCGCGATAGGGCTCTCGGTGATCCTTGGTGCCCTCGCGCTGACGCCCGGGGGCACCGCGTCGGCCAGTCGCTCGGCCACGGTGCCGACGACCTCGGCGCCCGTGAGCCCGGTCGCCGCGCCCGCCGTCGGACCTGCGGCCACCAACCCACCCGCCGCCCAAGGCTCGGTGACACCCTCCACCGACATCTTCGAAGGCCAGGTCGTCGACGCGAGTTGGACCGCGCTCCTCAACACCAAGGGCAAGCCCCTCGACGTCATGGTCGCCTTGTGCACGAGAGGCGCCGTGCTCGACACCGACTGCCCCTATCGGCTCTTCAACAAGGTCAGTGACCTCACCGGCGCCGGTGCCTTTCGCTTCCAGCTCCCCGATGCCAGCGATCCGTCAATTCCGGCGTCGACCAAGATCACGTGCGACCTCACCCACGACTGTGAGGTCCGTCTGATCGTCCAGCCCTTGGTGTCGGTGGGGTGGGATCCCGCCACCGCCTTCGCCACGATCGCACTGACCTACGCCCCGACAGCCGCCTCGTGCCCCACTGGCTTGCCGAAGCGCGTCGAGGGAGGAGGCAGCACTGCGGCCGACCTGGCCATGCTCTCCTACGGCGCCCGGCTCTGCCAGAGCCCGACGGCGCTGGACTACGACTGGACCAAGCTCCCCTCGCCCGACGCTCGCGACCTCTTCCTCGAGGGCAGCCTCCAGTGGGCCGCTCTCGGTCAGCCGGTGACCCAGGCCGACGCCGACGAGCTAGCCGGCCTCGGCTACACGGTGACGGCCACCACGTGGGCGCAGGCCCCGGTCACGCTCACGAGCCTGCAGGTGGTGTCGAACTTCCGAGATGCCCGCACCGGCAACCGGGTCGACAAGATCACGATGTCTCCCCGCCTGCTCGCCAAGCTGTTCACGGGTCAGTCCTTCTCGTGGCTCAACAGCCCGACGGATGCCACCGAGCTCGCCGCCCTCAACCCCGGGGTCACCTTCCCCGGCAGCGCCTACGGGGTGATGCGGGCCGAGGCCAATGAAGAGACCCTGCTGTTCACGCAGTGGCTCGACGCCCAGGCCCATGGCGACCTCATCGGCGCCGGCTACCTCACGGGACCGACCGACCTCATGCCGGCCTCGCTGCAGGGGGCGGGCCGCTCCCTCGTGCTGCGCACAGGGGCCAACACCGTGGCGTCGACGGTCTTTAACGGCATCCCCGGCGGGGTCATCGCCCCGGCGGTGTTCGGACTGGTCGACTCGACTGTCGCCGCTCGGTACGGACTGCCCTCCGTGGCCATCAAGCAGCCCGATGGGTCCGTCGTCGATGCCTCCGACACGACGGTGCTGAGGGCGGTCGCCTCGGCCGATCGCGATGCCAGCGGCCACTACACGCTGAACTGGGCCACCGCCCCGAGTGACGCCTACCCCATGGCGAACATCACCTACTTGGTCAGCCCCACCCTGGCGGCCGCCGACAGCAGCGTTCGGGCCGACATGGTCGCCGCCATCGACTTCACGCTCGCCAACGGCCAGAACACCACCTCGCCCGGCCGGGTCCTGCCGCGCGGCTACACCCCCCTGCCAACCGGCCTGACCGACGAGCTCCAGGCGATGCGAGCTGCGGTCGTTGCCGATCCACCGCCACCGACCACGACCACCCAGGCCGCCACGACGACGGCACCGACCACGACATCGAGCTCGTCGACGACATCGACCACATCGACCACATCGACCACGATCCGGCGCTCAGGTGGTGGTGGCAGCGGTGGCGGTGGGAGCGGGAGCGCGGTGACGACGCCGACCACGGCGCCGACCGTCAGCCCGGTCACCGCCACGACCAGCCCGACCACGACACGACCCTCGATCCCCACGCGATCGGACAGCACAGGCGATGAGAGCAACACGACCACATCGACCGAACTGCAACCCGGCGACCCCCCGCCCACGGACGGCACCCAGGCGGGCTTCGTCCTGCCGGGCGTGCTGGTCCTCGGTGCCCTGTCACTGATCGGGGGCCTGGGCGTCGAGTGCCGCGATCGGTGGGCCCGCCGCGGGAAGCGGCCCGCCTGATGAGCATCGTGACCGAACCCGACACCGAAGCCGACGAGCACGCCAGGGCCGAGGTCGCCACGACCGGTGAGTGTCCCGCCCCCCGGCAGCAGGCACGAGTCGATGCGCCCGCAGCCAAGGCCGACGGTGCCGGCACGGCGACGGACCCCACGGCTGCTGCCTCGGGCGTCAGCCCGGCGCGCTCGTGGTCGTGGCCACAGCCGCGGCACGTGGCGATGGTCGTCGGCGCGATCGTGATGGGCTTCGTCGTCTACCTGTTCCTGGTGTCCCCACTGCTCTACAACCGCGCGCAGGGAGCACTCACGAGCCGCCTGCAGGTCGCCTTGTCGCAGGCCAACGCCGGAGGCGTGCCACGCGACCCTGGGCGCGGCGATCCCATCGGGTTCATCGACGCGAGGCGCCTCGGTCTGAGCGCCGTGATGGTCGAGGGTGCCCGCCAGGGACAGCTCGCTGACGGCCCGGGCCACGTGCGAGGGACACCGCTTCCCGGCCAGCTCGGCGTGAGCATCGTGGCGGGACGACGGGCGGCGTTCGGCTCCCCGTTCGCATCGCTGCACAGCGCCCGTGAGGGCGACGAGGTCGTGCTCACCACCCCGCGGGGAACGCTCAACTACACAGTCGTCACGGCCACGATCGTGCCGGACCGGCCGGCGAGCGTGCTGGCCGCGGCCCGTGACGGAGCCGACGCCACAGGGTCCCGCCTGGCCCTGGTGACGAGCGATCCGTGGGGGGTCGCCGCCGAACGCATCGTCGTCGTCGCCACGCTCTCAGGCCCACCGGTGCCTGGTGGCTCGACCAGTGACGCCATGGCCACCGAGGAGCTCGATCCCGACCGCCAGCCCGGATCGCTGGCCGCGCTGACCCTGTGGTCGATCCTGCTCGTGGCCGCGCTGCTGGCCACCTCCCGGGCGCGCGGAGCGTGGCGCTCCCCGGCGGTGTTCCTCCTCGCGGCACCGGTGGTCGCCAGCCTGGCCATGGTGCTGTACGACAGCGCCATTGCCGTGCTCCCGCCCACGCTCTGACACGGTCAGTTCGGCGGCGTTCGCCTGGGCGTCACCGGGCGGTCACCTGATCGTTGCTTGGTCAGACCACCATCGCGCCATGCGCACCCCCGTTGTCATCGGGGCTGTCGTCGCCGCGCTCGCGGTCGGCGGTGTCCTCGTCGCAGTCACCAGCAGTTCGAGCGACGACGCCTCGTCGTCCAGAACGACGGCCACGGCCACGACGCTCGACGACCAGGCGGACGTCTCGGTGACGCCGACCTCGGCCTTCCCTCGCAAGCAGGTTGCGTCGGTGACGATCGCCGCCGGCATCCCGGTGCGTGAGGTGAAGATCACCACGGAGGGCTTCAGCCCCGAGGAGTTCGTGGCGGTGATCGGGTACCCGGTGCGGTGGACCAACACCACCCGCTCCACCCGCTCCATCCACCTGCTCAACGTCGACCCCGCGGTCATGGCGACCTGGTCCGGGCCGATCGCCCCGGGTGGCTCATGGTCGTTCGTGCCCGACCGTGCCGTGAGCGCGGTGTACATCTCAGACGAGGCACCCGACCTCGTCGGTCGCTTCCGCTCAGAGCCGGCTCGCAAGCCCACCGACACGGCGCTCCCGAACCCGATCACCACGACGGCCACGGGCCCGAGCCCGTCGACGACGACGGGCTGACGACCAGTCTTTCCCGGGTGTTCACCTCGCTCTCGCCTGTCGTACCCGTGGCGTGCGAACTGGCTCCGTAGAACTGTTCCGCCGGGGTGGAACCGCAGGGCGATCCCGCCCAACCCACCCCGCTGGAGGGAAACACGTGAAGCGACACCTCAAGGCGATCGCGGCCCTGGGAGGGGCGGCAACGCTGCTCGGGGCCCTCGCCCTGCCGGCCTCAGCCGACACCAACAACGTCCCCGACCCGATCTACCTCGGCGGCTCCGACACCACCTATGGCGTGATGTCCGCCCTCGGCGCCCTCTACGGAAGCGCGCTCGGCTGCAACCAGATCGTCGTCTCCCCGGCCGTCCAACCCCTCGACGACAGTTGCGTTCGCACCGATGGCACCACCTGGCTGGCCGGCGACTACACCACGGCCATGAAGAAGAGCAACGCCAGCCACGACTACGTGGTCAGCCGCGGCCCGATCGGCTCGAGCAACGGCATCAAGCAGGTCGACAAGCAGGGCACGGTGGGCGTCAGCTACGTCGACGCGGCACGGTCGTCACGCGCCCGTCGCCTCCCCCCCGGGCCCCCGACGGCCGACAACGTCGCCGAGCGCTGGGTCGCGTACGCGTCAGAGGCCCTCACCTGGGTCGCCGCCAAGACCCAGAGCCTGCCGACCAACCTGACGCAGGCCCAGATCAGCAACATCTTCACTGGCTGTGCCGTCGACGGCTTCGGCAACCCGATCCAGCCGCCGGCCAATGACTGGATCAACGACTGGAGCCTGGCTGGTGGCCCGGTTCGTCCGATCACGCTCTACACCGCCCAGGCCGGCTCGGGCACCCGAAGCCAGTGGGACACCTTCGTCGGGGGCGACTCGTCGAAGTGCATCCCCGCCGCCTTCAAGGATGGCGGCGCTGATGACCACGTCGTGTTCGAGAACGACCCGGCGCCGATCTTCGCCAACGGCGACCAGTCGACGGCGATCTTCTACTACTCGGGTGGTCGCTACGTCGAGAACAAGGAGACCCGCGTCTACCAGGGATCGATCAACGGCATCGCCCCGACCCTGGCCAATGCCGCGAACTTCTCGTTCCCGTTCACCCGGTACGTCTGGAACGTGTATCGCCAGGGTTACGTCAGTGGCAACGCGGCCCAGTACGTGCGCGACTTCCTCGGCGTCAAGGACGCGACGACCGGCGAGATGGGCTTCCTGTGCCAGTCGACCGCCGGTGGCCTCAACCAGTCCGCCATCGACCCGGCGACCGGCAAGCGATACGCCGCTCTGACCAAGACCACGATGAGCGCCCACGGGTTCGCTCAGCTCACCAACAGCTTCACCGACGTCGACGGCGACCTCGGCATCCCGAACAAGAGCACCTGCCGCGTCGAGAACTGACCTTCAGCTTCGGCTGACGATCACCAGCACAGTCGAGGGGGCCGGGCGCAGGGATGCGCCCGGCCCCCTCAGGCGTTTTCGGGGCCGGGTACGCCTCGCCGTACGCTCGGCCCTCGTGCCGGGATGGAACTTCGCCGACGTGTGGGAGTCCCACGCCGATCGCTTCCCCGGTGCGAGCGCGCAGGTGCAGGGCCATCGCCGCTTCACGTGGGCCGAGATGGACCGCCGCGCCGACGGCCTGGCGGCAACGTTGGTCGCCGGAGGTGCAGTCCGGCAGGACCGCGTCGCCCACTACCTCCACAACTGCCCCGAGTACCTCGAGTCGGTGTTCGGGCTGTTCAAGGTCGGCCTCGTGCCGGTCAACACCAACTACCGCTACGGCGCCCACGAGCTCGAGTACCTGTGGACCAACGCCGATGCCGTCGGTGTCATCTTCCACGGCCGATACACCACGATGGTCGACGACGTCCGCTCCCGGGTGCCGACGCTGCGCTCCTTCGTGTGGGTCGACGACAGCACCGACCCCTGCCCGCCGTGGGCGACTCCCTACGAGGAAGCCGCCGCGTCGGCACCAGCCCGGGTCACGGCCCCGTGGGGCCGCGACGGTGACGACCTCTACTTCCTCTACACGGGCGGCACCACCGGCATGCCCAAGGGCGTGATGTGGCGCCAGGACGACATCGTCGGCAACCTCGACGCCTCGTCCAAGCACCCCTTGCCGGCCGAGCCGAGCGCCGATGCGTTGGCGGCCAAGGTCACCAAGCCGGGTCCGGTCGCCATCCCGGCCGCTCCGCTCATGCACGGCACCGGCGCCTTCAACGCCTTCAGCATCCTGATGGCCGCAGGATCGATCGTCACCCTCGAGGGTCGCTCGTTCGACGTGGTCGAGCTGCTCGACACGGTCCAGCGCGAGCGGGTCAACAGCCTCTCGATCGTTGGCGACGCGTTCGCCAAGCCGATGCTGCGCGCCCTCGACGCCGAGCCCGACCGCTGGGACGTGTCGTCGCTCCGCGTCATCGTGAGCTCCGGGGTCATGTGGAGCGATGCGACCAAGCAGGGGCTGCTCGACCACAACGCGCGGCTGCTCATGGTCGACTCGCTCGGCTCGTCCGAAGCCATCGGCATGGCACAGTCGGTCAGCAGAGCCGGCGCGGCACCGAGCACCGCCACCTTCCGCCTCAACGCCAACACCCGTGTCGTCACCGATGACGGGCGCGACGTCCTGCCCGGCAGCGGCGAGCGGGGGCGGGTCGCTCTCCGAGGCCGCACGCCGGTCGGATACCACAAGGACCCCGAGAAGTCGGCGGCCACGTTCGTCACGATCGAGTCGGTGCGGTACTCGATCCCGGGCGACTGGGCCGAGGTCGACGCCGACGGGACCCTGCGCCTCCTGGGACGAGGCTCGCAGTGCATCAACACCGGTGGCGAGAAGGTGTATCCCGAAGAGGTCGAAGAGGCCCTCAAGACCCATGCCAGCGTGCATGACGCCGCCGTCGTCGGCATCCCCGACGAGCGCTTCGGCGAGGCGATCACCGCACTGGTCGAGATGGAGCCAGGGGTCGACCTCGATGAAGCCGCTCTGGTCGCGCACGTCCGCCGCGAGCTCGCCCACTACAAGGCACCGAAGCGAGTATTGGCCACCGCCTCGATCGGCCGCGCCAACAACGGCAAGCTGGACTACCAGCGACTGAAGGCCGAAGCGCTCAGCCGGCTCACCCCGAACTGACACCAACGCTCGAGACCGCGTCGTTGCGGGCGAAAACGCCGGGTACCGTACTGCGAAACGCTCAGCCGCCCAGGAGGCGACCCCCATGCCGAACCCGGTGTTGAACGACAAGGCCTTTGACAAGGCCGCGACCGAAGGGGCTGCCGGTTGGGCCGCCCCCGATGCCGCCACCGTCCACGCCCCGATCACCGATGGCCCCGTGACGCCGTGGACCCATACCGAGGTCATGACCGCCAATGGCGCCATCTCGGCCACCGGGGTGCTCATGGTGATCCTGGTCGCCACCGGCTTCGTCGGCTGGAACGCCGTCCAGGTCGACCCGGCCGGCAACGTGACCAGCTTCCCGTGGTGGATCTTCGCCTCGATGCTGGTGGCCCTTGGCCTCGCCTTCTTCACCGTGTTCAAGCCCACCATGGCTCGCTTCAGCGCCCCGCTCTACGCCGCGGCCGAAGGTGTCATCGTCGGCGCCATCTCGCGGGCTTACGAAGCGCGGTGGAACGGCATCGTGCTCATGGCTGTCGGTGTCACCGCTGCTGTGTTCGCCACCATGTTGTTCCTGTACCGCTTCCGCATCATCAAGGTGACCGACCGGCTGCGCAAGACCATCATCATGGCGACCTTGGGCATCGCCGTCTTCTATCTGATCAGCATGGTGTTCGTGCTGTTCGGCGCCGCGCCCAGTTTCCTGTTCGACGGTTCGGTCTTGGGCATCGGCCTCAGCGTCGTGATCGCCGGCGTGGCTGCGTTCAACCTCCTGCTCGACTTCGACCTCATCGAGCGGGGCGCCGCCGCCGGGGCTCCTAAGTACATGGAGTGGTACTGCGCGTTCGGGCTCATGGTCACCATCGTGTGGCTGTACCTCGAGATCCTGCGCCTCCTCAGCCGCCTCCAGCAGCGGTAGCGGCGGCGTCGGGGGCCTGGGGTAGCGTCGACCCGTTTGCCCCCCACATCCCCGGAGGAATCAGTCCCTTGGCAGATCTCGGCTTCGATGGCAAGGTAGCGATCATCACCGGCGCGGGCGGAGGACTCGGCCGCCACCACGCTCTGCTCCTCGCCTCCCGTGGTGCCCTCATCGTGGTCAACGACCTCGGCGGGTCGGTCGACGGCAGCGGTGGTGGCTCGGCTGGGCCGGCCCAGATGGTCGTCGACGAGATCAAGGCCGCGGGCGGCGAAGCAGTCGCCGATACCAACAGCGTGGCCACGCCCGAGGGTGGCGCCGCCATCGTGCAGAGCACCATCGACGCCTTCGGCAAGGTGGACATCGTCATCAACAACGCCGGCATCTTGCGAGACAAAGCGTTCCACAACATGACGCCCGAGCTGATGAACCCGGTGTTCGACGTGCACCTCAAGGGCGCCTTCCACGTGACCCAGCCGGCCTTCGTCAAGATGCGCGAACAGGGCTACGGCCGGATCGTGTCGACATCGTCGGCCGCCGGCCTGTTCGGCAACTTCGGCCAGACCAACTACGGCGCCGCCAAGATGGGCCTCGTCGGCTTCACCCGGGTCCTAGCCGTCGAAGGGGCCCGCTACGGCATCAAGGCCAATGCCATCGCTCCTCTTGCCCTCACCCGCATGACCGAGGCGATCATGGGCAACCTCGGCGACCGCCTCGATCCCGCCCTCGTGTCGCCCCTCGTCACCTGGCTCGCCCACGAGGACTGCCCCGCCTCCGGCGAGGTGTTCTCGGTCGGTGGGGGGCGCGTGGCGCGCATCTTCCTCGGCGAGACCAAGGGCTGGTGCGACCCCGCGCTGTCCCCCGAGCAGGTGCGGGACCACTGGGGCGAGATCACCGACCCCGAAGGCTACGCGGTGCCGATGAACCTGGCCGAGGAGACGGCGCTCTTCCTCCCGTTCTTCAAGTAGGCCACGCGGCGATGACCCGCCGCTCGCAGCCGACGCCCTACGTTGTGCGCGATGTCGACGATCACCAGTGACGAGGACGACGTCGAGGCGTTCGCCGCCGGGGCGCAGACGTGGCTCGCTGCCAACGCGGGCACCGCACCTCGGGACTACGGCGCCATCACCCCACCCGACCTGATCGACGCCGCCATCGAATGGCAGCGACGCATCGCCGCCGCCGGCTTTGCCGGCATCCACTGGCCGGTCGAGTTCGGCGGGCGCGGCCTCACGCCGCAGCACAACGCCGCATGGCTCCAGGCGTGCGCCGAGGCCGGCGTTCCGCCCGTGCTCAACATGGTCGGCCTCGTCCTCACCGGCGGCGCCCTCTTGCGCTTCGGCACCCCCGAGCAGCAGGAGCGCCATCTGCGGGCCACTCTGCACGCCGACCAGGTGTGGTGCCAGCTGTTCAGCGAGCCGGGCGCCGGCAGCGACCTCGGCGGGCTCAGCACCCGGGCCGAGCTCGACGGCGACCGGTTCCTGCTGAACGGCCAGAAGGTCTGGTGCAGCGGCGGTCGCTACAGCCAGTGGGGCATCTTGATGGCCCGCACCAACCACGACGTGCCCAAGCACCAAGGCATCTCGTTCTTCCTGCTCG
>JBBRTJ010000104.1:0-12709 GCA_038244535.1 Acidimicrobiales bacterium | reverse complement strand
GTGAACGAGCTGCTGAAGGCGATTCCACCGTTTCGTGCTCAGCCAGGGCGGCTGCTTGTTTGCGCGACCAACTTCATCGACGCGATCGACCCGGCTGTGATCCGGCCTGGGCGATTCGACCTGATCGTCCCCATCGGTCCCCCTGATGAGCATGCCCGCGAAGCGCTGTGGCTCGCCGCCATTGAGCGACTCGATCATCGACACGTCGAGGTTCGTCGGCTCGCGGCCGAGTCGGTCGGCTTCACGCCCGCAGACGTGGCGCTCGCTGCCCAGCGCGCGGCCGCGTTGGCGTTCTGCCGGACTCGGGCCAGCCAAGACCCGCGATGGGTCACCAACGACGACCTGTTCAGCGCACTGAAGCGAACGGCGGCCTCGGTGAGCAGCGCTGATCAGGACGAGTTCGCCGAGGAGAGCCTGCGCCACTCACGCGTGTGATGTGGGGCCATGTCCGGCGAGCCGGTCTCGGTCCCTGAGGGACGACGTCCAGGCAACGAGATGGCACGTGCGTGGCACAACAGGCGGTCGATGCCGCGCCCGCAGACGCGCTCGTCGTCATCGACGGCCCGTTCCACGTCCGGCGAACAAAGCCGCGGGCGACGCCAGCAAAGGTGACGACAGCCGCCGCGCCGGTCGCAGGATCCTCGACCCCGCTGCCGGGCGGGAAGGGGTTGCGACACTGGAACACCCTGTCCGGTTCGCCCGATGAGCGCTCGACATCGCCGTCAGCAACCGCCTCGCTCGACGCTGCCCGCCGCAGTGCTGGCGCCACAGGCGACGATCTAGCCTGGCCTGAACGGACGTCGTGTGCGGCCACGCGAAGGGGTCGTCGCACGGGGAGGAACTGCGATGGAGATCCTGAGGCCGACCGAGGCGGACCGGTCAAGGTTCCGGCGGCTCGCGCCCGAGGAGCCTGACGTCGAGGTGAGGCCATGCTCGGCGAGCTCGGTGTGTTCGTGAACGGCAACATGTTCATGGACGTGGTCGGCGGCGACATGGGCATCGAGCTGCCCGCGGCGGCCATCCGGGCGGTGCCGACGAAGCGGCCGGGTGCGAGAGCGTGGCCATGAGCGTCGATGTCGAGACGCGCACGGTCATCGAGCGGCCCGTCGCCGTCGTCGCCGGATTCGCAGCCGATCCGACGAACGCGCCCGAGTGGTACGAGAACATCGCTCGCATCGAGTGGAGGACGGCACCGTCGTTGAAGGTCGGGTCCGTCGTCGCGTTCGAGGCCCGGTTCCTTGGCCGCACGCTGCGCTACGACTACGAGATCATCGAGCTCGTGGCGAGCGAACGGCTGGTCATGCGCACGAGCCAGGGCCCGTTCCCGATGCAGACCACCTATACGTGGCGATCGTTGGGACCGGACCGCACGGAGATGACCTTGCAGAACTGCGGTGATCCCACCGGGTTCTCCCGCCTCGTCACCCCGATGCTGGCCTTCGCCATGCGACGCGCCAACCGCAAGGACCTCGCCAAGCTGAAGCGCCTGCTGGAAGCGGCGTAGCTCGCTCGAGGAGGCCACCGACCAACAGTGCTGGCGTCGGCAGTACGCAATCGCCAGACGGCGTCGGTGGTGTCGTGTCGGTCAGCGCGGGTCGTCCGCGACCTGGCTGGGGGTCAGGTCGAGGCCTCGCAGGAGTTGGGCGTTGAGGGCGACGATGATGGTTGACAGGCTCATCATGATCGCTCCGATGGCGGGGGCGAGCGTGATGCCGGCGAACGCGAACGCCCCCGCGGCGAGGGGGATCGCGGCGAGGTTGTATCCGGCGGCCCAGGCGAGGTTCTGGCGCATCTTGCGGTAAGACGCCTTCGACAGGCGGATCACGCCGATGACCGAGCGAGGGTCGTTGCCGGCGAGCACGACACCGGCCGATTCGATCGCGACGTCGGTGCCCGCGCCGATCGCCAGGCCGACGTCGGCGCGGGCGAGTGCCGGTGCGTCGTTGACACCGTCGCCGACCATCGCCACCCGGTAGCCGCGCGACTGCAGTTCGGCGACCTTGAGCCCTTTGTCCTCGGGCAGCACCTCGGCGAAGACCTCGTCGATGCCGAGGTCGGCCGCGACGGCGTCGGCGACCTGGCGGGCGTCACCGGTAATCATCACCACGCGTTTGATGCCGGCCGTGTGGAGATCGGCGACGGCCTGGCGGGCCTCGGGGCGGACCTCGTCTTCGAGCGCCAGCGCGCCGATGATCTCACCGTCACGCACGAGGTGGAGCACAGCGGCGCCGCGGGTGGTCCATGTGTCGATGTCGGCGCGGATCGCTTCGGGGATGTCGAGGGATCGTTCGCGCAGCAGCACCGGCCCGCCGACCGCGTAGCGGCGGCCGTCGATGGTCGCCTCGACACCTCGCCCGGTGATTGCCGTGAAGTCGGTGGCCTCGGCGACATCGCCGCGCGCGCGGGCTGCGTTCACGATCGCCCTGGCGAGTGGGTGCTCGCTGTCGGTCTCGACGCCTCCAGCGAGCCTGAGGACTTCGTCGGGCTCGATGCTGGCGCCGGCGACGCCGGTGACGACGTGTTGTCCGCGGGTGAGGGTGCCGGTCTTGTCGAACAGCACGGCCGTGATGGTTCGCATCCGTTCCAGCGCCAGGCGGTCCTTGACGAGGATCCCGTTGCGTGCCGCGACGGCGGTGGACAGCGAGATGACGAGCGGGATCGCAAGGCCAAGCGCGTGGGGGCAGGCGACCACCAGCACGGTGACGGTGCTCGTCACGGCCTGTCTGGTGTTCCCAGCCAGCGACCAGGCGATGAACGTGAGGACCGCCGAGCCGGTCGCGACGTAGAACAACCATCCGGCGAACCGGTCGGCGAGCACCTGGGCCCGACTGTTCGAGGCCTGCGCCTCGGCAACGAGACGTTGGATGCCGGCCAGAGCCGTGTCGTCGCCTACCGCTGTGACCCGGACACGGATCGACGAATCGGTCGACACCGTTCCCGCGACGACCGCATCGCCGGGCCCTTTGGCGACGGCACGGGATTCGCCGGTGATCATCGACTCGTCGAGCTCTGCCTCACCGGACTCGATCGTCCCGTCGGCCGGGACCCGACCACCCGCTCGGACCAGCACCAGCTGACCGGCAACGAGGTCGGCGATCGTGACCGTGCGCGGCTGATCGCCGTCGAGCACCTCGGCTTCGTCGGGGAGCAGAGCGGCCAGCGCGGCGAGCGCACCGCGGGCCTGACCGATCGCCTTCATCTCCTGCCAGTGGCCGAGCAGCATGATCGTGACCAGCGCCGCGAGCTCCCACCAGAACTCGAGATCGAACCAGCCGAGGCTGGACGCCATCGACGACGACCACGCCACGGTGATCGCCATCGCGATCAGCAGCATCATCCCAGGCGCCCGGTCGCGGAGCTCGCTGACCGCACCTTTCAGGAACGGCCAACCGCCCCAGATGAACACGAACGAACCAAGCACCGGACCGACCCAGCCCACCCCGCTCAGGTGGTAGCCGAACCAGTCCATGAACATCCCGCTCGTCGCGACCACCGGGATCGACACAGCCAGCGTCAGCCAGAACCGTCGGCGGAACACCAGCGGGTCGTGCCCGGCATGCTTGTCATGGCCTGGATGCTCGGCGTGCGCTCCGTGACCACCTGCCATCGCGCCGCGGTCGGGGGTCGTTGGATGCGCTGTTGCAGGAGTCGTGTCAGGGGGCGGGTCGGCCGTCACGGTCGTGCTGACGGGCTCAAGGTGAGCGTGCTCGGTCATGGGCTCCATTATACCCCCCGGGGGTACCAAAGTCGAGAGGTAAACGATCGTGCACGCGCGGCGGTCGAGCTCGCCGAGGCGCCGGTGATCGTCAACTGCCGGTCGGTGGCTTCAGCGCCGCGAGCCGCTGGCGGTAGTCGTCGGGTTCGATCTCACCCCGAGCGAGGCGCTCGGCGAGGATCTCGTGGGGTGTCGACATCCGCGGCGATGCGACACCGACTGGTGCCCCCATCGGACCATGTGCGGCCAGGTGTGACGTGTGGTTGCTGTGCCTGATGAGCGTCACGCCGAGCCAGACGAGGCCCCCGACGACGACGATCATCATGATCATCATTGGGATCCACCACCATCCGCCGCCCATGTGATCGTTCCAGTCGTTGCGTCCCATGGTCGACCTCCTTCTTGTCGCCGTACCCACGGTGCGGCAACTCGAAACACGAGCAGCACCGGGAGCTCCGGACTGACGGGGCTGTCGAATGAGTGTCGAACCAGGGCGAATCGACCGGGGACCGTCGAGTTACTCCTGCGCCGCTCTGATCAGTTCTTCGATTGGCGGCCGAGCGTCGGGTGTCGGTGGGAGTACGAGGTAGGTGATCCGCCCGGTGCTGTCGGCGACGACGTCGGCACCGAGTTGGTGGATGTCCTCGGTCGGTCGGTGGAGCCGGCGTCCCTTTCGGAGCAGCCGGGTGTAGGTGCGGATGGTGCCGAGCGACCAGATCTGGCGGTTGGTGCCGCGCTCGGCGCCGACGGCCCGGTACAGGGCACGGTCGGGGTCAGTGAGGACCGGGAACGGAAGGTCGAGGTGATCGCGATAGGCGGCGAGGCGGGCAGGATCGGTGAAGGTGATGACGGCAATGGTGGCGTCACCGAACTGGTCGAGGTGGTCGCGGACCGCGAGCACGTGCTCTTGGCAGGGCAGTCAAGCGAGGTGCCGGTGCAAGATCAGCACGAGGGGCCGACCGAGGTGGTCGCGGAGGCGCCAGGGCTGTCCGTCCGCGTCGACGAACGCGAGGTCGGGGAGAGCGTCACCGACGGCGAGTGTGTTCATTGATGTCCCTTTCTACGATGGGCGAAAGCGGCAGTTGCCGCGAACACCGTGGGGACGGTGCGCGATCGCCGGTTCCATCGGAGGCGAACGGTTCATCCTCGCTCATGCGTTCCCCCCGCCCGAGGCCAGATCGGCGGCCAGGGCGCCAAGCCGTTCCAACGACTCGGCCGACACGTGCCGGTTGGCGAGGTCCTCGGCCCCGAGGTGCTGGTCGTGGCCGCGTTCATCGGCCCGCCGATTGCGGCAGAGACCACCGGCTCGACGGAGCGGATCGCGCCACGCGTCGATGCACCGAACATCGATGGCGGGTTCGGCTTGATGCCCCGGCACCCGCTGGGAGGTCGGATGCCGGGGCAGCGGTGGCTCGGACGTCAGCCGTCGACGAGCTCGCGGGCGCCGTCGGGGGCCTGGTCGATGGCGGGTGCATAGCCATCGTCACGGGACTTCGACAGGGCGATGGCGAGGATGATCAGGCCGAAGACCGGCTTGGCGATCACGTCGCCGATCGAGTAGCCGACCTGGCGGACGACCTCGGCGGTCGCCTCGTTGTTGATGAGCGAGGGTGCGAGGTAGGCCAGTGGGTAGATGCCCCAGGTTGCCAGCACGATGTATCGCAGTCCGTCGATCATCTTGCGCACGGTCGGGCTCTGACGGTCCAGCGACTTGCCGAGCTCGATGAAGAGCACGAACAGGATGTAGAGGAACGGGATCGTGGAGGCGATGCCCCAGACGGTGCGAGCCGCCGAGTCGGCGGCCGACAGCTCTCCTGGCCAGCCGAGCGCGATCATGGCGATCGCAGCGATGGTGAGTCTGACCAGCAGGCTCCTGGTGGTGCTCTTGGCCAGTTTCAACACCACGACCAGTTCTGCGAGCAGCAGGGGCACGGTCAGCAGCCAGTCGACGTAGCGGTAGCCCTCGTTGAACGGGGCCCCTTGCTGCACGTACCTGCCGTCGACGAACGTGAATGCGTCCGAGAACGAGTTGAAGATGCGTACGTAGTGGTAGCCCGCGATCCCGACGACCAGGGTCGACAAGGTCACTGCCATCCGGTGGCGTGGCGCCACCCGGGACCTCGCCAGGAGGAAGAAGATGAACGCCGCGCCCATGGATGCGATGACGAACGAGAACGAGTTGTAGACCAGGTCGAACTGGCCGGGGGTGAGGGTGAGGCCCATGGGGGTCCTTTCAGCCGAGGTGGCGTCGGTGCCACCTGCGTCGCCGATTTTATCGAGGGTTAGTCTTATTTTCGCTCCCATCAGTCTGAATTTTCTGGAGGGGGTAGGCTCGACTCCCATGGCGACCGAAGGCGACGATCGGGTCGATCTGCAAACCGCCGCCGACCAGTTGGGTGTCCACTACCAGACGGCGTATCGCTGGGTCCGCAATGGCAAGCTCCGGGCAGATCTCGTCGGTGGGCGATACCTGATCGCCAGCGGGGAGCTTCAGGCGGTCGCTGCTGTGCACCGAACGCCAACAGCGCCTCGTCCACCAGGGCCGCAGCGGATCGCCACATCGGCGGCTCGGATGCACGAAGCGTTGGTCTCCGGCGACGAGCGCTCCGCCCGCACGATCGTCCGCACCCTCCTCGGCGAAGGGACCTCGATCACCGCCGTGGTGCAGCAGGTCATCGTCCCGCCGCTCGTGCGGATCGGGCAGGCCTGGAGTGACGGCCAGCTGACGATCTGGGTCGAACACCGTGCGTCGGCGATTGTCGAGCGCATCCTGGGGGAGATCGCACCCAATCCCCGAGGCCGGCGCCGCGGGACGGTGGTGGTCGCTTCGGTCAGCGGTGATCACCACTCGCTCCCGACTGCGATGGCAGCTGTGACGCTCCGCGCTGACAACTGGCACGTCGAGCACCTCGGCGCGGACATGCCGCCCGACGAGTTGCTCCGGTTCTGCGCCGCGCACGACATCGACGTGGCCGTCATCTCCTCGACGAACCCCGCCACGGCCGAGCTGGCGGCCGAAACCGCCCAACGACTGGAGGCGGCCGGCACGAGGTGCGTGCTCGGTGCACCTGGACGAACGCTTGATGACCTCGTCTCGATGGTGCGAGCCGCAGCCGCTGGGTGAGTGCAGCCGGCAGGCGCACGGGAATGCCGGAGCGGTGCTTGACGCCGGCATTGCTCACGGGGGTGTCGCTCATCACCCAGCCCGGACCGCCAGAAGGTCCACAGCGGTGCGTTCGTCATCACCACTACCGTGAACTGCTATGACCGACGCCTCGCCCAGCCCCTGGGTGCTGGCGAACGAGCCGACCAGCCTCGGCGACCCTGCCAGCCTCATCACGCTCGTCGATGGCCAGACGTTCTGCCTCAGCGGTCGCACCGGCGACTTCAGCAGCGACCCCACGCATGGTGTGTTCTTTGCCGACATGCGGGTCCTGAGCCGCGCCCGTTTGCTGGTGGGCGGATCGACCGTCGAGTCGCTGGCCGTCGAGCTGGAGGACTCGTCGAACGCCACGTTCATCGGACGATCACGAGTGAACGCTCCGACCGACCATCGTCTGCTCACGATCCGCCGTCGCAACCTCGGCTCGGTGTGGCACGAGCGCATCGAGATCCGCAACACCGGTCCCACGGCGATCTCCACCGTGGTCGAGCTCGAGGTTGCTGCCGACTTCGCCGACGTCTTCTCCGTCAAGGAAGGGCGCACCGAGACGCACGGCACCCACTCGGTCGCAGTGATCGACCACGGGCTGCTGTTTGAGTGGCACCTCGACTCCGTTCGCCGCCGAGCCAAGCTCGTCATCGACCGCACCGATGCAACGATGACCGCCCACGGCTTCGTGTGGCCCATCCACCTCGAGCCACACGAGTCGTGCACGATGAACCTCGATCTCACCGTTGCCCTCGGCCACGAGTGGATCGAACGCCACCACCACCATCCCAGCCTGCCTGACGCAGCCGCGCGCAGCCGTGGTTGGCTCGCCAAGGCCCCCAAGCTGCGCACAGTCAATCGAAAGCTCAGCGCCGCGTTCGACCGGTCGATCGCCGACATGGGAGCGCTGCGGCTGCACGACCCCACTGGGCGTCACCGAGCCGTCATCGCTGCCGGTGCCCCCTGGTACATGACCTTGTTCGGTCGCGACGCGCTCATCAGCGCGTTCATGGCGCTGCCCGTCGACCCCACCCTGGCGCTGGGGGTGCTGCAGGCCCTCGCAGAGCTGCAAGGCGACCACGTTGACGCCAACACCGAGGAACAACCGGGCCGCATCATGCACGAGACGCGGTATCTCGGTGTGAAGGCGGCGACGCTGACCGGCGGCGACACCTACTACGGCTCGGTCGACGCCTCACCACTGTTCGTCATGCTGCTCGGCGAGCTGACGCGCTGGGGGCTCCTCGACGAGTTGCTCGTCGAGCTCCTGCCGCATGCCGATCGTGCGCTGCAGTGGATGAGCACGTTCGGCGACCCCGACGGTGATGGCTACATCGAGTACGCCACCACCTCCAGCCGGGGCTTGGTGAACCAGGGGTGGAAGGACTCTGTCGACGGCATCCGCTACCACGATGGTCGCGTTGCGGTTGCGCCACTCGCGCTGTGCGAGGTCCAGGGCTACGCCTACGCCGCCCACATGGCGCGCGCCGCCATCGCGGCCAAGTTGCACCAGCCCGCCGATGAAGCGAGGCACCTCGAGAGAGCGGCCACGCTCAAGGAGCGGTTCAACCGCGACTTCTGGCTCGACCAGCACGGATGGTTCGCGGTAGCCCTCGACGGTGACAAGCAACCAGTCGACTCGCTTGCCTCGAACATGGGGCACTGCCTGTGGACAGGCATCGTCGACGTCGACCACGCAAGCGCTGTTGCGGATCGCCTGATGTCGCCGGCGATGTGGAGCGGGTGGGGCATCCGCACCTTGGCCTCCGACGAACCGGGCTACGACCCGATGAGCTACCACTGCGGCACCGTGTGGCCCCACGACGGCGCACTGTGCGCCGCCGGTCTGCGTGCCTACGGCTTCGACGAGTACGCGCTCACGGTCGCCAGCGGCCTGCTCGACGCATCGGATGCATGGAACGGTCGCTTGCCTGAGCTGTTCAGCGGCCTCGACCGGGCCGACGTCGGTACGCCGGTGCCGTTCCCCACCTCGTGCTCGCCGCAGGCGTGGTCGGCGGGCGCCCCGTTCCTGTTGTTGCGCACGATGCTCGGCCTCGAACCCGATGAAGAGCACGGTCTCACCATCGATCCCATCAGGGGTGCTTTCGACGACGACCTCGTGCTCATGGGCGTCCACCGTCTCGATCGACGATTCGACATCCGTGTGAGGGAAAGCGGGGCGACGGTCACTCCATGGGCGTCCACACCCTTGCCCTGAACGGTTGTCGCAGGGTCAGGGCCGCGATGCGGCCGGCAAGTGTTGGAGCAACGCCTCGGCCACGCCTTCTCCGGCCGCGGCCTGTGTGAGCCGCACCCCGCTGCGGCGCACGGCCGCGTCGGCGTTCGCCACTCCGACCGCCACGGTGGCCATCGCGAACATGGGCAGATCGTTCTCGGCGTCGCCGATCGCGAGGATCGGTAGTGACGAGACGCCGAGAGCGTCCATCGCGGCACGCAGCCCGGTGCCCTTGTCGCACCCCGGCGGCACCAGCGCCACCGAGGCCTTGTTCACGACCAGCCGTCGCTCGGCCGCGACGGCGTCTCGCACCCCGGCCACCAACCGGGCCTGCGTGGCGGGAGCGCCGACCACCACGTGGCCCACCGCGAGATCGCGGACCCCGGCCGCACGCAACGCATCGACCAACACGGGATCGAGCGGGTCGGCAAGGATCGTCAACACGCCGGTGGAGACGTCAACCATCACGCTGCCTTCCTCACCGACGATCAGATCGAACAGGTCGTACGCCTGACCCAAGACCTCGGGAAGGTCTTCACAGCGACGGCCCGAGACCACGATCAGCACATGACCGGACGCGCTGGCGTCGGTCAGCGCCGCGACGGCGGCGGGGGCGACGGTCGTGCCATCGAACAGGGTGCCGTCGACGTCGACCGCGATGACCATCCGTTGCATCACCACCAAGTCTTCCCCGATCTCACCTGGATGAGTCACTTTCGAGGTGTCAGACTGACCACAAGGGGGTAGTTCTCACCTGTGCACCACAGGTGCATCGACGGGCGCACCTGAAAGGACCTCGTATGGTCGTTGACGACACGGGCGACCTGAGAAGCGCCCTGGTCATCGCCGCCAATCGGCTGCCGGTCGACATCGCTCCCGACGGCACGTCGAGTCCCAGCCCCGGCGGACTGGCATCGGCGCTGTCGGCCGTGATGGCCGAGGGCTGCACGTGGGTGGGCTGGGCGGGCAGCGACGCGCCGCGATGCAAGCCCTTCATGCTCGGAGCCACGCGCCTGCATCCGATCAGCCTCTCGGCCACCGAGGCCAAGCGCTACTACCTCGGGTTCGCCAACTCGGTGCTGTGGCCCCTGTTCCACGGCCGCCTGCGCCGCGAGGAGATGACCCGGTCGTGGTGGCGCACCTACCGCGGTGTCAACGAACGCTTCGCGGCGGCTATCGCCCGCAACGCCGCCCCCGACGCGACCGTGTGGGTGCACGACTACCACCTGCTGCTCGTGCCACGGCTCCTGCGGGCCCGACGGCCCGACCTGCGCATCGGGCTGTTCGTGCACATCCCGTTCCCCAACGCCCAGCTGTTCTCGATGCTGCCCTGGCGGCAGGACGTCATCCAGGGAATGCTCGGCGCCGACCTCATCGGCTTCCAGGTGGCCGACGACGCCCGCAACTTCCGCGCAACAGCCGAGCGGGTGCTTGGCCTTCGCGTCGACGGTCACCGGGTGTTCTACGGGGCGCGAACGGTCGAAGTCGACGCGTTCCCCATCTCGGTCGACTTCGCGCACTGGGACGAGCTCGGCGCCGCTGCCTTCGACGCGGCGGCCCGTCGGGACGAGCTCGGCGTGGCCTCGATCTTCCTCGGCATCGATCGCCTCGACTACACCAAGGGCATCACCCAACGCCTGCAGGCCTTCCTCGAGCTGCTGCAAGAAGGACGCCTCGACCCGGCCCAGTGCACCTTCGTCCAGATCGCGGTGCCCAGCCGCTCCGAGATCTCGGCGTACCAGGACGAACGAGCCGAGGTCGAACGCCTTGTCAGCCGCATCTCGGCGGTGCTGCAGCGCGGGGACGGCTCAACGCCGATGCACTACCTCGAGACCTCGCTTGACGACGCCGGGTTGGCCACCTGGTATCGCGCCGCCGACACGCTCGTGGTCACCTCGTTGGCTGATGGCATGAACCTGATCGCCAAGGAGTTCGTCGCCGCCCGCGGCGACGGCGACGGCGTGCTGGTGCTCAGCGAGTTCGCTGGTGCCGCCGTCGACCTGGCCGACGCCCTCATCGTCAACCCCTACGACGTCGACGCGATCAAGCAGGCGATGATCGCCTCACGAGAGCTCACGGCGGAGCAGCGCACGGCACGCATGACCGCGATGCGCGACACCGTCCGTCGTCACGACGTGCACCACTGGGCTCAACAGTTCCTCGATCGGCTGCGCGCCGAACCGCGCGGCCGCGCCCGTGCCACCCTCCAGTCGCTGGCGGCCCGCTTCCGCTACCGCATGTCCCCAACGAGGCGCTGATGCGAGTAGGTGTGATCGCCCCTGCATGGTTGCCGATCCCGGCACCCGCGTACGGCGGGACAGAGACAGTCGTCGACACGCTGGCGAGAGGCTTGGTCGCGGCTGGGCACTCGGTGCTCCTCGTCTGTCACCCCGATTCCACATGCCCCGTGCCGCGAGCCTCTGTCGTCCCGGCGGTCGACGCCACCAGGATGGGCAGGGCCAGCATCGAGCTCGAGCATGCGATCGGTGCCTACGACCTTGTCCGCGACTGCGATGTCGTCCACGACCACACCCTCGCTGGACCGCCGTACTCGATCCGGTTCCCGACCTTGCCCGTCGTGGCTACCAACCACATGCCGTTCACTCGCACCATGAGCGCGATCTTCGGCGCCAGCGGCCACGCCGCCGTGGTGGCCATCTCACATGCACACCGGGCTACTGCTCCGTTTCCTCTGGCGGGAGTGGTGCACCACGGGATTGACGTCGACACGTTCCCGTTCGGCGTTGGTCGCTCCGACTACGTCTGCGTGTTGGCGCGCATGACGCCCGAGAAGGGCGTGCACCGAGCGATCCCCATTGCTCGTCGCGCCGGGATGCAGCTGCGCATCGCCGCCAAGATGCGCGAGCCACACGAACGCCAGTACTTCGACGAGCACGTCCGACCCCACCTGGGCGACGACGTCGTCTACCTCGGCGAGCTGGACGCGACCGACAAGCGCGCCTTGCTCGCCGGCGCAGCGGCGTTGCTCAACCCGATCGGATGGCCCGAACCGTTCGGCATGGCCATGGTCGAGTCGATGGCCTGTGGCACACCCGTGGTTGGCTGCCCTTTGGGCGCCGCACCCGAGATCGTCGACGACGGGGTCACCGGCTATCTCGGCGACACCGACGATGAACTGGTGGCCGGGCTGCGCTCGCTTGACCGCATCGACCGCTCCGCGTGCCGTCAACGCGTGGAGCGCCTGTTCTCGACCGAGCGAATGGTCGCCGGCTACACGGCCATCTACCAGGAGCAGATCCATCGCACGATCAGCAGGCTCCGCGTGTCGTGAGCCGCCGGTCATCAACGGCCGCTGCGCGAGGCTGGTCCCTCGGCTCTGCTCACGAAAGGGCATTCGATGGAGGACTGCGTCATGTTGTGCACCGACGGGTCGGACGCCGCGGTCGTTGCGTTGCGTGCCGGGCTCGGCCGGCCTCGCCGCCAAAGGCGTTGCTGGCCCGATCGACAGCGCTGATGCGGCGGTCGTCGGCGGGCTGGCCGGGGGTGCCACGTTGGGGGTGGTGCAGTCGCTCGCGTTGCGGGTGTCGGCGAGGCGAAGGGTTGTCTGGGTGGCCGTCACTGCCGTGGGCATGTCCGTCGGGCTCGC
>JBBRTJ010000103.1:0-12754 GCA_038244535.1 Acidimicrobiales bacterium | reverse complement strand
GGCCAGACCCCGCTCGACCGCGGCGAGAAGCCCGGCAGCAGCCGGCCCCCGTCGGTGCCGGTCGTCGAGGCCCCGCAGGGATCGCAGGTCGTCGAGGGTGCGGGGCGGCTTCTGAGCCAGAGCGGAGATGGCCAGGTCGGGGAGCACGAAGCGCACCGGCTGGTCCGTCTCGGCGGCCCGTTGCTCGCGCCAGGCGGTCACGGTCTGGGCGACCGACCGGCCCTTGCCCCGCAGCCCGCGAGAGTCCTTGAGCTTCCACCACGCCTCGTCGGGGTCGCCCGGACCGGCGGGCCGCAGGCGGAGGGCCTCGCACTCGGCCACGGCCCACTCGAGCCGGCCCACCATCGTGAGCTGGTCGACCAGGAGGCGGTACAGCTCGAGGAGGTGGGCGACGTCGGAGGCGGCGTAGCTCTCCTGCTCAGCCGTCAGCGGGCGCCGGAGCCAGTCGGTCAGGCGGTCGGCCTTCATGACCTTCAGGCCCATCTCGGACGAGAGCAGGTTGGCCAGCGACGGCGAGGCGTAGCCGAGGAACCCGGCGGCCAACTGGGTGTCGAACAAGCGGCTCGGCACGGTGCCGCACGAGCGTTGCAGCACGTCGAGGTCCTGCTGGCAGGCGTGCACCACGCACAGCACGTCGCTCGCCAGGAGCTCGGCCAGGGGGCTGATGTCGACGGCGAGTGGATCGACCAGGGCGATCTGGTCCTGCCACCCGAACTGCAGCAGGGCCACCGCCGGGAAGTAGGTCTTCTCGCGGTGGAACTCGGTGTCGAGCGCGTACATGGGCTCGGCCAGCAGTGTGTCGATGAGCACCCGCAACCCCGCCGCGGTGTCGACGACCGTGTGGGCGATGGCGACGCTGCCGGTCACGAAGGCTGGTCGCCGGTCACGACGTCACGGCCGCTCGCCACCCATGCCAAGGTGCCCCCGGCAACGTTGACCGCGGTCCGTCCCTGCGCCTCGAGGAACTCGCCGGCGCGCATGCTGCGGGCGCCGCTGCGGCACACGAGGAGGAGCTCGGTTCCGACACCGAGGTCGCCCAGTCGGTCGGGTACCGAGCCGAGGGGGACGAGGATCGCCCCGGGCACGTGGCCGTTGCCGTACTCGTCAGGCTCACGGACGTCGATCACCACCGCCCCGGCCTCGATCCGAAGAGCCAGTTCATCGACATCGATCTCGGGGATGGCCATCGGCCACGAGGCTACCCGCGGCCTTCATGACCACCCTGGTCGCCGAGATCGCCTGGGCGGTTGGCGTTGGACAGCCACGTGGGGTCGGCCAGGACGACCTCGACCACCTCGAGCCCGGCCAGGGACCGCTGCACCACCCGCTCCCCCGCGGCGAAGGCCTCGCCGAGCGTGGCGGCGGCGGATCGACGGTAGGCGGCCAGGAGCGGCTCCCAGGCGGCGCCGTCGGGTGAGCGAGCCATGGCGGCCATGGCGCTCGCCGGTGCCCCGTCAAGGGCGTCGACCACGGCCCTCACTGCCTCCGGTTCCACCAGCCACAGATCGCAGGCCAGCACGACCACGACCTCGATCGACGGTGGAAGGGCGCCGAGCGCTGTCACGATCGCTCCGAGCGGCCCCTCACCGGGGTGCAGGTCGGCCAGCACCGCCAGGCCGAGGCCCCCGAGGCCCAGCACCGCGGGATCGCCCCCGACGGCCACGACCGACTCGGCCCCAGCTTCCTCCAACACCCGCGCCGTCCGGGCGGCAAGGGCCTCGCCACCCACGACGAGCGTCGCCTTGTCACGGCCCATCCGGGTGCTGCGGCCGCCGGTCAGCACAGCACCGAGGAACGGCGGCGGAGGCACGGTGTGCAACGTAACGTCGGCGCCGACAAGGAGGCAGGGATGGAGCTGGGGATGATCGGGCTCGGGCGGATGGGGGCGGCGATGGTGCGTCGACTCACCAGGGCCGGGCACCACTGCGTCGTCTTCGACGTCAGCGAGTCCGCCGTGGCGGCCTCCGAGGCGGGCGGAGCGACCGGAGCCACTGATCTCGCCGCGCTGGCTGCCGGGCTGAGCACCCCGCGGGCGGTCTGGCTGATGGTGCCGGCGGCAGTGGTCGACGCCACGCTGGCCGACCTGGTCCCGCACCTCGCGGCAGGCGACATCGTGATCGACGGTGGCAACAGCTACTACCAGGACGACCAGCGCCGGGCGGCCGAGCTCAGTGCCCAGGGCATCCACTACCTCGATGCCGGCACGAGCGGCGGCGTGTGGGGCGAGGACCGTGGCTACTGCCTGATGGTGGGCGGTGACGACGACGTCGTCGGCCACCTCACGCCGATCCTGGCTGCGCTGGCGCCAGGCCGAGGCGACATCCCCCGTACCCCAGGGCGCGAGACCGCGCCGGCCACGACCGCCGAGGACGGCTGGCTGCACTGCGGACCGAGTGGGGCCGGGCACTTCGTCAAGATGGTCCACAACGGCATCGAGTACGGCCTCATGGCCGCCTATGCCGAGGGGCTCAACGTGCTGGCCAACGCCGGGGTCGGTCGCCTCGAGCACAAGGCCGACGCCGAGAACACCCCGCTGCGCGATCCCGAGCACTTCCAGTTCGACTTCGATCTCGGAGCCGTCACGGAGCTCTGGCGCCGTGGCAGCGTCGTGGCCTCGTGGCTGCTCGACCTGACGGCCGGCTCGCTCGTCGAGAGCCCCGACCTCAGCGGGTTCTCAGGGCGGGTGTCGGACTCGGGTGAGGGGCGCTGGACGGTCAAGGCGGCCATCGACGAAGGCGTGCCCACCCCCGTGCTGACGGCGGCGCTCTACGAGCGGTTCGCGTCGCGCGGGAACGACGACTTCGCCAACAAGGTCCTGTCGGCGATGCGCTACCAGTTCGGTGGTCACCACGAGCAGGCGTCGGGCCGATGAGCCCGGCCCTGCCCCCGATGCTGATTGACCGGCCCGAGTGGATGGCGCTCGTCGCTCACCACGGCGAACTGGCCGGCGTGCACCTCCGCGAGCTGTTCGCCGCCGATCCCGACCGGGGCAACCGGTTCGCGGTCGAGGCCCTCGGGCTGCGCTTCGACTACGCCAAGCACCGCGTGACCGACGAATCCATCGATCTCCTGCTGATCCTGGCCGAGGCCTGCGGGGTGCGACAGAAGATCGACGCGATGTTCTCGGGTGCGGCGATCAACACCACCGAACATCGCAGCGTGCTGCACGTCGCGCTGCGCATGCCGCGCGACGCTCACCTCGTGGTCGACGGCGTCGACGTGGTCGCCGAGGTCCACACGATCCTCGATCAAATGGCGGCGTTTGCCGACCGGATCCGCTCCGGCGCCTGGCGCGGGGCGACCGGCAAGCGGATCACCGCGGTGGTCAACATCGGCATCGGCGGCTCCGACCTCGGTCCCGCCATGGCCCACGACGCCTTGCTCGCCTTCAGCGACCGCTCGATTCGGGGCCGCTTCGTGTCCAACGTCGACGGCACCGACTTCTGGGAGGCCACCGTCGACCTCGACCCGGCCGAGACGCTGTTCGTGGTGGCTTCGAAGACCTTCACCACGGTCGAGACCATGACCAACGCCCGCACGGCG
The DNA here is from genome assembly GCA_038244535.1 of Acidimicrobiales bacterium. GTDB lineage: Bacteria > Actinomycetota > Acidimicrobiia > Acidimicrobiales > Ilumatobacteraceae > JBBRTJ01. Next base: position 9,211 of record JBBRTJ010000103.1, on the reverse strand, counting down.
CGCGAGTGGCTGGTGGCATCGCTCGGCGAGGAGGCCGTGCGCCACCACTTCGTCGCGGTGTCCACCAACGCCGCCGAGGTCGCCGCGTTCGGCATCGCCACCGAGAACATGTTCGGCTTCTGGGACTGGGTCGGCGGGCGCTACTCGATGGACGCCGCCATCGGGCTGTCACTCATGCTGGCCATCGGACCCGACGGCTTCGCTTCAATGCTGGAGGGCTTCCACGAGGCCGACGAGCACTTCCGCACGGCGCCGTTCGAGCGCAACATCCCGGTGCTCATGGCGTTGCTGGGGGTCTGGTACACGAACTTCTTCGGCGCCCAGAGCCACGCCGTGCTCCCCTACAGCCAGTACCTCGACCGCTTCCCTGCCTACCTCCAACAGCTCGAGATGGAGTCCAACGGCAAGCACGTCACGCTCGACGGGCGAGCTGTCGAGTGGAGCACCTGTCCGGTGGTGTGGGGGCAGCCCGGCACCAACGGCCAGCACGCGTTCTACCAGTTGCTCCACCAGGGAACGGTGCTGGTGCCAGCCGACTTCATCGGTGTGTGCCGGCCCGAGGCGGTCGTCGGCGACCACCAGGACCTGCTGATGGCGAACCTGTTCGCCCAGACCGAGGCGCTGGCGTTCGGCAAGACGGCCGAGGAGGTGGGAGCCGACGGGGTTCCCGACGCGCTCGTCGCCCACAAGACGTTCGAGGGCAACCGGCCGACCACGACGATCCTCGTCGACCGCCTCGACCCGGCGATGCTCGGGCGCCTGATAGCGCTCTACGAGCACAAGGTGCTGGTGCAGGGCGCGATCTGGGACGTCAACTCCTTCGACCAGTGGGGCGTCGAGCTGGGCAAGGTCCTGGCGGGCCGCATCTCGACCGAGCTGGCCGCACCGACCGACGACGACCTCGCTCACGACTCCTCGACCAACGCCCTCATCCGGCGCTATCGCGCCATCCGCTGATGGAGCTCGACGTCCAACCTGACGAGGCGTCCCTGGCCGAAGCCACCGCACAGCTGCTGGCAACCGAGCTGAGAGCCGCGGTCGAGGTGCGCGGCATCGCTCACCTCGCACTGAGTGGTGGGTCGACGCCAGAGCCGGTGTACCAGCGGCTGGCTCAGCTCGAGCTGCCATGGGGCAGCGTCCACGTGTGGTTCGGTGACGAGCGGGCCGTGCCACCCGGCGATCCCGCCAGCAACTACGCCCTGGCCCGGCGCACGTTGCTGGACCGGGCCGCCGTGCCGGTGTCGAACGTGCACCGCATGATGGGCGAGCTCGACCCGGCTGAAGCGGCACTGCAGTACGCCGCCGAGCTGGCCCACTGGTGCCCGCCGGGCCAGACGCCCGTGCTCGACGTCGTGCTGCTCGGGATGGGAGACGACGGCCACTGCGCCTCGCTGTTCCCCCACACGGCGGCCCTCGACGTACGCATGGCGTGGGTGGTGGCCAACGAGGCGCCCGTGGCACCCCGGAAGCGCATCACGCTCACCTACGCGGTGCTCGATGCCGCTCGTCACGTCGTGTTCCTCGTTGCCGGGGCGGGCAAGGCCGCGATGCTGCACGAGGTCCTCGAGGGACCGCCTGATCACCGGCGCCTCCCCTCGCAGGCCGTGGCTCCAGCGGGCCGGCTGACCTGGCTGGTCGACTCGGCGGCCGCGTCGCTTCTCGGGTCTCCGACGTGAGCGACGCCGACGCCCACAAGCGCGCCGCCGGCGAGCGAGCCGCCGAGTGGGTCGAGGCCGGCATGGCGGTGGGGCTCGGCACCGGGAGCACGGCCATCTGGGCGACGCGGCGCATCGCCGAGCGCTTCCAGGCGGGCGAGCTGCCCGGCCTGCAGTGCGTCTCCACCAGCCGGCAGACGGCCGACGCCGCGGCTGCGCTGTCGTTGCCACTGCTGACCGACGACGGGCCGTGGCACCTCGACATCACGATCGATGGCGCGGACGAGGTCGATCCGCAACTCGACCTCATCAAGGGCGGTGGCGGGGCGCTCACGCGGGAGAAGGTCGTCGCTCGCGCCACCACCCGACAGGTGATCGTGGTCGACGAAGCCAAGCTCGTACCCGCACTCGGCACGAAGTGGGCGGTCCCGGTCGAGGTCGTCTCGTTCGGGTGGCGCACTACCGCGGCGGCGCTGGCCGGGCTCGGCGCCGAACCGGTGCAGCGCCTCGGCCCCGACGGATCGCCCTTCATCACCGACCAGGGCTGCAGGATCCTTGACTGCCACTTCGGCACGATCACCGACCCAGCCGCCCTCGCCCTGGCCCTGTCCGACCTCGCCGGCATCGTCGAGCACGGTCTGTTCATCGGCCTCACCAGCGACCTCCTCGTGGCCGGTCCCGGTGGTGTGCGCCACGTGCGCCGACCCGCGTAGCACGATGGGTGCCGTGACCGCGCCGATCGAGATCGCTCCGTCCATCCTTGCCGCCGACCTCCTCAGCCTCGGCGACCAGGTACGGGCATGCTTCGAGGCGGGCGTGCGCCGCATCCACGTCGACGTGATGGACGGCCACTTCGTGCCCAACATCGCACTGAGCGCCGGCCACATCGCTGCGCTACGCCCCTTGGCCGACGAGTACGGCGGCGTCCTCGAAGCACACCTGATGATCGACGAGCCCGACCGCTACCTCGGCGACTTCCGTGACGCCGGCAGTGACATCATCGAGGTGCACGTCGAGGCCTGCCCTCACCTGCACCGCACGACGCAGCGGATCCGACAGCTCGGCGCCGTCCCAGGTGTCGCCCTGAACCCGGCGACCTCGCTCACCACCATCGACGAGATCCTGCCCGAGGTCGACCAGGTGCTGGTGATGAGCGTGAACCCTGGCTTCGGCGGGCAGGCCTTCATCACCGGCGCGGTCGGCAAGGTGAGCCGTCTGCGCGCCACGCTGAACGCCCGGGGGCTCGGACACGTGGCCATCGAGGTCGATGGGGGCATCACGGTCGCCAACATCGAGGCCCTGGCCGCCGCGGGCACGACCGTGGCCGTGGCGGGGTCATCGGTGTTCGGGGGCGGCTGCGCCGTGGCCGCCAACCTTGCCGCGCTGCGGGCCGCCGCCGATCAGCCCGGGGGGCGCGGGTCGAGCTGGTAGTGGTCCGGCAACCGCGACCGTGCCGTGCTGGAAGATTGGCACGCCATCGCTCCGTCGGCTTGGGTCCAACCCTCAGGTGGCGCCACGGCGGCCCAGCCGGCGACGGAGGTCGCTCGTGTCGTTGTGGCCGAACCCGGCGTCGGCGCCGAAGCCGTTGATCAGCTCGACGGGCTCGTCGGCGCTCTCGTCGGCCTCTTCGTCGGCGTGTTCCTCGGAGCGTTCTACGGCGGGATGCTGAGCGTCGACCGTTCATCGTCCAAGGGCTGATCCTTCAGCCGCCGGCGGGGTGATCCGGATCGCACTGGGCCAGGAAGTGGCCGCAGCGCTCGGCTTCGTCCACCTCGCCGATTCGGTCGGCCGCCGCGCCCAGCCCTTTGAGCGAGCGGAGGAACCCGTTGTTCTCGGGGTGCGCCCAGCGCACGTAGCCGGTGCCCCGCCACCCGTTGGCCCGAAGCCGGTCAAGCCCGCGGTGGTAGCCGACGCGGTACGCGGCGTAGGCCTCGACGTCGTCGCGGGCAAGGTCACCGAGGGTGGCCCATCCCGCGAGGAACCGGGGGAAGCGAGCCACCACAGCACTGACCGCGGCGCGGCGCTCGTCGACCGGTTGAGCCAGTGCGGCGTCGAGGGCAGCCAGGACCTCGGCCGGTTCGGCGTCGAGCACCGTCGAGGGCGGGCCTTGGGTGGACAGGTTCACAGGGCGGAGGTCCGACATGAGCCGGAGGTTAGAGGCGCTCCCGCTAGGTTCCGCGGGTGCTCCCCGTGCTGGCTCTGACCACCGACCAGCTGCTCAAGGTCGCGGCCGGACTGCTGATCGCCGACCTGGTCATCGGCGTCGTGCTCGCCATCATCATCAAGAGCGTCGTGGGCAAGCTCATCGTGGTCGGGCTGATGGTGGTGTCTGGGATCGCCCTGTGGTCACAGCGCTCGAATCTGAAGGACTGCATCGACAAGGTGCAGGGCCAGGCCAAGACCGGGCAGGTCCTCGCCGCGAGCCGCCCGACGTGCACGTTCTTCGGCCGAGATGTCGAGCTCCCGCTCGACTCGCTCACAGGCTGAAGCGAAGCTGGACCACCGTCAGCCGCCGGCTGCGGCCAGTGCGATGGCATCGCGGGCGAGCGCGGCGAGCTCGACCGGGTGGCTCGTGTGCGCCCCGTGACGAGCCCCGTCGATCTCGGCGTAGCTAGCCCCGCTGACGTGCTCGGCGATCCACTGGGCCGCATGGCGTTGGTGGGGCTGCGAGTCGGAACCGCACGCGGCGACGATCGGGCAGGTGATCCCGTCTGGTGACCACGGCTGATGGGCCTGCAGGTCGATGAGCTCGCCCACGAGCGCCGGTCCCTCGGATCGCCGCTCGGCCCTGGTCGACGGCGGCAGGCGCTCCCAGAGGCGATCGCCGAGCATGCGGCGCAGGAAGCGCTCGGCGGCGTCCTCGAGCCCGGCGGGTCCCTCGGCCGCCGCGACGGCCACGGCACCGGCGGTCGTGCCGGGCCAGTCGGGCTGCCACGACAGCGGCGGTTCGAACACCAGCGCCGCCCGCACCAGTCGGGGATGGCGCTCGGCACAGCTCAGGGCGATGTCGCCGCCGTAGCTGTGGCCGACGAGCACCGCCGGGCGGCCGGCCAGCAGCTCGACGAGGTCGGCGACCTGGGCCTCCATGGTGAACGGGCCGGGATGGGGCCTCGACCGGGCGTAGCCGCGCCGGTCCCAGCGCACCACCCGGGCTTCATCGACGAGCAGGCGGGCCATCCGGGCCATGCCGCTGCTGCGGTCCATCGAGCCGTGGATGAGCACCACCAAGGGGCCATTCAGATCGCCGGTCTCGTCGGACCAGAGCGGGGGCTCGGTCACACCAGCCGCACGATGCGCAGCACGTCGGTGGTGTGATCGACCGAATCGGGGGCGCCGGCCAGCACCGCCACGAGGTCGCCGGTGGCCAGCAGGCCGCTGCCCGTGGCCGCCTCGATGACACACCACACCATCTCGTCGGTGGTCGAGTAGGTGCCGACCAGCATGGGCACGATCCCCCAACTGAGCGTGAGTTGCCGGGCGGTGCGGCGGTTGGGGCTCATGCCGAGCAGCAGCGAGGTCGGCCGGAACCGGGCCATGGAGCGAGCCGTGCGGCCCGACAGCGTGCACGCGATGACCGCGGCAGCCGAGCAGTCGGTGCACGCCTGCCAGGCCGCGTGGGTGATCGAGCGCTCGATCAGCTCCGAGGTCGTGGCGGGGACCTTGCGCTGCGAGCGGCCGAGGCGCTGCGCCCACTGCGGGTAGTCAGCACTCGATTCGGCCCGCTCGGCGATGCGGGCCATCGTGCGCACGACCTCGACCGGGTCGCGCCCGATCGCCGTCTCGGCTGACAGCATCACGGCGTCAGTACCGTCGAAGACGGCGTTGGCGACGTCTGACACCTCGGCCCGTGTCGGCGTCTCGGCCATGATCATCGACTCGAGCATCTGGGTAGCCGTGATGACCGGCACGCCGGCCTCGACACAGGTGCGGATGATGCTCTTTTGCAGGTGGGGCACGTCCTCGAGCGGGCACTCGATCCCGAGGTCACCGCGGGCCACCATCACCGCGTCGGCCTCCGCGATGATCTCGTCGAGGTTGGTGATCGCCGGAAGGGTCTCGATCTTGGCCACCAGCATCACGGCCGGGTCGCCGAGCGCCTCGCGCACCTTGCGCAGGTCCGCGGCGGCCCGCACGAAGCTGACGGCCACGAAGTCGGGCTGGGCCGCAGCCAAGCCCTCGAGCAAGACGAGGTCAGCGTCCGTCGGCGACTGCAGCCGCAGCCGCTCGCTCGGGATGTGCACGCCGGGACGTCCCACGGCCCGCCCGCCGGTCATCACCTCGACCTGCGCGGCGACACCAGACAGCGCATCGACGCGGAGCGTGACGGCGCCGTCGCCGAGGATGACGATGTCGCCCACCTGCAGGTCGTCGAGCAGGCTCGGGTAGTCGACGGTGATCGTGCTGACATCGCACCGGTCGTCAGCATCACCGGGAACGAGCGCCAGGCGCTGGCCGGTCGAGAGGTGCACGCCACCTTCGGGGAACACCCCGGAGCGGACCTTGGGCCCGGGGAGGTCGACCAGGATGCCCACCTGGCGGCCCGCGGCCTCGGCCGCGGCCCGAACCCGGACCAGCACCTCGAGGTGGCCCTCGACGGTGCCGTGGCTCAGGTTGAGACGGGCGACATCCATCCCGGCGGCGATGAGCGCGGCGATCTGCTCGGCCGAGTCGGAGGCCGGGCCGAGGGTGGCGACGATCTTCGTGCGGCGGGGCATCTGCTCATAGTGTCAAAGCCATGGAGCTGCTGCTGATCCGCCACGCCTTGCCTGTCCGCCGAGAGGACGTCGAGGGACCGGCGGACCCTGAGCTGTCGCCCGCGGGACGCGCCCAGGCGCAGCACCTGGCCGACTACCTGGCCGCCGAGGGCCTCGCCCGCCTCTACAGCAGCCCGATGAAGCGGGCCCTGCAGACCTCCGAGCCCATCGGGGTCACCCTGGGCCTGCCGATCGTGACCCACGAGGGCGTGGCCGAGTACGACCGCCACTCGACCTGGTACGTGCCCGTCGAGGAGCTGAAGGCGGCGGGCGACCCCCGCTGGAAGGAGATGCTCGACAAGAAGGGCCATGACGCCCAGGACATCGACCCCTACGACTTCCGGACCGTGGTGGTGGCCGCGGTCGAGGAGATCATCGGAGCCAACTCCGGGCGCAAGGTTGCCGTTGTGTGCCACGGCGGGGTGATCAACGCCTACCTCACCCACATCCTGGGCATCGACGATCCGACCGGGTTCTTCTACCCCAACTACACCTCGATTCATCGCATCGCGGCCGCCCGCAGTGGCGAGCGCAGCGTGCTCACCGTCAACGAGACCGCCCACCTCCGCGGCACCGGGCTCCCCGTCGGCATCTTCGCCGGGTGATCGCGGTGAGCACCCCGACCTCCGCATCATCGTCGCCGGTCGGCGACCTGATCGACGACCTGTGGGCCTCGCCGTCGCCCTTCCACGCCGTCGAGCGCGCCGTCGCCCTGCTGGGCGGAGCCGGCTTCGAGGAGGCGGCACTCGACGAGGCCTGGACCGCGGGCGCACCCGTGCAGGGCTTCGTGCGCCGAGGGGGCGCTCTGGTCGCCTGGGCCGTGCCCGACGTGGTCGCCGAGCGTGGCCGAGCCGGGGCGGCAGCACCGGTGCGCATCATCGGTGCCCACACCGACTCGCCCAACCTGCGCCTGAAGCCCCGGCCCGACGGCGGTGCGCTCGGCTGGCGGCAGTGGGCCGTCGAGGTCTACGGGGGTGCCCTCCTCAACAGCTGGCTCGACCGTGATCTCGGCCTGAGCGGACGGCTCGTGCTGCGCTCGGGCGAGGTGCGCCTGGTGCGCATCGACCGGCCCCTGGCCCGGGTGGCGCAACTCGCCATCCACCTCGACCGCGATGTCAACGAGCGGGGCCTGGTGCTCGACAAGCAGGCCCACCTCGCGCCGCTCGTCGGCCTCGGTGACGCCCGCCCCGGCGAGGTGGCCGAGCTGGTGGCCCAGGCGGCCGGCGTCGACGGCGGGGTCGGCGCCATCGCCGCCTTCGACCTGATGCTCCACGACTTGACGCCCCCCGCCACGCTCGGCGTGGACGATGAGCTACTGGTTGGGCCCCGCCTCGACAACCAGTTCTCCTGCTTCACGGCGCTCCGGGCCCTGGCCGCGTCGGATCCGTCGGCCCCGCCCATCGACGCCGATCGCCCCATCGCCATGGTGTGCCTGTTCGATCACGAGGAGGTCGGCAGCGAGTCCACGACCGGGGCGGGTGGACCGCTGCTCGAGGTGGTGCTCGAGCGCCTGGTGCTGGCCCGAGGGGGCGGGCGCGACGAGCTGCTTCGTGCCTTGGCGGCCTCGACGTGCCTGTCGGCCGACATGGCCCACGCGGTGCACCCCAACTACGGCGACCGCCACGAACCCGGGCACCGGCCGCGCCCCAACAGCGGGCCGGTGCTCAAGGTGAACGCCAACCAGCGCTATGCCACCGATGCCGCCACCGCGGCGTCGTTCACGTCGGCGTGCGAACGGGCCGGCGTTCCGTGGCAGGTCTTCGTCGGCCGGAGCAACCTGCCGTGCGGATCGACCATCGGGCCCATCACGGCCGCGCGCCTCGGCATCGCGACCGTCGACGTCGGCTGCGCCATGCTCTCCATGCACTCGGCGCGCGAACTGGCCGGCGCCTTCGATGTGGCGATGATGACCTCGGCCATGGCCGAGTTCTTGGCCCGATGATCAGTTCCCCGAGCAGCTTGGGGCAGGGCCCGGTCAGGCGCCGGCTTTGATCTGCGCGAGGTCGAACAGGCGCTGCAGCTCGCCCTCGACCTGAGCGGTGAGGCCCTTCATGGCATCGCGGGGGATGCGCTTGCCGCCCTCGGGCACGGCGACGCGAAGGGGCGGCCCGATGATGACGTGCACGCGGCGCGGGTAGATCATCTTGGAGCCCTTCGGCATGGCCCGCTCGGAGCCACCGATGCCGACCGGGACGATCGGCACTTGGCACCGGGCCGCCAGGAAGGCAGCTCCTTCGAACAGCGGCTGCACCACCGGGCCGCTCTTGCGTTCGCCCTCGGGGAAGATGACGAGGGGCTCGCCTCCACGCAGCACCTCCATGCATCGGATGAGGGCCTCACGGTCGGCGGTGCCCCGCGTGACCGGAAAGCCGCCGAGGGCGGACAGCAGCCACGCGATCCACCGTGCCTTCCACAGTGAGTCCTTGCCCATGTAGCGCAGCCGCCGTTTCGTGACCACGGCCACGATCAACGTGTCGAGGTTGGAGCGGTGAACGGGAGCAAGGATGAACGGGCCCTCGGCGGGGACGTGCTCGAGCCCGTCGGCCCGCACACGGAACCACACCCGGCAGAAGGTCACCACGATGGCCCGCGCCACCGAGTAGAGGATCAGCGAGGCTCGAGACGAGCCGGCCATCTTCGACTGGACGTCGGTCACGCCAGCATCCCCAGGATCTCCTCGACGATGTCGGCGATGGCCTTGTCGCTGGTGTCGATCACGGTCGACCCCTCGGCCTCGCGCAGAGGCCCATCGGTGCGGCCCTGGTCCATGGCATCACGCTCGGCGATGGCGGCGGCCACCTC
>JBBRTJ010000102.1:0-12827 GCA_038244535.1 Acidimicrobiales bacterium | reverse complement strand
TGGTGGTCCCACCGCTGGATTTGCTGCTGCTGCCACAAGCCGCAGCGACGAGCGCGAGCCCGACGAATGCAGCGGGCAGGACACGCCACTTGCGTGACTGAACCACACTTCCCCCTTTTCAGGTGCCCGGAAACTCGGGCAGCAAGCACGTAGCCCCTGACCCGATGTCAGGCGACCCCCCACGAGCCCGCGTGCAGTCCACCATGTAATCGACCGACTACAACGGCATCCCGGCGGATCGTTGGCAGGTTGTAATGCAGCGCTTCGCGCTTCGCAGCGCAACGCGCGCCGGTGGTCCCGACAACTGGGCGGTTACGGACTGTGTTCGCTACCGGTCGCCGCCGGGCACGCTCACGGTCGTGGTGTCGCGACCGGAGCGCAAGATGGTGCCGGGCCGGGCATGGGTGAACGCCCCACTGCGCACGATCTCGGCCCCGTTGACGAGCACGTGCTCGATGCCATCGGCCTCGCCGTAGAGGCGGCCGGCGCCGGCGGGCAGATCGTGGCGGGTGTGGATCGGTCCGGGGCCGACGGTCGACTCGTCGAGCACGACGATGTCGGCGCACGCCCCCTGCTCGATCCGCCCGCGGTCCTTGATGCCGTACAGGCGGGCCGGGACGTCGGTGAGCAGCTGGACGGCTTCCTCGAGGGGCAGGAGGCCCCGCTCGCGCACGGCCTTGGCCAGCACCGTGGTCGAGTAGTTGAAGGTGGCGAGGAAGTCGAGGTGGGCGCCGGCGTCCGAAGCCCCGATCACGGCCCGGCCATCTCGCCAGACCTCGACGCGCATCTTCCAGCTCTCGTCGTCGGCGCCGCGGTCGGGCGGGCTCACCAAGGTGCGCAAGCCGTCGGCCACGACGATGTCGCACAGGGCATCCCACGGGGTCATGCCCTGCTCGGTGGCGATCTCACCGATGGTGCGGCCGATGAAGCGCTGCGTCTCGGGAGCGAAGGCCTCGGTCACGGTCATGACCGCCCAGTTGGCCAGGCTGCGGGTGGTGCCCTCGGTCGACTGCGCCATGTCGTTGAGGTGGGCCCGACCGGCCGGGTCGCGCAGGAGGGCCAGCTTCTCGGCGTCGGGCAGGGCCATCGGCTTGCTCCACCCGTTCAGCACGTCGAGCAGGAAGCCGGTGCGAAACGAGATCCAGGTCCGGATCGAGTCGGGCACGGTGAGGGCCACGACGTGGGCGCCCCGCTCGGCGGCGTAGTCGCTGGCCGACAGCTTGTTGGCGATGATCTCCTTGCTGCGGCTGTTGACCTGGAGCACGTTCCAGTTGAGCGGACGGTTGGCGGCGAGGCTCATGCGCGTCATCACGTCCATGTCGGCCTCGCCGAACATGTTGATGGTCGGGATGAACTCAAGGGTCGTGCCGGGGTGGTCACGCACCACTGCGCACAGCGCGACGAGCTCGTCGAGGGTCGCGTGACGGGAGGGCACCGGCTCGCCGTCGGCGTCGTTGTGGGTCGTGGCCCAGCTCGAAGAGAACCCCATCCCACCGGCGGCCAGGCCGTCGGCGAGCAGCGCCTGCATCTGCGCGAGCTGCTCGGGTGTGGCGTGCTGACCGACGGCGCCGTCGCCCATGACGACGCGCCGGATGGCGCTGTGGCCGACGAGGAAGCCGGCGTTGACGGCCAGGCGCCCGTCGAGCTTGGCCAGGTACTCGGCGGTGGTCGTCCAGTCCCACGGCACGCCAGCGGCCAACGACTCGAGCGGCATGCCCTCCACGCGGGCCAGCATCCGCATCAGGTACTCGCCGTGCTCCGGCCCGAGCGGGGCGATCGAGAAGCCGCAGTTGCCGCCGATGACCGTGGTGACGCCGTGCAGCGGGCTCGGGCTGAGCGTGGTGTCCCAGAACGCCTGCGCGTCGTAGTGCGTGTGGATGTCGATGAAGCCGGGCGCCACGACCAGGCCACTGGCGTCAACGGTCCGCTCGGCGGCCTCGGTGACGTTGCCGATGGCCACGACCCTGCCATCGCGGATGCCTACATCGGCCCGCTGCCTCGCCCGGCCGCTGCCGTCGATCACGTCGCCGCCTCGGATCACGGTGTCGAGCATGTGCGTCCCCCTTCGACCGGGCGCCCGTCGTCGGTCTGGCGCTCCCGATCCGAGACTACGGCGGGTCGGCGGCGCCGGGCCAAGGCGCCGGTGGTCCCACGCGTTCCGCCGCGACCTGGCGGGCCCAGCGGTAGTCGGCCTTGCCGCTGCCGCTGCGCACGACCTCGGCCACCGGCACCACGTGGCGGGGCACCTTGTACCCGGCGAGCCGGCCGCGAAGGTGGGCCACCAGGCCGGGGCCGTCGGGCTCGCCTTTGAACGCCACGACCACGGCGAGCGCCTCGCCCAAGCGCTCGTCGGGCACGCCGACCGCGTTCACATCGACGACGTCGGGGAAGGTCTTGACCGCTTCCTCGACCTCCTCGGGGTACACCTTCTCGCCTCCGGTGTTGATGCACACCGACCCTCGGCCGAGCAGGTGCAGCGTCCCGTCGGCGTCGACCACCGCGTAGTCACCCGGGATCGTCCAGCGCTCGCCATCGATCGTGCGGAACGTCGCCGCCGACTTGGCGTCGTCGCCGTGGTAGCCGAGCGGCCCCATGCCCTTGACCCCGAGCACCCCGATGCGATCGGTGCCAGGCGGGATCACCTTCCAGTCGTCGTCGAACACCGCACAGCGCTCGGTGATCTGGAAGGTGGCCGTCTCGGGATCGCTGCCGGGCGTCGACAAGGCCACCGCGAACGGACCACCTTCGCTGGCGCCGAGCATGTCGAGCAGCACCGCTGGCGTTCGAGCGAGGAACGGCCGCTTCATCGGCGCGCTCCACATCATCCCCGAACTGCTGATGCGCCTGAGCGACGACAGGTCAGAGGGACGGCCCTCGGCATCGGCGCGCTCCATCGCCTCGACCAAGGGCCGGGCGAACGCGTCGCCGACGATCACCAGTTGCGTGACCTGCTCGGCGCCGATCAGGCGCAGCATCTCGTCCGCGTCGAAGCGACGGCTGGTGAGCAGCACCACCGTGCCGGCCAGCAGGAACGTGGACATCGACAGGTAGAGCGAGGTGCCGTGCATCAGCGGCGGTCCGCAGAGGGTGACGGGCGAGCCGCCCATGGCCTGGACCTCGGCGGCGGTCCTGCCGACCTCGGCCGGCGTCGCCGGCACCGGCAGGCCGAGCGTGGTGTAGCTGGGGTAGCCGAGCGTGAGGAAGAGGTCGCCATGGGTCCACACCACGCCCTTGGGCATGCCCGTGGTGCCGCCGGTATAGATCATGAACCGGTCGGACCCCGATCGTTCGATGCGGTCTGCGGGAGCAGTGCCGGTCACCAGATCGTCGTAACGATCAGCGCCGGCCAGCATCGGCGAGCCGTCGTCGACCTGGATCACGGAGCGCAGCGACGCCGCCTCGGGGCGCTTCTGCAAGGCGCCGACGCGCTGGGCCAGCGAACCGTGGAAGACGAGCACGACGGCCTGGCTGTCGTGAACCAGGTGAGCCACCTCGTGATCGAGGTAGCGGTAGTTGACGTTCACGGCCTGGGCCCGCAGCTTGAAGGCCGCGTACACCAGCTCGAGGTACTCGGGGCCGTTGTACAGGTAGAGGGCGATCACGCTGCCCGGCCCGACGCCTCGTTCGGCGAGCGCGGTGGCAATGCGGGCGGCCCGCTGGTCGAGCTCGCGGAACGTGATGCGGCGGTCGCCGCTGACGACGGCGACGTGGTCGGGCATGGCATCGACGAGCGACTCCCACAGCGTGGCGAAGTTCTCGTTCACGCCGACACCGCCTGGATCGCCCTCCAGACCCGCTCGGGGGTGGTGGGCATGTCGAGGTGGCGGACCCCGAGGTGGCTGACGGCATCGATCACGGCGTTGAGCACTGCGGGGCCGGCCCCGATGGTGCCGCTCTCGCCGATGCCCTTGACCCCGAGCGGGTTGAGCGGCGTCGGAGTCTCCATGGCCACTCGTTCGAACAACGGCAGCTCGGCGGCCGAGATGACCGGGTAGTCAGCAAAGTTCGCCGTCAGGGGGTTGCCGTCGGCGTCGTAGGTGAACGCTTCGAGCAGGGCCTGCGCGATGCCCTGGGCGACGCCGCCGTGCACCTGGCCGTCGACGATGGTCGGGTTGATGATCCGACCGGCGTCGTCGCAGGCGACGTGGCGCACGATGGTGACCTTGCCCGTCTCGGCGTCGACCTCGACCACGCTGACGTGGGCCCCGAACGGGAACGTCCCGCCGTTGGCGGCGAAGTCGGACACGGCGACGAAGGACGAGTCAGGCGAAGCGGCCACCACGTCGGCCCACGACAGGCCCCGACTCGGGGTGCCGGCGACGTGGAAGCGGCCGGTCCCGAGGTCGAGCACGACGTCCTCCTCGGCGGCTTCGAGCTGCTGGGCCGCCGCCCGCCGCGCCTGGTCGACCACCTTGTTGGCGGCGTCCCACATCGCCGACCCGGCCAGCTGCAACGACCGGGATCCACCGCTGATCGAACCGGACGGCACGAGATCGGTGTCGCCGTGGATGACCTCGATCTGGTCCATGGCGATGCCCGTGCGCTCGGCGATCAGCATGGCCCAGGTCGTGTGGTGGCCCTGCCCGTAGGGCGACGAGCCCGTCAGGGCCCGCACCCGACCATCGGGCTGCACCTCGACCGAGGCGTACTCGCTTCCCCCGCTCATGGCCGTCACCTCGACGTAGGTGCACAACCCGATGCCGAGCAGCGTGGTGTGCCCGGCGGCACGACGGCGGGCCTGCTCGGCCCGGAGCTCGTCGTAGCCGGCCGCGGCCAGGGCGCGGTCGAGTGCGCCGACGTAGTCGCCGGAGTCGTAGGTGGTGCCAGCCGGGGTCTTGTACGGGAAGGCGTCAGCGGCGATGAGGTTCCGCCGCCTGACCTCGGCCGGGTCCATCCCGATCTCGGCGGCAAACAGGTCGACGGCCCGCTCGATGGCGGCGGTGGCCTCGGGCCGCCCGGCACCGCGGTATGCCCCCGTGGGTGTGGTGTTGGTGACCACCGAGTCGGCCGTGCTGCCCGCATCGCGGAAGCGGTAGACCCCGCTGGTCATGCGCTGGGTCATGAACGGCAGCATCGAGCCCATGAAGGGGTACGCGCCGGCGTCCTGCACGAGGTCGAGGCGGTAGCCGGTGATGGTGCCGTCGAGACGACCGGCGATCGTGACCCGATGGACCTGGGCGCGGGCGTGGCCGAGGTTGACCATGTCGGCGCTGCGCGACGGCGTCCACCGCACCGGCCGGCCGACACGCTGGGCCAGCGCCCCGAGCATCGCTTCCTCGTTGAGCACGAACGCCTTCGCGCCAAAGCTGCCCCCGACGTCCTTGGAGACCACGTGCACCTGCTCGGTCCGGAGCCCGTAGATCTGCGCGAGCTGGTCACGCACCGGGTGAACGCCCTGACCGCTGTTGAGCTGGACGAGGCGCCCTTCCTCATCCCACCATGCCGCCGCCACCCGGGGCTCGATGGGTGCCGGCGCCACGCGCTGGTTGACGAACGTGGCGGTGATCTTCACATCGCCTTCGTCGTCGATGGGCGCCCCGGCTCGGCCCGCTTCGTAGTGGGCGACCCGGTTGGTGCCGGCCGCCTGGTGCAGCACCGGGGCGTCGTCGTCCAGCGCGACGACAGCATCGACGACGGCGGGCAGTGGCTCGTAGTCGATGATGACCAACGCAGCCGCGTCCTCGGCCTGCGCCGCTGTCTCGGCCACGACCGCCACGATCGGCTCGCCCACGTAGCGCACGGTGTCGCGGGCCAGGAACGGGCGGACCATGCGTTGGTCGAGCATCGGCATCGCAGGCAGGCGGTCAGCCAGCCCGAGGGTGGCCGATGTGACCACGGCCAGCACACCCGGCGATGCCTCAGCCTCGGTCGTGTCGATGGACACGATGCAGGCGTGGGCCTGCTCGCTGAGCGCGAAGGCGACGCGGGCGGCGCCGGGGAGATCGATGTCGTCGACGTACTGCGATGCACCGGTCAGCAGGGCGGGGTCCTCGCGGCGCAACACGACGGTTCCGAGGATCGAGTGGCCGCCGAACACCGGAGGCGACGCGGGCGTAGGGGTGAGCTCATGGTCAGACACCAACGCATCTTGGCCGCACCGACCATCGAGACGCCGATCCAGTCGATCCCCCACGGGCCGGGTTGGGGCGCGTTTTCCCGTGTGGGTGCCTCGGGTGCCACCATGCCGAGGGGCAAGCCGACAGGGGGTTCAGGCATGGCCGACTACGACCTCGTCATCAGGGGAGGCACCGTCATCGACGGGCTCCGCACGCCGCGCTACCGAGCCGACATCGCCATCAGCGGCGGGCGCATCCGCGCCATCGGGCGCATCGGCGCCGACCAGGCCCACCGATCCATCGATGCCGACGGGTTGATCGTCGCCCCCGGCGTGGTCGACCTCCACACCCACTACGACAGCCAGCTCTTCTGGGATCCGTGGTGCACGATCTCGGGCTGGCACGGGGTCACCTCGGTCGTCATCGGCAACTGCGGGTTCGGCTTCGCCCCGGTGCGGGCCGCCGAGCGCGAGCGAGCGATGCTGACCATGGCCCGCAACGAAGCGGTGCCCATGGAGTGCATGCAGGTCGGCATGCCGTGGGACTGGGAGACCTACCCCGAGTTCCTCGACTCCGTAGAGCGGACGCCGAAGGGCGTCAACGTGCTGTCCTACGTCGGCCTCAACCCACTGATGACCTACGTGATGGGCATCGAGGCCGCCAAGAGCCGGCCTGCCACCGACGCCGAGCGGCGCGAGATGTGCGCGCTGCTCGAAGACGCCATCGCCGCCGGTGCCTGCGGGTTCAGCGCCCAGGTAGCGGGCGAGGCCAGCGTGCAGCGTGACGTCGACGGCACGCCGATGGTGACCGACACCATGAGCGAGGCCGATCTGGTGGCCTTTGCCGAGGTGCTCGGGCGGCTCGGCCGTGGCTTCATCCAGCTCGCCGGTGCCCCGCCCCTGGCCGAGAAGCTGGCCCGCGCCAGCGGCCGCCCGGTGGTGTGGAACCTGCTGGCGGCCGCCACCGATCAGCACGGCGCTCCGGCCCTCGCCCACCACGAGGCGCTGCGCTGGTTGCGCACGGCCAACCAGGACCAGGGCCTGCGGATCTTCGCCCAGGCCCTCACCGCCGACGTGGCCTTCGAGTTCACCCTCGAAGAGTGGAACCTCTTTGACTCGTCGAAGGTCTGGCGCGAGGCCACCATCGGCACGCCCGCCGAGCGCCGCGAGAAGTTCGCCGATCCCGCCCGTCGGGCCGCAATGCGCAAGGAGTACGACGCCGGCTTCGGGCCGGTCGCCGGGGGCGGCACCGAAGAGCGTGAGGTCAGGGTCGGCAGCGGCATCGGCGAGCTGCTCGTGGAATGGGTGTCGAACGACGCCCCCGCCGAGCTGAAGCGCTTCGAGGGACACACCGTCGCCGAGGTCGGTGCGATGGAGGGCACGCACGTCGTCGATGCCATGTTGGACCTGGCCCTGGCCGCCGACCTGCGGGTCGGCTTCGCCACCCCGGTGCGCCACACCAACGTCGAGGCGATGCGGGAGATCGCCACGAGCGAGTACGCCCTTCCCGGCGTCAGCGACGGTGGGGCGCACACCAAGTTCATCACGCTCGGCGCCTACGCCACCGAGTTCCTGGCCGGCTGGGTGCGCGACCACGAGATCATGGACCTCGAGCAAGCGCACTGGCGCCTCTCGGCCTACCCGGCGCAAGCCGCCGGCTTCCGCGACCGGGGCTGGTTGCGGGAGGGCGCACCCGCCGACGTCATCGTCTACGACCTCGACGCGCTCGCGATGGGCCCGAGCGAGCGCACCTACGACTACCCGGCCGGAGCCTGGCGCCTCACCAAGCGCGCCACCGGCTACCACCACACCATCGTCAACGGCGAGGAGACGTTCGAGCACGGCACGTGCACGGGCGCCACCCCTGGCCACCTGCTTCGACACGGAGGAGAACCGGCATGAGCAACAACGACTCGGGATCGACAGAGCAGCTGTTGGTCCGAGTGGAGCGCCTCGAGATCATCGAGGCCGTCCGCTCGACGTTCCACGAGTACACCCACTACCTCGACGGCGGCTTCGTCGACGACCTGCTCGGTGTGTTCACCGCCGATGCCGAGATGATCGCGGCGAACTACCCGCCCGGCTCGGGCCACGACCTCGTGCTGCGCGGGCACGACGAGATCCGCACCATCTATGCGCCGCTCAGCTACGGCTCCTTCCGCCACCACGCCACCAACTCGACCGTCTCGGTGGCCGATGATCGGCACTCAGCGGAGCTGTCGAGCTACTTCATCACGGCCTCGACGTTCGGCTTCGGTGGCGGCCTGTACCAGGGCACGTTGGTCCCCGTCGACGGCGTGTGGCGCATCAACCAGTGGCGGGTGGCGAGCACCTGGGGGTTCGCCATCGCCGGGCAGGACCAGGGTGAGTACCTGCGCGGGGCACTCGGGGCACACGCCCTCCGAGACGGCAAGCCGGTGGTGTTCCGGCCGTGAGGCTGGGCGCCGAGTCCGCTCGCCTGCCGACTGGCCGATGGGCGAGGCTGCCTTCGGCGAGACCATGCGCCACTCGTTCCCCATCCTCAGCCCGGTCCGCACCGCGGCCGTCGACGTCGAGGTGGGCGGCACGCTCGTCCCGGCCGGCGATCTGGTGCAGATCTCGATCGGCTCGGCCAACAACGACGAGCGGGTCGTTGCCGACCCCCGCCGATTCGACCTGCGCCGCGGCGATCTGTGGAGGGCCAAGGAGCTGCGGAAGGGCTACGACCCCGAAGGCGTTCACGGGCACGTCGGCTTCGGCCTTGGCAAGCACTTCTGCCTTGGCTACGAGATGGCCCGGGTCGAGTCCGTCATCGGGTCGCAGGTGCTGCTCGACGCCTGCCCCGACCTGCGCCTGGCTGTGGCCCCCGAGGACGTCGAGTGGAAGGTGATCGGCGCAACCTGGAGCGCCCAGCGCGTCCCCGTGGTCTGGTGACGGTGCACACGATGTGGTTCGCGGGCACCGACGTCGCCTCCGCCCGGACGTTCACGTGATCGCCGGTGACGCCGTGACCGGCCTCACCGTCAACGTCGCCTGATCACGTGAGCTGAGCGGGATCAGTCGGCGATGACGGCGGCGAGCTCGGGGTTCAGCTGGTAGCCCCCGGTCGTCGCTCCGTGGCGGCGCTGGTAGGCAAGCGCCTTGGTGGCGATCACGATGCTGCACGGGATGACCAAGAGGTTGGGCATCACGACGAGCGGGTCGCCGATGACCATCCCGTAGAGCGACCACGACACCGCGGTCAGCACCAACATCGCGTACGTCGGCACCGAGAGCGCCGACAGGTCTGGGGTGCGCACGGTGTGCCATGTCTGGGGCAGGATCGACGTGGCCCCGACGATGATGGCGACCCAGCCCAGCAGTGCGGGGGACACGGCGAGGCAGGCCAGCGCGAGCGCGATCGCCGAGAAGGCGACGAGCGTCACGATGCGCGTCGCCAGCACCCGATGGCGCACCTGCGCGGCAGCGATGAGCGCCATGGCGAGCAGCACCATGGCGTTGGCCACGCTCAGGGGCAGGTCGCCACGCGCAATGCCATAGAGGCACCACAGCACTGAGCCCGAGGCTCCGTGCAGCGTCCCCGCCGGTGACAGCCCCTCGACGGTCTGCTGGCGGTAGACGCGCAGGACCTGGGGCCAGATGAAGCTGATGCTCAGCGCGGTGCACCACAGCCCCAGCACCACCGCCACATCCATGCATTCAAGGTTAGGGGCCCGATCGGCGGGACCCCGGCGCCTTGGACGTGACGCTTGTCCGGCGGAGAGCCACGATCTGGCTTGTCGGCACTTTGCATACAAGTAGAATACAAGTATGACGACGACCGACGCCTGGGATCCCCGCCAGTACGAGCGGTTCGCCGCCGAGCGCAGCCACCCCTTCTACGACCTCGTCGCCTTGATGCAGCCGCTCGGCAACGCAGGCGGGCGGCTGGTCGACCTCGGGTGCGGTCAGGGCAACCTCACTGCTGAGCTCCCGGCGCTGCTCGGTGCTGCCGAGGTGCTCGGCGTCGACAACAGCCCGGCCATGCTGGCCGACAGCGCCGCCTTCGCGTCGGCCGCGGTGCGCTTCGCCGAAGGCGACATCGCCACATGGTGGGACCCCGGACGGTGGGACGTGGTGTTCGCCAATGCCGCGCTGCAGTGGGTGCCCGATCACCGCGCCGTCCTGGCCCGATGGTCCGACTTGCTGCGGCCCGGTGGTCAGCTCGCCGTCCAGGTGCCGGCCAACTCCGACCACCAGTCCCACGTCCTCATCGGCGAGCTGGCGGCAGAGGAGCCGTTCGCCTCTGGCTTTGCCGGCGGCTCCCCACCGATCGACCCGGTGGCCACCAACGTCATGCGGCCCGAGCACTACGCCGCACTCCTCGACGAACTTGGTTTCACCGACCAGAGCGTGCGCCTCCAGGTCTATGGGCACCACCTGGCCTCAGCGGCGGAGGTCGTCGAGTGGACGAGGGGCACGAGCCTCACCCGCATCAAGCGCACGCTGCCGACCGACCTGTACGACGCGTTCGTCGTCGAGTACCGCCGCCGCCTGATCGCGGCGCTCGGAGCAGCCGAGCCGTACTTCTACCCGTTCAAACGGATCCTGTTCTGGGGCCGCCGGCCGTAACGGTGCGGTCCGGCCCCCGCCCGTGGCTCCCGACCGAGCCGAGCCGCCGGCCAGAGCGGCCCGGCTTGGTTCATCGGCCGGTTCGTTAGGGTGCGGCGCGCACTCTCGGGGCGTCGTACCGCAACAGGGGGACCGATGCAGGACCGTTGGATCACCGACAGCCGACCGAATCCGAAGCTGCCGCACTACACGCGCGGCAACGCCGGCGAGGTGCTGCCCGAGCCGCTCAGTCCGCTCGGCTGGACGCTGGTGTGGGAACGAGGGGTCGTGCCCGGCTGCCGCGACGGCTTCATCACCTTCGGCGTCGTCGACTACGACGAGTTCACGCGGCCCGACGAGGTCGAGGCGTTCGGGCTCTTCGGCGGCTACTTCTACAACCCGCTGTCCATGGCCCGCCTCATGGGCGTTCGCATGCCCGGTGCTTCGGCCGAAGCGATCGACGCGGCCTACTTCGACGCCCGCGACGACGTGCCGCCCTACGTGCCCGAACCGTGGCACGAGAGCGAGCGCCACGCCACCAAGCTGGCCGAGGTCATGGGCTGGATCATGAGTGGCGAGCCGTTCACCGAGATCGACGATGAGAAGGTGCTCGCCGATCGCCTGCGCGACGAGCGCCCCGACCTGACCAAGGTCAGCGACAGCCACCTCGTGGCCCGTGCCCGCAGCATGCTGCCGTGGCTGAACGTGATGTTCGAGCACAACGCTTGGGCCTCGCTCGGCGCCTCGCTCGGCCCCGGTGCACTCGGCGCGGTGGCCGAAGCAGTCGGCGACCCGACCATCACCACACGGCTCATGGCCGGCATCGGTGACATCGATTCGGCCGCGCCGTCGTGGGGGCTGTGGGAGCTGTCTCGCATGGTGCGGGCCTCGTCCGACCTCACCTTGGCCTTCGACGGTGGTCTCAACGGGCTGATCGAACGGATTCACGACGAGGCGACGGCCGATGGCCCCGCCTTCCACGAGGCGCTCCAGGGCTTCCTGCACGAGTTCGGCTCACGGGGCCCGAACGAGTGGGACCTGCGCGCCGACACCTGGGAGACCAAGCCGATGCTGGCGCTGGCAGCCGTCGACCGCATGCGGGCGCTCGCCAACGACCACTCCCCTTCGGACGGCTACAAGCGGGTGGTTGCCGAGCGTCAGGACCTCGCCCACTGGGTGCGCAAGGAGCTGGCCGAGAACCCCGAGCTCCAGGCCACGTTCGAGGCCGCCTCGAGGTCGGCGGCCATCTGGCTGGCTGCCCGCGAGCGGGGCAAGACCAACATGATCAAGGTCATCGGCGAGGTCCGCATGTGCATGCTCGAGCTCGGCAAGCGCATGACCGCCCGAGGCCACCTCGCCAAGCCCGAGCTCATCTGGATGCTCATGGCCCCCGAGCTCGACGCGTTCCGCTTCAACCCCGAGCGCTTCGGGGACCTGCTCGCCCAGCGAGAGTCCGAGTGGCGCGAGCTGTTCGACCTCGAACCTCCCTACATCATGAGCAACCCGCCCACCCCCATGTCGCAGTGGAAGCGCAAGTCGGCCCGGGTGCTGCAGCCCGCGCAGCCCGGTGACGTCCTCAAGGGCGTCGGCGGTTCGGCCGGCGTGGCCACCGGGATCGCCCGCATCATCACCGACCCGTCCGATCCCACCGCGCTGGACGCGGGCGACATCCTCGTGTGCGAGTCGACCGACCCCGGTTGGACACCGCTGTTCGTGGCCGCCGGCGCGGTCGTGGCGGCGATCGGAAACATCGGCAGCCACACGATGATCGTGTCGCGCGAGCTCGGCATCCCCTGCGTGGTGAGCGTCGAGAACTGCACCCTGCGCATCCCCAATGGCGCCAGGATCACCGTCGACGGCACCAACGGCACCATCACGATCCTCTAAAGGCCTCATCCCCCAGTCGTCCACCGTCGACTTCAACGATGGACGCAAGCTCTCGTGTCGAGCACTCGACGAATGGCTCGAGGTGCGCACCTACGAGCCGCTCGCCCGAGAGATTCGCTCGAGTCGTTCACGGCGGTCGACCCCGACCGCCTCGAGTGGAACCTGACGTTTCAGCGGCGGGCCATCCGGCGCCTGCCGCTGGTGCCGCAGCTCTCGAGCGGAGGCTCGCGCTGCCCACCCGCGACCCGCTCCCGCCGTTTCGACAGCGTCGAAGCTGCGAGAAGCTCTGCCTCCCAGCAGGCGATCGCTCAGCTTC
>JBBRTJ010000101.1:0-13067 GCA_038244535.1 Acidimicrobiales bacterium | reverse complement strand
GGAGCAACGGCAGTCCGGCCACTAGCCGCCACGAGCCGGCGCTTGCGCCCGGAGCGTCCGGGGCCTAGAAACCCCTGTGCCACTCAGCCTGAGTGGTGAAGCACCACTGCCAACCGGGGGGAACTCGTGGTTCGACGACGCCTACTTGCCATTGCCTTGACAGGGGGCACCGTCATGGCGCTCCTCCCGCTGACAGCGGCCGCCAGCTCCGGCGCCGCCCCACGGTCGAACGCCCTCGGAACATCGTTCACCGCCAAGGGGTACCGGCTCGTCTCCCGGGGCACGACGTCGGTCGTCGCCACGACGAAGGGCGCCAACTCAGAGACCTCGATCGCACCTCAGGAAGCGGCCAAGATCGCCGCCGACTCGCGCTCAGAGTTCTCGCCGAAGAGCCCGGCGGCGCCGAGCACCCCGCGGTTGGCCACCCCCGTGGCCGCAGCACTGCCGATCCAGGGCGCCGGCCAGGCCACCGGCTTCAACGCCCTTGGCCACATCGACCAGCGCCTCGCCAACGGAGGCAACCAGTTTTCGAAGGAGCCGCCCGACACGCAGCTGTGCGCGGGTCCGGGAATGCTCATCGAGGGTGTCAACACCGCCTTCGCCGTCTACCAGACCGACGGAACGATGCTGGCCGTGCAGGACGTCAACTCGTTCTTCGGCGTCCCGGCCGAGTTCAACCGCACGACCGGCAACGTCGGTCCGAGCACCGGTGACGTGAAGTGCTACTTCGACCGAGATCTCCAGCGGTGGTTCCTCACCACCTTCCTGTTCGATGACGGCGACGTCGGCTACGACGGCGTCGTCGGCAGCGCCACCGGCCGGTACAACATCGGCATCGCGGTGAGCACGAGCGCCGATCCCTTTGCCGCCTGGCACACGTACCTGCTCGACGGGACCAACGACGGCGCCAACGGCACCCCGAGCCACGCCGGTTGCCCCTGCCTCCCGGACCAGCCGCTCATCGGCGCCGATCGTTACGGCTTCTACGTGTCGACCAACGAGTTCGGTCCCTGGCCCCCCACGGCGTCGACCACGTTCAACGGGTCGAACGTCTACGCCATCTCCAAGGCCGCCCTCGCTGCCGGCACCGCGAGCAGCTACTCAGCATTCGAGCTGCCCGCCCTCGGCACCGATCTGGCGTACTCGATCCAACCGGCGATGTCACCGGGCCGCGACAGCATGCGGGGAGGCAACGGAGGCACCGAGTTCTTCATGTCGTCCGGCGACTTCAACGGCGCCGGTGACAACAAGGTGTTCACCTGGGCGATGACCAACACGAGCTCACTCGACTGGGCCACTCCGAGCCTCTCGTTGAGCGCCGCCGCCGTGCCGAGCATCACCTACGAGATGCCCTTCGACGCCACGCAGCGCAAGGGCGGCAACACCCCGCTGCGCGACTGCCTCATCGCCGACTGCCTCGGCTTCGGCGCCAGCCCCGAGCCGTACCCGACCATCCAGACCAACGACGACCGGAT
This sequence comes from Acidimicrobiales bacterium, assembly GCA_038244535.1. Classification (GTDB taxonomy): domain Bacteria; phylum Actinomycetota; class Acidimicrobiia; order Acidimicrobiales; family Ilumatobacteraceae; genus JBBRTJ01. The sequence continues at coordinate 11,592 of JBBRTJ010000101.1, read as the reverse complement.
GCAGCAGACGTACTACGCCGGTGGCTACCTGTGGAGCGCCTTGAACACCGCCGTGACCGTCAACGGCTCGACCCGGAACGGGATCGCCTGGTTCAAGGTCGACCCCAACCTCACCGCTTCCGGGAGGCTCAGCGCCTCGATGGCCGGCCAGGGCTACGTCGCCGTCGCCAACAACGACGTCTACTTCCCGGCCATTGCCGTCACGGGCCAGGGCAAGGCAGTCATGAGCTTCACGATGTCGGGCAACGGCTACTTCCCATCGGCGGCCTACGTGAAGCTGGCTCCCGCCCTCAACCGGGTGAACGTGCTGGCCCGGGGCGTCGACGCCCAGGACGGGTTCAGCGGCTCGCTCGTCTTCGGCGGTGACGGTGCCACTCGCTGGGGCGACTACTCAGGGGCGTCCGTGTACGGCGACACCGTGTACTTCGCCAGCGAGTGGATCTCGGGCGGGCCACGCACGTTGCTTGCCAACTGGAACACCTTCGTGGGCCAGCTCCGAGTCTGATCCCACCAACCAACACGGTTCACCATCGCTGCGGGGCCTGGTCGCACGTCGACCAGGCCCCGCTTCGTCAGACGGGGAGCTCGGCCCAGTCCTCGGGGTTGTCCTCGATGATGGCATCGACGATGGTCTCGTCGATCGCATCGATGAGCACGAAGCCGCGCTGCAGCGGGGGCTCCTCGGCCGAGTAGCACAAGATGCGCCAGGTGGGCCGGCTGCGCAGCCCGCGCCACCCGAGCTGCGCCGAGGCGTGACCGACCGGGAACGCCACAGTGCGGGTGGCCAGGACCAAGGCTTCCTTTTCGTCGACCATCATGCGCCAGCCCGATGTGATGCAGACCACGCCAGCCAACGTGAGCACGATCCCCGCGGCGAGCGTGCCACCGTTGACAAGGACGGGATCGCCGTTGCGGGTGGCGAACCAGGCCACGAAGCACAGCGCGGCAATGCCGAGGTACAGGTACCCGGGCACCCGTCTGCGGCTGTTGTCGGGGAACTGGTACGGGCCGACGAACCCGGTGATGTCGAGCTCGTCGGGCAGCGTGTCACGCACCTCGTCGGCCGAGCCCGTGGGACCGGCGGGCAGTGCGGGATCGGCAGGGAGTGCGGGATCGTGCTCGTCAGCCATGAGGTGACGAGGGTACCGGCCAGGCGGCCCGCAGCTTCGACGCGCTGGCGGGCAGCGACTCGGGCAGCACCCGCGCCCCGGCCACGCTCGTCATGAAGTTGGTGTCGCCCGCCCAGCGCGGCATGACGTGCGTGTGGAGGTGGGTCGGTACGCCGGCACCGGCGGCCCGGCCCAGGTTCATGCCGACGTTGATCCCGTCCGGGCGGTACGCGGCCCGGATCGCCACCGTGGCGGCCGTGACCGTGGCCCACAGCTCGACGTGCTCGGCGGCGGTCAGCTCGGCCAGCTCGGCGACCTCTCGATACGGCATCACCAGGAGGTGACCGTTGGTGTACGGGTAGGCGTTGAGGATGGCGAAGCACAGCTCGCCCCGCCACACGATGTGGACCTCGTCGTCGCTCAGGCCGCTGGCCAGCAACCGGGTGAAGATCGAGCCCTCCCCCGTCTTTGGAACGTTGGCTTGGGCCACGCTCTCGACGTACGCCGTGCGCCATCCGGCCCAGAGGCGCTCGAGCGTCACGACGCCGAGGCGGCCAGCAAGGCGTGGGCCGCCAGCCGTTCGAGGAGCTCGTCGAGCCGCACACCCCGCTCGACCTCACCACCACGCGGGTTGACGCCGACGGTGCCCTCGCGCACGTCGTCGTCGCCGACGACGAGCACGTACGGGAGCTTGTCGAGCTTGGCGGCGCGGATCCGCTTGCCCAGGCCATCCTCAGCGGCCACCATGTCGGCCCGGTAGCCGGCTGAGCGGAGGCGGTCGAGCACCCGGGACGCATACGCGTCGTGGGCGTCGCTCACCGGCAGCACCCGGACCTGCACCGGCGCCAACCACATGGGGAACGCGCCTGCGTAGTGCTCGACCAGCACGCCGAAGAACCGCTCGACGGAGCCGAACAAGGCCCGGTGGATCATGATCGGACGGTGGCGGACGTTGTCGGCCCCGACGTACTCGAGCTCGAAGCGCTCGGGCAGGGTGAAGTCGAGCTGGATGGTGGACAGCTGCCAACGCCGACCGATGGCATCGCGGACGTCGATGTCGATCTTGGGCCCGTAGAAGGCGGCGTCACCTTCCTTGACGGTGTAGGCGAGACCCTCGGCCTCGACCGCCGCCCGCAGGTGCGCCGTCGCCCGGTCCCACACCTCGTCGGTCCCGATCGACTTGTCGGGGTCGCGAGTGGACAGGGCGGCCTCGAAGTCGTCGAAGCCGAAGGCCCGCAGCACTGACAGCACGAAGCCCAGCAGGCTGCGGATCTCACCCTCGGCCTGGTCCTCGGTGCAAAAGATGTGGCTGTCGTCCTGCGTGAAGCCGCGGATGCGCAGCAGGCCGTGGAGCGTCCCCGCTCGCTCGTAGCGGTACACGGTCCCGAGCTCGAACAGCCGCAGGGGCAGCTCGCGGTAGCTGCGCTGGCGGCTGCGAAAGATGAGGCAGTGCATCGGGCAGTTCATGGGTTTCGGGTAGTACGTGCCGTTGTCCATCTCCATCGGCGGGTACATGCCGTCGGCGTAGAAGTCGAGGTGGCCGCTGGTCTCGAACAGCCGAGCGTTCGCGAGGTGCGGGGTGAACACGAACTCGTACCCGCCGTGCTCGTGACGCGTCCGGCTGTAGTCCTCCATCAGCTTGCGGACCGTGGCGCCCTTCGGGTGCCAGACGGCCAGCCCGGCCCCCAGCTCGGAGGGGAAGCTGAGCAGGTCCAGCTCGACGGCGAGGCGACGGTGATCGCGCTTCTCGGCCTCCTCGAGCTGGTGCAGGTGGGCGGCCAGCGCCTCCTTGCTCTCCCATGCCGTGCCGTAGATGCGCTGAAGCATCGGGCCCTTCTCGTTGCCCCGCCAGTACGCGCCGGCCACCTTCATGAGCTGGAAGTGGCCGAGCCGGCTCGTGCTCGGCACGTGCGGCCCGAGGCAGAGGTCGACGAACTCGGGCGTGTTGCGATAGAGGCTGACCGTGCCGGCGGCCGCGCCGGTGCCGACCTCGGATGCGTCGACCTTTTCGATGATCTCGCGCTTGTACGGCTGGTCGGCGAACAAGGCGAGAGCGTCGGGCACGAGCATCTCGCTGCGCACGAACGGCTGATCGGCCACCATGATCTCGCGCATGCGGACCTCGATCGCGGCGAGGTCGTCGGCACTGAAGGTGCGGCCGCCGGCAAGTTCGAAGTCGTAGTAGAAGCCGTCCTCGATGGCCGGACCGATCGTGTACTTGGCGCCGGGGAAGAGCTGAGTGACGGCTTGGGCCAGCACGTGCGCCGTCGAGTGGCGCAGCACGTGACGACCCTCCGGCGAGTCGGCCCGCACGATCGAGACCGTGGCCCCATCAGGCAGCGAAGCACTGAGATCGACCTCGGTTCCGTTCACCACTGCGGCCACGGCCGCCTTGGCCAGACCACGGGCGATCGACGCCGCCAGATCGGCACCGGTCGACCCCTCGGGCAGGGAACGAGCAGAGCCGTCGGGCAGTGAGATCGTGATGTCAGCCATAACAATCCGAGCCTACCGGCGGGCCTGCGCCGGCTCGGGGCTGTTTGGCTAGGCCACCGACGCTTCGGGCGCGGCGTGGCTCATGGCGGCCGCCGCGTGGTCGGTACGGTGCGCCACCGGGGTGGTCGGCACGTGGGCAACGTCGGTCGGGAGCGCTTCGGCCTTCTTGGTGGCGTACTGGTTGCGGTACTCCTGCCCGCTGAGCTCACGGATCTCGAACATCACCTCGTCGGTGATCTGGCGCAGCAGCAGGCGGTCGTCGCCCCGGGCCTTGTAGCGGCTCGGATCGATCGCCCGCCCCACCCGGATCGAGCAGCGGCGCCCGAACTTGGGCAGCAAGGCGTCGGGCGGCTGGATCTCTCGGGTGCCACTGATGCCCACGGGAAAGATCGAGCAGCCCACGCGCAGCGCGAGGCGGGCGGCGCCGGTGTGACCCTTGTACAACGTGCCGTCACGGCTTCGGGTGCCCTCGGGAAAGATGCCGAACAGCTCGCCCCGGTCGAGCACCGCGGCCGCCGCGTCGAGCGCAGCCGAGCTGGACTCGCCACCACTGCGATCGATCGGGATCATGCCGAAGGCTGGGAACAGGTGCTTGGTCTTCCAGCTGTCCATGTACTCGGCCTTGCCGACGAACGAGATCCGCCGCGGGACGAACAACATCAGGAACACCGAGTCGAGGAACGAGATGTGGTTGGGCGCCAGGATCGCCGGGCCATCGGTCGGGAGCCGATCAAAACCGGACAGCTCGAACTTCCAGCCATGGGCGGCGAGCGGGCGCAGCAGCATGCGAGTGCGGTCCTGCAGTGGGCCTGCACCTTGGTTGGCCACGCCGCACCTCCTTGTCACGTCGCTCGCCGAGGGAGCCTAGGCGCTGGTCAACTCGCTGTCAGGCAGTTCGCCGAGGCGAACGCCCACGAGGCTCGTGACACCGCCCACCCCCTCACCCCGGTCGACCGCATCGTCGATCGCGGCTAGGGCACCGGGTACGTCGAGGTCGTCGTCGAGGCGGTCGCGAACCTCGGACCACGTGCGCTCGGTGGCCGGGTGCGGGGCGCCCAGCCAACGGTCGAGGCGGCGATCGGCCCTCGGGAGCAGGTCGTCGCTCCACTCCCACGAGTGGCGGTAGTGCTGGCCGACGATGGCCAGGCGGATCACCCGCGGGTCCCACACCTTGCGCAACGCATCGACGAACACGAGGTTGCCGAGGCTCTTGGACATCTTCTCGCCGTCTTTGCGAACCATGGCGACGTGCATCCAGTGCCGGACGAACGGCGCCCCCGTGGCCGCTTCGCTCTGCGCCCGCTCGCACTCGTGGTGCGGGAAGATCAGGTCGGCCCCACCACCGTGGAGGTCGATCGTGGTGCCGAGCTCGCGCAGTGCGAGCGCCGAGCACTCGATGTGCCAGCCGGGGCGGCCGGGACCCCACATGGTGTCCCACGACGGCTCGTCGGGTTCGCTCGGCTGCCACAGCACGAAGTCGAGCGGGTCGCGCTTGTGGGGATCGTCGACGTTGCCGCCCCGCTCCTTGGCGTAGTCGAGCATCCGCTGGCGGTCGTAGTTGCTGACCGAGCCGAACGCCGGGAACGTGCTCACGTCGAAGTAGACGGCACCCCCGGCCTGGTAGGCGTGACCCTGGTCGAGCACCATCCCGATGAAGCCGCGTATGTCGGGGATGGCCGAGGTCGCTCGGGGCTCGCTGAAGCAAGGCAGCACCTCGAGCGCCGCCATGTCGGCCTGGAACCGCGCCACCTCGCCCGCCGCGAGGTCGAGGTAGTGGACCCCGAGCTGGCGAGCCTTGCCCAAGATCGAGTCGTCGACATCGGTGATGTTGCGGACGCAGCGAACCTCGTGGCCAAGGTCGATGAGGCGGCGCTGCACGATGTCGTAGGTCAGGTACACGGTGGCGTGGCCGGCGTGCGTGGCGTCGTAGGGCGTGATGCCGCACGTGTACATGGTCACCAGCGGACCGGGCTCGAAGGGGACCACGGCCGAACGGGCAGTGTCGTAGAGGCGCATCGCCATGGTCAGGCGCGGATCCCCGTGAGCTTGGGGGCCACGCGCGTGCGATAGCGGACGTTGAGCTGCAACAGCACGGCCGTGAAGGCCTCGATCGCGGTGGCGTTGGAGAGCTCGCCGGCGTCGAGCGGGCGGCAGCCCGGGATGCGCGTCACGATCTCGGACACGACCTTGGTGGCGGCCTGGTCGTCGGAGCAGATGAGCACGTCGGAGTCGATCGGCGCACCCAGGTGCCCGAGCTCTTTGGCCGGCAGGTGGTGGAAGGCAGCCACGACCCTGCTGTGCGGGATGGCGGCTTGCACATGGGCGGCCACGCTGCCACGCGGTGGCACGAGCGGCTGGAACTCGCCGCCGACCCGCACGAGCGCGTTGGCCATGCTGATGACCACCTTGCCCTCGAGCTCGCCCTGCAGCGAGAACGCCGTGGTAGCGGCGGAGTCCCAGGGCGTGGCGATCACCACGACGTCGGCCTCGGCCGCCGCGATGTTGTCGCCAGCATCGATCAGGAGGTTGTGGTCGGGCCACTGCGCAAGCAGCTCGTCACGCACCTCCATGGCCCGGTACTTCGAACGGGAGCCGAGGATCACCTCGTAGCCGACATCCGCGAGACGGGCGCCGAGGGCGGTGCCAGCAGGTCCAGTGCCGCCGAGGATGCCGATGCGCATGAGCAGCAGCCTTGCACACGAGGGTTCGCGTAGCGTGCGGCCCATGGGCCTCCTCGACGGCAAGCACCTCGTCATCACCGGCGTCCTCACCGACGCGTCGCTCGCCTTCGGCGTGGCCCGCATGGCGCAGGAGGAAGGGGCGACCATCGTGCTGACCGGCGCGGGTCGGGGCCTGTCGCTCACTGAGCGCACGGCTCGCAAGCTTCCAGTGCCCGCCACCGTGCTCGAACTGGACGTCACCCAGCCGGCGCACGTCGAGTCGGTCCGGGCTGGCGTCGCCGAGGTGATGCCCCGGGTCGACGGCGTCCTGCACGCCATCGGCTTTGCCCCTGCCGTGTGCCTGGGAGGCACCTTCATGGACGCCCAGTGGGACGACGTGGCAGTGGCCCTCCATGTGTCCGCCTACTCGTTGAAGACCCTGGCCGACGCGTTCGTCCCCCTGATGACCGGTGGGGGTTCGATCCTCGGGCTGACGTTTGACGCCACCGTGGCCTGGCCGGCCTACGACTGGATGGGCGTCGCCAAGGCCGCCCTCGAGTCCACCAGCCGCTACCTGGCGCGTGAGCTCGGTCCCAAGGGGATCCGCGTCAACACGGTGGCCGCCGGACCCATCCGCACCATGGCGGCCAAGTCCATCCCCGGGTTCTCCCGCTTCGAGGACGTGTGGGCCGATCGCGCCCCGCTCGGCTGGGACATCAACGACTCGACCGCCGTGGCGCGTTCCTGCGTGGCCCTCCTCAGCGACTGGTTCCCGATGACCACCGGCTCGATGATCCACGTCGACGGCGGCTACCACGCCATCGGCGCCTGACCCCGCCCGGGTCCCAGCCCCCCCCAGCCCTCCCCACCCCCAGCCCCCAGCCCCCGCCCGGCGTCGCTCGGCGCCAACTTGTGCGCCCAAGGGCACCCGCACCGCGTTCGACGCACAAGCTCACCGGATGCCCAACCTCCGGTTACCCTCCCGCCATCTCCCCTCCTCGGCCTTCGCTCGAAGGGGATGTTCATGTCCGCCCTCAACCCCGCCACCTCGGCCTGGTTCGCCCGCCACCACGGCGTGGCCAACGTCCACGCGATGCGCACGCTCGGCGTGAGTCGCACTCAACTCGAGCGACTCGTCGACGTCGGCACGCTGCTTCGGCCCGCACGGGGCGTCGTCGTCCCGGCCGGTGCCTCGAGAACCGACGAGCAACGACTCGCCATCGCCTGAGCCGCGGCGACGCATGCGGCGGTGTCGCACACGAGCGCCGGGCGGCATGACTCGTGCGCTCGCTCGGCCGCGATCGTCGGGTCCACCTGCTCGTGCCTGCCCACACGAGTCCGGTTTGCCCGGCGCGGTGCTCCATCGGTGCGTCGACCTCGATCCCACCGACCTGGTGAGGCGGGACGACGGGATCGTCCTGACGAGCCCGCCTCGGACCGCGTTCGACCTCGCGGCCGTGCTCACCGACGAGCAACTCGAGTCGGCCGTCGAGCACCTGCTCGACCGTCGCCTGTGCACGATGCCGACGCTGCTGGCAATCGGCCGCCGGCTCGCCGTGCCTGGTCGCCGTGGCAGTGCCCGATTCGTGCGGGTCGTGCACGGACGCCCCGTGTGGCTGAAGCCCGTCGGATCCGACCTCGAGCTCACCTTCGAACGGGCATTGCTGCGCCGTGGGGTGCCGCGTCCCGAGCGCCAGGTTCCAGTCACCCTTCCCAACGGCCGGCGCATCCGCATCGACTTCCTCGGGCGGGAGAGCGGCGAGGCGATCGACGTGGACCATGAGGCCTGGCACGGCGGCCGCTTGACTGCAGCGCAGGACAAGGAGCGCGATCGCCAGCTCCGCACGGTGGGCATCAACACCACCCGCATCACCGACCTGGCCATCAAGCACGACCTCGCCGGGGCCGTGGACGACGTGATCGCCATCCTCGGGGAGGGAGGGGCGGTTCAGCCGACTTGGCTCGCGCGCCCGGCCCAGTACGGAGCACGCAGCTCGCGCTTCAAGATCTTGCCGCTGCCGGTCTTGGGCAGCTCATCGAGGAACCGAATCGAACGGGGGATCTTGTACGACGCGAGGTGCTCGCGGGCGAAGGCCTTCACGTCGTCCTCGGTGAGGGTGCCACCGGCCGTGACCACGACATCGGCATGCACCAGCTCGCCCCACTCGTCGGAGGGGATGGCGAACACCGCGGCCTCGAAGATGGCCGGGTGGTGCTCGAGGGCAGACTCGATCTCGGCGGGATAGATGTTCATGCCCCCGCTGATGATCATGTCCTTCTTGCGGTCGCAGATGTAGAAGTAGCCCTCGTCGTCGCGGTAGGCGATGTCGCCGACGGTGTGGAAGGCACCGCGCATGTCGGCCTCGTACTTGTCGTGCTGCTTGTAGTAGTCGGCAAAGACGCTGGCCGACTGGACGAACAGCTCACCGGGGCAGTCTGGCCCGACGCCAGTCACCTCGTTGCCGTCATCGTCGAACAGCTTGACGAGCACGCCGGGCGCGGGCTTGCCGCACGAACCCGGCTTTCGGAGCTGGTCGGCCGGTTCGAGGATGCAGTTCACGCCCAGCTCGGTCGAGCCGTAGACCTCGAACAGCGAGCGAGCGGGGAAGTCAGCCAAGTACGCCTTCTTCAGGGCAAAGCTCCACGGCGCGGCATTGGCGATCATCTTGTCCATCGTCGACACGTCGTAGCGAGCCTTCACCGCGCCCGGCAACGAGGTGATCATGCGGATGGGCGTCGGGGCCGAGAAGGTTGACGTGACCTTGTAGGTGTCGACCAGTCGAAGCCAGTCCATCGGCTCGAACTTGCGCTGCACCACCACCGTCTGGCCGAGGAGCTGGCCGATGCCCATGAAGCCTCCGGGACCACTGTGGTAGAGGGGTCCGGTGGTGAGGTAGACGTCGCTGTTGGTGTAGCCGTACACGGCGATCATCGCCTGGATCTGCGTGGGGTCGACGGCGCCGCGGCGAAACGCTCCCTTGGGTTTGCCCGTCGTACCCGACGTGTAGATCATCGAGCCGCCGGGCTCGCTGCTCTCGGGGACCTCCGGCTCGCCGTTGCTGGCGGCCGCAGCGAGCGCGTCGGCGTCGAGCATGCCGGAGGGGACGACACCGTCGAACACCAGCACGTGCTCGACCTTGGGGATCTCGGCCCGGATCCGCTCGAACATCGGAGCGAACTCGGCATCGACGTACACGATCGTCGCGTCGCAGTGATCGGTGACGTAAGCCGCCTCTTCCGGGGACAGGCGGTAGTTGAGCGGCACGGCGGTCACCCCGATCTTGCGGGCGGCGTTGACCACCGCCACGATGCCCGGCGAGTTCTGGCCGCACCACACGACCTTGCGGCCCGGCCTCGCGCCCAGCTCGAGCAGCACGTTGCCGAGGCGGTTGGCCCGGTCTTCGAGCTCGGCGAAGCTCCAGTGGATGATCGTGCCGTCAGGACGGTCGTCAACGACCGCGAGCTTGTCCGGCTGGCTCTGCGCGTAAGCAGTCAGGAAATCCCCCATGAGCGGGGAGTCTGGCACGACCTCGCGGTCGGTCAACCCCTCAGGTGCTCGAGCACTGGCACCATGGCCGCCACGCTCGTGTCGAACACCGTGACGTAGGAGATGCCGAGTTCGTCGCGGCGGGCCAGCAGCGTCTGGGCGATCTGCTCGACCGTACCCACCGCGGCATGGGGCACGTCGGCGGCGGCAATCACGTCGTCGCCGAGCCCGTACACGCCCGCCACCTTGGCCAGCGCCGAGGTCCGGTCGTCGGTGATGCGCACGTAGGTCAGGTTGGCGTGGAGCTCGAGCTCGCCGAGGCGCGCGCCGGCGGCCTCGCGCACCCACGCCAGCTTCTGGCGCGTCGCCTCACCCGTCGCGGTGCGAGCCGAGTCGGCCCCCACCTTGCCAGCGGCCATGTTCGGCACGAGGCTCACGATGTCGGCCACCTGTGCGGCCAGCGTGAGCACCTTGCGGCCACCGCCCCCGATGAGGATCGGAGGGTGCGGTTGCTGCACCGGGCGGGGCAGGGCGGGCAGGCCGCTGACGCGGTAGTGCTTGCCCTCGAAGCTGGCCGACGCTTGGGTGAAGCACGCCTTCAGCACCGCGACGGCCTCGGCCAGGCGCTCGATCCGCTCCCCCGCCGATGCCCAGGGCTGACCGATGAGCTCGTGATCGGCGGCCAGCCAACCCGCCCCGATGCCCAGCTCGAGTCGACCCTCGGACATGAGGTCGACGGTGGCGGCCTCGTTGGCGATGACCGCAGGGTGCACGAGCTCGTTGTCGAGCACGAGGGTGCCCACCCGCAAGGTGCTGGTGGCCTCGGCGGCAACGGCCAGGGCCACCAGTGGAGCCAGGGGCTGGTTGGCCATGTGGTTGGGCAGCTGGAGCACGTCGAAGCCTTGCGCCTCAGTGGTGCGGGCCAAGGCCCGCCAGCCGGCGGCGTCACGGGGCGGGCGGGTGACCATCAGGCCGACCCGGAACGGTCGGACCCGCACCCCGTCGGCCAGGCTCACGACGCGGCCAGGGGTGCGAGCGTCGTAGCGAGGGGCGCCAGCCGGGCCGGGTCCATGCCGGCACCGACGATGACGAGGTCGGCGCCCGCCTCGCCGTAGCGGGCCGCTTCGTCGGCGACCGCACCATCCTCGGTGCCGCGGGCCACGACCAGCACCGAGACCGTGACCTCTTCGGGGTCGCGCCCCACGTCGGCGCACGCCTGGTGGAACACATCGAGCTTGCGGCGGAACGTGTCGAGGTCGGGGCGGCCCACGTTCCAGTGCTGGGCCCAGCGCGCCGCCGCCGGGATGGTGCGGCGCTCGCCCTGGCCCCCGATGCACAGTGGCGGGTGAGGCCGTTGGATCGGCTTCGGCTCGCACATCGCCTCGGTCACCTCGTAGAAGCGCCCGGCGAACGTGGTGCGCTCGTTGGACAGCATCGACACGATGATCTGAACCCCCTCCTCGAAGCGGTCGAAGCGCTGCGTGAGTGTGCCCAGCTCGATGCCGTAGGCGTCGCACTCCTCGTCGTTCCATGCCGCGCCGAGGCCCAGCTCGAGCCGCCCCCGTGACGTGATGTCGAGGGTGGCCGCCATGTTGGCCAGCACCGCCGGGTGGCGATACACCATGCCCGTCACCAGGCAGCCGACGCGGATGCGATGCGTCGCCTGAGCGAGCGCGGCCATCGTCATCCACCCCTCGAGACATGGGCCCGTGGGGTCGGAGAAGATCGGGTAGAAGTGGTCGAAGGTCCAGCCGGAATCGAACAGCGGGATCTGATCGGCCTCCAACCAGGTGGCCAGCAGGTCGTCCCAGGTGCAGTTCTGGGGCGCGGTGGACAGAGC
>JBBRTJ010000100.1:0-13330 GCA_038244535.1 Acidimicrobiales bacterium | reverse complement strand
TGGGCCTGAAGGTCATGAAGGCCGACCGCCTGACCGACTGGCTCCGGCGCCCGCTGACGGCTGAGCAGGAGAGCTACGCCGCCTCCGACGTCGCCCACCTCCTCGAGCTGTACCGCCTGCTGGTCGACCAGCTCACAATGGTGGGCCGGCTCGAGTGGGCCGTGGCCGAGTGCGAGGCCCTCCGCCTGCGGCCCGCCGGTCCGGGTGACCCCGACGAGGCGTGGTGGAAGCTCAAGGACTCTCGCGGGCTTCGGGGCAAGGGCCGGTCGGTCGCCCAGACCGTGACCGCCTGGCGCGAGCAACGGGCCGCCGAGACGGACCAGCCGGTGCGCTTCGTGCTCCCCGACCTCGCCATCTCCGCACTGGCTCAGAAGCCGCCCCGCACCCTCGACGACCTGCGATCCCTGCGGGGCCTCGACGACCGGCACCGACGGGGGCCGGCTGCTGCCGGGCTTCTCGCCGCGGTCGAGCGGGGTCTGGCCCTCGATCCCGCCGACCTGCGCGAGCCCAGGACCGACGACGTCGACCGCCAGCTCCGCCCCGCCGTCACTCTCGTGTCGGCCTGGGTCAGCCAGCTCGCCCGCGATCAGAAGATCGACACTGCGCTCTTGGCTACCCGCAACGATCTGAACGAGCTGCTGAACGGCGCTCCCGGCGCCCGGCTGGCCGTGGGCTGGCGGGCCGACGTGCTGGGCGACGACATCCAGCGCCTGGTCAAGGGCGAAGCCGCCATCAGCTTCGACGGCAAGGGCAACCTGCGGCTGCTCCCGGTCTGACCGGCCAACGGCCGACCTAGCGCGCGCTCTGGGGCCCGGAGCACCAGGGCGGCGTCGGGATCGAGCGAGCCCGACCAAGGGCGACCTTCGAGCGAACGGTCGGTGGCTACCAGCACCGTGGCGCCGACGAGGTTGGGCAGCACCCGCGACTCGGTCACGAAGCTGACCACGACGACGACCGCTTCGGTCGCGCTGCCATCATCGGCGACCGCGTCGCCGCCACCTTCGGCCGCGGTCCTGCGCCAGGACAGCACGCCGTCGGGAGCGGGGAGCCACTCGAACGTGCCAGTGCTGAGCGCCGGTGAGCGCTGGCGCAGGGCGAGCAGGCGCCGGTAGAGATGAAGGGTCGAGTCTCGGTCGGCCTCCGCGGCCTCGACCGACCGGGCGGCGGCGTCCGGCGCGAACGGGAGCCAGGGTTCGGTCGTCGTGCCCCAACCATGGCCCGAGCCCTTCGTCCACGGGATCGGGGCCCGGCAGCCGTCGCGGCCGCCGGGGTCGACGACACGATCGGGGGGGATGATGGCATCGGCCAGGCCCAGCTCCTCGCCCGCGTACAGGAACGGCGTGCCCCGTAGCCCCAGCACGAGGAACGCGGCGGCGCAGGCCCGGGCGTCCGAGCCGTAGCGCGTCCGCTGCCGGGGACGGTCGTGGTTGCCCAGCACCCAGGTGGGCCAGGCGCCGATCGGGTCGAGCACCTGCTGGATGGCATCGACCTGGCCTCGCCAGGCCTCCGCGGTCCAGGGCGCGAACATCGGCGCGAAGTTGAACGACAGGTGCAGCTCGTCGTTGTCGCCGTAGTAACGCGCCACCCGCCGCGGCGACAGCAGGAACACCTCGCCCACCATCATCGGCTCGTGCGGGTAGCTGTCGAGGAGCCGGCGCAGGTCCTGCAGTCGCTCGTGGGTGACCTCGGCGTCGTTGAGGGGGACGTGGGACAACCCAGCAGCCACTCGGTCGGCGTCGTCGTCGGGGAGTCCTTCGAGCTTGCCGATGAGGTGGATGACGTCCATGCGGAAGCCGTCGACGCCGCGGTCGAGCCAGAACCGCAAGGTGGCGTGCATCGCGGCCCGGACGTCGGGGTGATCCCAGTTCAGGTCTGGCTGCTCGGGCAGGAACAGGTGGAGGTACCACTGGCCAGTCGCCTGGTCGAAGGTCCACGCCGGCTCGCGGCCCCCGCTGAACTCGGCGATCCAGTTGTTGGGCGGACCGCCGCCGGGGGCCGAGTCGCGCCAGACGTACCAGTCCCGCTTGGGGTTCGTGCGCGACGAGCGGCTCTCGAGGAACCACGGGTGCTGGTTCGAGGTGTGGTTCGGCACCCAGTCGAGCAGGACTTTGAGGGCGCGGCCGTGAGCTGCTGCGACGAGGCGGTCGAGGTCCCCGAGGGAGCCAAACGTGGGATCGACGTCGCAGTAGTCGGCCACGTCGTAGCCGAAGTCGGCCTGGGGGGACGGGTAGATCGGTGAGAGCCAGATCGCTCCGACTCCCAGGCCCGCGATGTGGTCGAGATGGGCTTCGATGCCGGCCAGATCTCCGATGCCGTCGCCGGAGGCATCGGCGAACGATCTCGGGTAGATCTGGTACACCACCGTGGACTGCCACCAGGGCTGATGCGTCACGGGGCGACCGTAGTCGGGGGTGACGGCGGACACAGCCGATGCCCGTCCCGGGCTCGACGGACTCGCTCCGCTACACTGTCATCTCAATGTCACGTCGCTAACCCCTCGGAGCCCTGCTGTGAAAAAGGGTCGACATCGCCGCTTCGAAGAGGCGCGCAAGCTCAAGCAGTCCGGTCCCGAGGCGTTCGGGGGGTTCGCTCCCCGTCCCACGCAGACTGCCGCTCCTACCGATGACGACGACTACGCCGCCATAGCAGAGCGGTACGGGGTGTCGTTCGACGATGACGAAGACGACGACGAGGACGAGCGCTAGGCCCGTCCGCTCCACCCGCCCGAGGAGGGCGGCTACCCCCACATGAGCACCTCCCCTTCGCTTCGCAACGTTGCGCTTGTCGCGCACGTCGACCATGGCAAGACCACTCTCGTTGACGCGCTGCTGCGTGCCACCGGGACCTTCAGCGCGCATCAGGCCGTGGTCGACCGAGTCATGGACTCCAACGATCAAGAACGCGAGCGGGGGATCACCATCCTCGCCAAGGCCGCGTCCATCAACTACAAGGGCACCAAGATCAACCTGGTCGACACCCCCGGCCACGCCGACTTCGGCGGCGAGGTCGAGCGGGCGCTGACCATGGTCGACGGCGTGCTGCTGCTCGTCGACGCCGCCGAGGGTCCGCTGCCCCAGACCCGCTACGTGTTGCAGAAGGCGCTCGCCCTCGACTTGCCGGCGGTCGTGGTCGTCAACAAGGTCGATCGCGGCGACGCTCGCCCCGACGAGGTCCTCGACGAGATCTACCAGCTCTTCTTCGACCTCGAGGCCTCCGAGCACCACATCGACTTCACCATCATCTCGGCGGTGGCCCGCGAGGGCAGGGCGATGGAGGGCATCGGCATGCCGCCCGTCGAGGCCGATCTGTCGCCGCTCCTCGATGCCATCATCCGCACGATCCCCGCGCCCACCGGCGACCCCGACGCGCCGCTCCAGGCGATCGTGACCAACCTCGACGCGTCCGACTACCTCGGCCGACTCGCCATCGGCCGGGTCCAGAACGGCGTCCTGCGCCGCAACGAGATGATCGCCCTGTGCGAAGCGGACGAGGGCCAGGCCCCGCTGCGGCGCAAGCTCAGCCAGCTCATGGCCTTCTCCGGCATCGGGCGGACCGAGGTCGACGAGCTGTCGGCCGGCGACCTGTTCATCGTCGCCGGCTTCCCCGAAGTCGAGATCGGCGACACGCTGGCCGATGCAATGAACCCCGTCGCGCTGCCCCGGATCGTCGTCGACGAACCGGTGCTGCGCATGACCTTCGGGGTCAACACCTCGCCGCTCGCCGGACGCGAGGGCAAGTTCCTCACCTCCCGCCACCTGCGCGAGCGCCTCGAGCGCGAGATCCTCGGCAACGTCAGCATCAAGCTGCACGAGACCGACTCGCCCGACATCCTCGAGGTCGCAGGCCGAGGCGAGCTCCAGCTCGCCGTGCTGATCGAGTCGATGCGGCGCGAGGGCTACGAGCTCCAGGTGAGCCGACCCGAGGTCATCACCAAGGAGGTCGACGGCAAGCGCCTCGAGCCGCTCGAGCGTGGTGTCGTCGACGTCCCCGACGAGCACGTCGGCACCGTCACCCAGGCCCTGGCCCCCCGCAAGGGCAAGGTCACCGACCTGCGCCCCGGCGATCCCGGTCGCACCGTGGTCACCTTCGAGGCTCCCGCCCGTGGCCTCATCGGCTTCCGGTCTCTGCTGCTCACCGCCACCCGGGGCACGGCTCTGCTCCACCAGCACCACGCCGGATGGCTGCCGTGGCAGGGCGACCTGCCGCACCGCACCGGCGGGGCGATGATCTCCGATCGCCTCGGCATGACCACGCCCTACGCGCTCGACAACCTGCAGTTGCGAGGCGAGCTGTTCCTCGGGGGGAGCGCGCAGGTCTACGAGGGCATGATCATCGGTGAGAGCGCCCGCTTCGAGGACATGGTCGTCAACGCGGTGCGGCCCAAAGAGAAGACCAACATGCGGACCCACAGCCACGACGAGGGCTCGAAGCTGTCGCCTCCGCGCATCCACACCCTCGAGACGGCCATCGAGTTCATCGCCGACGACGAACTGGTCGAGATCACCCCCGGCAACATCCGGATCCGCAAGCGCCAGCTGCAAGAAGCCGACCGCCGCCGGGCCAACAAGCGGGGCTAGTCAGCCGAACTCGGTCGAGCCGGTGTCGGGTAGGAAGCTCGTGCGCCAACGGCTCGTGCCGTGGCACGCGCTACCTGTCGTCAAACCAGCGAAGCCTTGAAGGTGACCGGTTGCGTAGGGCTCCTGCTCGGGGGTGAGCACCAGCGGGGGCGGGATCAGCGACGGTGGGAGGTGGCCCGGTGGCAGCGTGCCGAGGTGGGGGTGCAGGTAGGTGCCGAAGAAGATCGTCACCGCGTCGGTGGTGAGGCGCCAGCTGCGGTCGCACTCACCGCGTTCGGTAAAGCCATCGGCGCACGGGGTGGGTGGTGGGAAGCAATCCCAGTGGTTCGCCACGTCGATTCGTAGTGCATGGCCCGGGCCGGCTGCCTGCGACCAGTTCCGGTCAGGCACCTGACCAAAGACATCGGCGCCGCCGAAGGCGAACAGCCGGCCGCTCCCGTAGTTGTTGCGCAGGGCATCGAGCGTGGCTATGTCCTCGGAGATGGCCGAACCGAGCACGGCGAGGGCCGCCACCGGCGGTTGGCGGGCCGTGAGCGCGTACCGCATCGCCAGCAGGCCGCCATAGGAGTGGCCGGCGAGGCCGATGTCCCACGGGTAGGTGAGGGCGCCGTACTGGGTCGACGATCGAATCCAGCGGATGGTGGCGTCGAGCTGCTCAAAGACGACCTCGCTCTGGAAGTCGATGCCGCCTCCGAAGTTGGGCGCGGCCACGATGTAGCCGCTTCGGGCCAACGATGAGGCGATGTCGTTCCAGTGAACGTGCGGGTTGTCGTCGGTGAGGCACTGGCCGTGCACGAGCACGATCAAGGGGAACCGGGTGCAGCCTTGCAAGATGGGCGAGGCGGCCGCCGCCATGGTGGGAGGCCGCGGGGTTCGCCGCCGTGAGCGCACCTCGAAGCAGCCGGGCGGGATCACGATGCCGCCGCTCAGCGACGGGTACCACACCCGCACGCTCGTGGGGGCGCCGTCGGCTGGTCCGTGATCGGCCCAGCCCCACAGCACCGGCGTGAGCGGCGTAGGGATCCATGGGACGGGACAGGTCCCGCCGGCATCCAGCCGATCCGATGCCATCGAGAGCGCACGAGCCGCTCCGGTGCGGGCTCGTCGACTCCCTTGTCCGAGTGCTGCACCGACCTTGCTCATGGGGTGAACCTCCTCGGGTTCCTTGGCGTTGCTCCTACGTTCGGCGCACGGCGGGATGGGGGATCGACACCCGCCGGCCCCGCGCCCGCAGCTGGGTGACGAGCACGTCGTAGACCTCGGCGCCGATGAGTTCGATGAGCTCGTCGTGCATCGAGACGTACACGGGGTCATGGCCGACGAAAGCATCGGGGCTCTCGGTGCACCACCAGTGGAACTCGAAGCCGCCGGGACCCCAGTCGCGGCGCTTCCACTCCCGCACCGTCGAGGTCATGTGGCCGTAGTCGTCGCTCTCGTCGTGCTGGCGAAGCGGGAGCTGCCAGCACACGTTGGGCTTCCAGTCGAGCGGCCGCTCGTCGGCGCTGACGGCGGCGTAGTGCAGCGCGCAACCGGCCCCGGCGGCAAAGCCCGGTCGGTTGAGGAAGATGCAGGCGCCATCGACGAGCCGGGTGGTGCGCACCCCGTCGGCGTCGGTCGTCATCAAGCCGCTCCGCTTGGCCCGCTTGCGGAACTGCCACTGCTCGTCGGTCAACCGGGTGGCGTGCTCGACGACGTTGACCACGTCGTCGTCGTCGAGGAAGTGGGCGCCGTACGAGCAGCACCCTTGGGCCAGCGCCTCAGCCGGTCCCGTCAGCACGCCCTGGCAGCCGTGCCCGTAGATGCAGCTCCAGGGCGACAGCAGGAACGTCACGTCGAACATCCAGGTGCGGTCCTCGACCGGATCTTCGAACGACAGCCACTCGTGCAGGTCGTCCGGCGGTGGGACGGGGGCGGGCATGGGCGCGAACACTACGGCGCTACGGTCGGCGAGGTGACGACTGCGGTGTCCCGTCCCATGGTTGCACCGGCAACCGATGCTCTGGTCGCCGACCTCGTCGCGGCTCTCGCTCCCGACCGGGTCCGCACCGGTGCGATGGAGCTCGGCCTGTATCGCAGCGATGCCTCGACCCTGCCGGGGACCGCGGGCGTCGTGTGCTTCCCGCTGACCACGGCCGAGGTCCGGGCCTGCGTGGCGACCGCCGCTCGCCACGGTCGTTCGTTCGTCGCCCGCGGCTCGGGAACCGGGCTCGCAGGCGGGGCGGTGCCCGTGGTGGTCGACGGGCTGCCACCGGTCGTGATCGTGACCACGAAGATGAACCAGGTCCTGTCCGTCGACGTCGACGAGCGCGTGGCCTGGGTGCAACCAGGAGTGCTCAACCTCGACCTCACCAAGGCGGTGACCCGCCACGGCCTGCACTTCGCGCCCGATCCGTCCAGCCAGCAGAGCTGCTCGATCGGCGGCAACGTGGCCACCAACTCTGGCGGCCCGCACTGCCTCGCTTCGGGCGTGACGTCGATGCACGTGCTCGCCGTCGAGGTCGTCCTGCCCGACGCAACGGTCGCACTGCTCGGTGGCCTCGATCCTGAGCCCGCCGGCTACGACCTGCGCGGCGCCTTCGTCGGCGGCGAGGGCACGCTCGGCATAGCCACGGCCATTGCCGTGCGGCTGACCCCGAACCCGCCGTCAGTGCGGACCTTGCTGCTCGACTTCACCTCGGTCGACGACGGTGCTGCCACCGTGAGTGCCATCATCGCCGGAGGCCTTGTGCCTGCTGCGCTCGAGATGATGGATGCGCTGATCACCCGCGCCGTCGAAGAGTTCGTCCACGCCGGCTTCCCGCTCGATGCGGCGGCTGTGTTGATCGTCGAGCTCGACGGCTTGCCCGCCGGGGTCGAGGCCGCGGTGGACCGGGTCACCGAGATCGGACTCGCCCACGGGGCACGGACCGTGCGGGTGGCGGCCGACGAGGCCGAGCGAGCCGCCATCTGGAAGGGCCGCAAGAACGCCTTCGGGGCCATCGCCCGCATCAAGCCGAACTACTACCTGCACGACACCGTCGTGCCCCGCGCCCGCCTGGTCGAGGTGCTGCGGCAGGTCTACGCCATCGCGGAGCGCCACGACCTGATCGTGATGAACGTGTTCCACGCCGGCGATGGCAACCTCCACCCGCTGCTGGTGTTCGACGCCCGTGAGCCGGGGGTGCTCGATCGAGTCCACGCCGCCGGCGAGGAGATCGTGCGGGCCTCGGTGGCAGCGGGCGGAGTCCTGTCGGGCGAGCACGGCATCGGACTCGAGAAGCGCGACTTCATGGCGCTGATGTTCACCCCGACCGACCTCGAGACCCAGGGCTGGATGCGGGCCGCGTTCGATCCTGCCGGGCGGGCCAACCCGACCAAGGTCCTGCCGACCGGCTCGTCGTGCGGCGACCTCCAGCACGTCCCCGAGGGCGCGTGGATCTGACCGCGTTCGCCGCCGAGGTGGGCCCGCTGTCCGCGGGTCCAGTAGCGGCCGCGGGCGGGCTCACCCAGTGGGACGTCGGGGGCGAGAGCACGCCGGGAACGAGGCTGGTGCACGCCCCGGCGGGCATCGACTGGATCGAACCCGCGGAGATGACCGTGCGGTGCGGGGCGGGCACGACAGTCGCCGACCTTGCCACGGCCCTGGCCGAGCAAGGCCAACGAGTGGCGCTTCCCGAGTGGCCCGGCGCCACCGTCGGCGGGGTGCTGGCCGTGGGGCGCAGCGGCATTCGCCGCTTGGGGGACGGCCCCGTGCGCGACGCGGTGCTGCAGATCGGCGCCGTGCGGGCCGACGGCGAGGTGGTCACCGCCGGGGGTCCGACAGTCAAGAACGTGAGCGGGTACGACCTGTGCCGGCTGTTCGTCGGCTCCCTCGGCACGCTCGTGCTCCTGGGCGACGTCATCCTGCGCACCCGGCCCCTCCCGGCCGCCCGCCAATGGCTGGCCGGGCCGACCCCCGATCCGTTCGCCCTGCGCCGCCGGTTGGACCGCCCGACGACGGTCCTCTGGGACGGCACCACCTGCTGGGTCCTGCTCGAAGGTCACCCGCTCGACGTCGCCGCCGAGGCCGCGCTGGCTCGTGCTGACGGTCTGGTCGAGGTCGAGGGCGCGCCGCCGCTGCCGTCTGGTGATCGTCGCTCGATCCCGCCCGCCGAGGTGCGCCACCTTCGTGGCCGGTTCGTGGCCGAGGTGGGCGTGGGCGTGGTCCACCGGGTTGCACCTGTGCCCGGACCGCAGGTGGCGCCCAACCCGTCGATCATCGCGCTCCATGGGCGGCTTCGGGAGCGGTTCGACCCGACCGGCCGCCTCAACCCGGGCCGCTCGGTGCTCACGTCTGGCTGAGCGTCGAGATGGCGCGAGGCGTGCTCGGTGGCGAGACTGGTGGCGGGAGCCGAGCCGAGAGGGGACGGACGTGGAGGATCTCGCATGGGTGGGCGACCGCATCGCCATCGCAGACCTGCTGGCGCGCTATTGCCGGGCCATCGACCGCCGTGATGTCGAGCTGCTGCGCACGGTCTTCTGGCCCGACTCCTCGGTCGACTACGGCGGCTACAAGGGCAGTGCCATGGGGTTCGCCGACCAGGTGATGGGCGCGCTCGACGCCGGCTACGAGACCACCCACCACACGATCCTCAACTCATCGGTCGAGCTCGACGGCGACGTCGCCCACCTCGAGACCTACGTGCACGCCTACCACCTGCTCAAGAGCCATCCGGGCCAGCCCCGGCGGGTCTGGCTGTTCGCCGGCCGCTACGTCGACCGTCACGAGAAGCGCGGCGGCGAGTGGAAGATCGCTCGTCGCGTGATCGTGTACGACTTCGACCGCATCGACCCGGTGTACGAGTCACGCGGAGCCGAGGCCATCGCCCCCTTCACCCAGGGCCGCCGGGACCGCAGCGACGCGTCGTACGGCCGCGACTGAGCGGCTACTTGGTCACGGTGACGAGCAGCGCGCTCATCCGGGCGTCGAGGGCGACCCCGCCGAAGCGCTGCTCGAGCGCGCCAGCGGCGGCGTCGGTTGCCTCGGTCAGAGCCTCTGGTCCCAGCTGCTCGAGAGCAACTCGAAGGGGCGTACCACCGCAGTAGGCCGTGGCCACGTCGTGAGCGGACGCGGCCCGGCTGCGATGGTCGATGCGCTCGAAGATCGCGTCGCCGGCGAAGCCTCCTGCGCGGAGGTCGTCGGCGATCGTCGCCTCGTCGTAGTAGCCGTGAGGGATGCGCTCGAAGAAGCGAGCGGGTTCGGCCGGCATCAGCGCGTTCACGGCCCGCATCGTCACATCGGCGAACTCGTTGTCGTCGAGACCGCGCCACACGCTGAACATGAAGCGACCGCCGGACCGCAGGACGCGGTGGACCTCGGCGAAGGCCGCCGACTTCGGCTGGAAGAACATCACGCCGAACTGGCACACGACCAGGTCGAACGACTCGGGTGCTTCGGGCAGCGCCATGACGTCAGCCTGCTGCCAGCGCACCGGGCGCGCGGTGCCGACCTGCTGGGCTTGATCGAGCATCGGCTGGCTCAGGTCGGTCGCGGTGACGGACACCGTGGCCGGGAGCGCATGTGCCAACGCGCGGGTGACCACGCCCGTGCCCGCGGCGATCTCGAGGAGCGATCCGATCTCGGACCCGGCGAGACGGCGGGCCACCTCGTGCGCGTACGGCTGGAAGAGCAGCGGAACCAAGAGCCGTTCGTAGACCCCCGCGACCGAGTTCGAGAAGATGGGGAACGAGTCAGGTGAGCTCACGGCCGCACCGTAGCTGAGGCCTCGTGGTGCCGACAGTGACCCGAGCACCTAAGTAGCACGTGTGCTACCGTATCGAGATGACGGCCGTAGGACTCCGGGAACTTCGCCAAAGCGCGTCTGATCTGGTGCGACGGGTCGAGGACGGCGAGGAGATCGACATCACCGTGGCCGGGCGTCTTGCCGCCCGGTTGGTGCCGGCGGCTCCACGGCAATGGCAGCGGTGGGTCGACATCGCGGACCTCTTCGCCGGCCGCGCCGACCCCGATTGGGAGCGCGACCGCGAGCTGATCGACCAATCGGTCACGAAGCCGTGGGAGCGCAACGATGAAGGCGATTCTTGACACCAGCGTGTTGCTCGCCACCGATGTGCCCGAGTTGGAAGGGGAGCTCGCGATCAGTGCCGCCTCACTCGCGGAGCTGCACTTCGGTGTCCTGGTCACTGCTGACGCTGCTGTCAGGGCGGAGCGGCTGCGACGGCTCTCCGACCTTCAACGCACGTTCGACGCACTTCCGATCAACCACGAGGTGGCGGTCAGCTACGGCCAACTCGCGGCCGCGGCCGCGGCAACCGGCCGCCAACCGCGCTCGAGGGTCATGGACCTCCTGATCGCTGCGACCGCGCATGCCCACGGTGCCCGCCTGTACACCCGCAACGCCGCCGACCTGGTCGGGATCGAGCACCTCGTCGACATCGTTGCTGTGCCGAAAGGGGCCACCGTTGCGCCCGCCGGACCGCAGACCGGTGGGTCTGAGATCCTGGTGGTTCGGCGGACGCCGCGTCGGGTGACGGTCACTGACCGGCCGCGGGGATGACTCGATCACCGAACTCGGCCAGCCGATCGAGGCCGCCGGGACCGGCGAAGAAGAACGCGGGCACCATGACCCGGCCGACGCCGAGCTCGCTCAGCTGCTCAGCACCGGCCACGGGATCGGCCATCTGGAAGCCGAACATGGCGTTGACCTCGATGGTGTCGGGATCGCGCCCTGCCCGCTCAGCGGCCTCACGCAGGCGCGTGATCAGCGTCCTGAGCCGCTCGACGTCCCCCTCACCCGGGAAGTACCCGTCGGCGATGCGGACCGCTCGTTGGATGGCCGCGTCGGTGTCGCCCCCGACGAGGATCGGGATGCTGGTCTGGACGGGGCGGGGGCTGCAGGTGACCGGCGCGAAGTCGACGAAGTCGCCGTGGAACTCGGCATTGGGGCCGGCCCACAACGCCCGCATGGCTGCCACGTACTCGTCGTTGCGAGCGCCGCGCCGCTCCCACGGCACGCCCAGGGCCTCGAACTCCTCGCGCAACCAGCCCACCCCGAGGCCCAGTTCGACGCGACCGCCCGAGAGCTGATCGAGGGTGGCCAGCTCCTTGGCCAAGACCAAGGGGTTGCGCTGCGGCACGATGAGGATGCAGGTGCCGAGGCGAAGCGTGGGCGCCGCCGCGGCGGCGAACGCGAGCCAGATCAGCGGGTCGGGGATGGGCGTGTCGTTGTCGGCGGGGATCTTGCCGTCGGCCGTGTAGGGGTAGCGCGAGTCGATGGTGGCGGGCAGCACGACGTGCTCGCCGCCCCACAGGGACTCGAACCCCGCCGCCTCGGCGGTGTGGCAGATGTCCAAGGCACTGGCCCCGTCAATGCTGATGCTGCTGGCGAACGCCAACCCGAACTTCATGTGATGTCCCTCCCGGATCGCTGCGGCATCCTCAATCTACCGCTAGTAAAATTCGGCACCCGACTCTGGGCGGTGGCAAGGTCGGCGGCCACCGGCTGCGGGCGGGTCGCGGCTCACCGGTGCGGGCTGACCTACGGAGCAGGCTGACAGCTCGGGCACCACCAGCACGTGCGGGCCCCGATCTCGTCGTGCACGATCGCCGTGCCGCAGCGCCGACACAGGTCCTGGTGGTACACGTAGGTGCGCTCGCCCTTGGGCACCTTGGTGCGGGTGCGCACCCCGACCTCGGCCGGGTCGACCGTCACGATGCGCCCATCCTTGACCCCGTTGCGCAGCATCGTGCGCATCGTGTCCCACAGCTCGGTGAGCGTCTCGGGAGCGACGGTCCGGCCAGATCGCCGGGGGTCGAGGCCGTGGACGAACAGCGCCTCGGCCCGGTACACGTTGCCGATGCCGGACAGCACCGACTGGTCGAGCAGCAGCGCCCCGATGGGTGCCCGGCTCCGAGCCATGCGGTCGACGGCCAACTCGGCCTTGGCGTCGGCGCGGAGCGGATCGGGGCCGAGGCGAGCGACGATCGCGTCACGATCGTCGGGGGTGCCCAGCTCGCACGCGGTCGGCCCGGCCAGGTCGATCGTGGCCGTCGGCGCGGACAGCCGCAGGCGCACCGCGCCCCGGGGCGGTGGTGGAGCCTCGGTGACCTCGGTGCGGTGCACGCGGTACTTGCCGAACAGCCCGAGGTGCACGTGCAGGACGAGGTCGTGCTCGAAGTCGTAGAAGAGGTGCTTGCCGTACGCCTCGATGCCGGCCAGCCGGCGGCCGTCGAGCAGCGCCGCCGAGCTGTCGAACCGACCCTGTGGCGAGCTGGCGACCAGCGCCGGACCGACGAGGAGCTTGGCGTGGTCCCGGGCGATCCGGTGGATGGTGTGACCTTCAGGCATGGGCTCGTGCACCCTCTGACTAGGTTGGCCGTCGATGAACCCAGGGCACCCGCTGCACGTCGACGACGAGGAGCTCGCCACCTGCGTGGCGTGCGGCCTGTGCTTACCGCACTGCCCCACCTACCGCGTCACCGGCGAGGAATCGGCGTCACCTCGGGGCCGGATCGCCGCCATGCGCGCCGTCCAGTGGCTCGATGCCCCCATCGATGATGCGTTCGTCGGCTTCATGGACGCCTGCGTGCAGTGCCGCGGCTGCGAGACGGCATGCCCGTCCGGGGTCCCCTACGGCCGCCTGATGGAGGGCACGCGCGAAGCGCTGGCCGAGCAGGGCCGGATCACACCGTGGTGGCAGCGGCTCGGGTATCGGGCCCTCGGTCACCACCGACTGCTGCTGGCTGCCTCGTCCGCCCTGGGCATCGCCCAGCG
>JBBRTJ010000099.1:0-13369 GCA_038244535.1 Acidimicrobiales bacterium | reverse complement strand
GTCACCTCGTCACGGACCCGCACGTCGGGGCATCCGAGCGCCCGCGCCGCGGCGGCGACGTCGCGCGCCGGCAGCGCTCGCGGTGACGGCGGGGTGCAGCAGATCACGACGTCGGCCTCGTCGGCGCGCAGGGCAGCGAGCATCGCCGTCGGCTCCCGGCCGCTGAGCAGACCGACCACCATGATCAGCCGCCCCGCCGGGGCGAAGTCGTCGGTCAGCACCACCGAGCAGGCGTCGGCCCCCGGGGGGTTGTGGGCACCGTCGATCACCACGAGGGGCTGGTGGCCGAGCACCTCGAACCGCCCCGGCATGCGCACGGCGGCGAACGCCTCCTCGACGACGTCGTCGGACAGGGGGGCATCGAAGAAGGCCTCGGCTGCCGCCAGCGCGACGGCGGCGTTGTCGCCCTGGTGGGCGCCGTAGAGGGGAAGGAACAGCTCGGTGTGCACCGCCCACGGGGTGCGCAGGTCGAGCATGCGACCGCCGAACGCGAGCTGGTTGCTCGTGCACTCGAAGTCCTCGTCGCGCTCGATGACCGACACCGCGCCCTCGGCCCGAAAGATCGCCACGAGCTCCGGATCCGTCTCGCCCAGCACGAGCACGGTGTTGGGCTTGACGATGCCGGCCTTTTCATGGGCGACGTGAGCGAGCGTCGGCCCCGCGTACTCGAGGTGGTCGGCGCCGACGTTGGTCACCACGGCCACCTGGGCATCGGCCACGTTGGTGGCGTCCCAGCGGCCGAGCAGCCCGACCTCGATGACGGCGACGTCGACGGCGATGTCGGAGAACCAGCGGAAGGCCGCCGCAGTGACGATCTCGAACCAGCTCGGCTGGACCCCGGCGAGCACCTCGAGATCGGCGATGGCCAGCACCTGCTCGGCCAGGTCGTCGTCGCTGATCGGCTCGCCGTCACGGCAGATGCGCTCGTTGAGGCGTTCGAGGTGCGGGCTCGTGCAGGTGCCCACCGACAGGCCCTGAGCCATGAGCAACCGCGTGATGATCTGGGCCGTCGAGCCCTTGCCATTGGTTCCCGTGATGTGGATGACGGGGTAGTCGCGCTGGGGATCGCCCATCACGGCCACGAGGCGCGCCATCCGCTCGAGGGTCGGCACATCGCGCCGGTGGGCGATGATCGCTTCGAGGTTGATGTGCTCGTCGAGGTAGCGGAGGGCGTCCGCCAGATCAGCCACGCGTGCCCCCTACGACAGCGACGGAGATCAGGAAGCGGCCCGGCGGGGGCGCTGCGACCGTGGGAGCTCGGCCTTGGGCACGAGCGTCGGGTTGACCTTCCGCGACACCGTGGGGCCGTCAATCACGCAGCGGCCGATGTCGGAGCGCCCGGGAAGGTCGTACATCACGTTGAGGAGCACCTCTTCGAGGATGGCCCGCAGGCCCCGAGCCCCGGTGCCGCGCAGCAGGGCCTGGTCGGCCACCGCTTCGAGCGCGTCGGGCGTGAACTCGAGCTCGACCTCTTCGAACTCGAAGAACTTCCGGTACTGCTTGATGAGCGCATTGCGGGGCTCGACCAAGATCTGGATGAGCGCCTCGCGATCGAGGTTGGACACGGCGCCGATGACGGGCAGGCGGCCGACGAACTCGGGGATGAGGCCGAACTTCAACAGGTCCTCGGGCAAGACCTTGGTGAGGGTCTCGCCGGCGTTGCGCTCGGATGCGGAGCGGATGGTGGCGCCGAAGCCGACGCCCTTGTGGCCGATCCGGCTCTCGATGATCGAGTCGAGCCCGGCGAAGGCACCGCCACAGATGAACAAGATGTTCGTGGTGTCGATCTGGATGAACTCTTGGTGGGGGTGCTTGCGGCCCCCCTGGGGCGGCACCGAGGCGGTGGTTCCCTCGAGGATCTTGAGCAGCGCCTGCTGCACGCCCTCGCCCGACACGTCGCGGGTGATCGAGGGGTTCTCGCTCTTGCGGGCGATCTTGTCGATCTCGTCGATGTAGATGATCCCGGTCTCGGCCTTCTTGACGTCGTAGTCGGCGGCCTGGATCAGCTTGAGCAGGATGTTCTCGACGTCTTCGCCCACGTAGCCGGCCTCGGTGAGCGCGGTGGCGTCGGCGATGGCAAAGGGCACGTTGAGCATGCGGGCCAGGGTCTGGGCCAGCAGGGTCTTGCCACAGCCGGTGGGGCCGAGCAGCAAGATGTTCGACTTGGCCAGCTCGACGTCGTCGCCGTGACCAGGGCCATGAGCGGCACCGAACTGGATGCGCTTGTAGTGGTTGTAGACAGCGACCGAGAGGATCTTCTTGGCCGCCTCCTGCCCGACCACGAAGTCGTTCAGGAACTCGTAGATCTCACGGGGCTTGGGCAGCTCGTCGAATCGCAGCTCGGAGGTCTCGGACAGCTCCTCTTCGATGATCTCGTTGCACAGGTCGATGCACTCGTCGCAGATGTAGACACCCGGACCGGCGATCAGCTTCTTGACCTGCTTCTGCGACTTGCCACAGAACGAGCACTTCAGCAGCTCGCCCGAATCCCCGAACTTGGCCACGACGGTGCCTTCCCCCTGCTCGCTCTCGCTACCGGGTGGCCGTGATCGGCCCGCTGTTGTCAGCGGCGTTCCGGTTCGAGATGACATCGTCGATGATGCCGTAGGCGAGGGCCTCGGTCGCCGACATGGTGAAGTCGCGATCGGTGTCCTTGTGGATCCGCTCGACGGGCTGACCGGTGTGCAGGGCCAGGATCTCCTCGAGCAGCTCACGCATGCGCAGGATCTCGCGGGCGGCCAGCTCGAGGTCGGTGACCTGGGCGTAACCGGTCTGGCCGTAGGGCTGGTGAAGCAGGACCCGGGCGTGGGGCAGGGCGAGGCGCTTGCCCTTGGCACCCGCCGCCAGCAGCACCGCCGCGGCCGAGGCGGCCTGGCCGAAGCAGATCGTGGCGATGTCGGGCTTGATGAACTGGATCGTGTCGTAGATCGCGAACAGCGCCGTGATGTCGCCACCGGGGCTGTTGATGTAGATGTTGATGTCCTTGTCGGGGTTCTCCGACTCGAGGTGCAACAACTGGGCACAGATCAGGTTGGCGATCGTGTCGTCGATCGGGGTGCCGAGGAAGATGATGTTGTCCTTCAGCAGCCGGCTGTAGAGGTCGTAGGCCCGCTCGCCGCGGTTGGTCTGCTCGACCACCGTGGGCACCAGGTAGGCCTGGATCGGGTCCATCGCACCGGCGATGCGCACCGCACGCTCGTAAGGGCTCAGGTGGTTCACGCCGGGGTCTCCTCGTTCGTGGTGACGGCGCCAGCCTCGGCATCGTCGGGGGTGCTGTCCGGGCTCCCGGGGAGGAGTCTGGCACGGTCGATCGGTGTTCCCTCCGGATCAACGACCTCGACCCGCTCGAGCAACCAGTCGAGGGCCTTGCGCTTGCGCAGGTCGGCTCGAAGGCCGGGCAAGGCGTCGTTGCGCTCGTAGGCCTTGCGGACCTGGTTGGGCTTCTGCTTGACCTGGACGGCGATGCGCTCGATCTCGGCTTCGACCTCGTCGTCGGCCGCGGTGAGCGACTCGGCCTCGGCGACGGCTCGCAGCGCCAGGTCGATCTTGACGGACTCGACGGACGCCGTCCGCAACGATTCGACGATCTCTGCCTGGTCCTGACCGGTGGCCGCCAGGTACTGCTCGAAGGCGATGCCCTGGGCCTGCAACCGCATGACGAGATCCTGGGCACGCCGGTCGAGCTCGGCGGCGACGAGCGCCTCGGGCGGCTCCTCGTCGACGAGGTTGGCGAGGGCCGTGACGGTGCGGTCGACCAGCTGCTGCTGACCCTGGGCCCGGCGAACGAGCTGGAGCTGCGTGCGCTGGCGCTCACGGAGGGCATCGACGGACTCGACGTCGTCGACGTTGTCGGCCACCCACTCATCGGTGAGCTCGGGCAGGACCATCTCTTGCACTTTGGTGATGGTGACCGAGAACTCGACGGGCCGGTCGTCGGCCGAGCCCGGCAACGGGGCCTCGAAGTCGACGTCGTCGCCGGACGTGGTGCCGACGAGGTGCGAGTCGAACTCGGGCGTGATCCAGCCGCGACCGATCTCGTACTGCCAGTCGTCGACGTTGAGGCCGGGCACCGCTTCACCGTCGCGAGAGGCCCCGAGGTCGATCGTGAGGAAGTCGCCCATGATCGCGGGGCGCTCGACGTCGACGAGCTCGCCATGGGGGCGGCGCATCGAGGCGAGGCGCTCGTCGATCTCGGCGTCGGACACGTCGGGGTTGGGCACCTCGACACGCAGGCCGCCGTAGCCGGGGACCGTGATGACGGGGCGCACCTCGATGGTGGCATCGAAGGCGACGGGGCCGTCTTCCTCGCCACCGGTGATGTCGACCTGGGGCGTGGCGATGATGTCGACCTCGTGCTCGCGCACGGCGTCGGCGAGGTAGCGCGGGATGGCGTCTCGTAACGCCTCCTCCCGGGCCGGCCCGACGCCGATGCGGCTCTCGAGGATGCGACGGGGCGCCTTACCGGGCCGGACCCCGGGGATGCGGACCTCTTTGGCGATCTTCTTGAAGGCCTGATCGATGTCTCGATCGAACTCTGACTCGTCGACCTCGACGGACAGCTTGACCTTGTTCCCCTCGAGGGGTTCGAGCGTGCTCTTCATGAGGCTGGCGAGTGTACCGGGGCGCCTCCGTGCGCCGGACACCATCGGGCACGGGGGCGTCTCGGAGCGAACGGCGATCGCGAGCGAGCCGCCTGGCTCGGCCATGATGGGCGCCATGCCCATGTGGAAGGCCCACTCGCTCGCCGCCCCGCACGCCGACCAGATCGACCTGGCCAAGGGCGACACCGTCGTGGCCACGATCGACCTCCCCGGCGTGTCCGCAGGCACCACCGGCAAGATCATCCTGGCCAACGGCTTCAGCTGGCTGCGCTACCGCGTCCTGTTCGAAGGCGGCGTCGAGCTGGCCGATCTCGACGGACGCCAGCTCGCCCCCGCCGGCAAGACGGCCAAGCGCCTTGCCAAGGCTCGGGCCCAGGCCCAGGCCAAGAAGTAGCTCCAGCCCTGGAGACGATCCTCCTCTACCTCACGCTCGGGCTCGGCGGAGGGGCGTTCTTCGCCTGCCTGGGGGTGTCGGCCAGCCTCACCCATCGCGCCTCGGGCCTCATCAACCTGGCCATCGGATCGATGGCCATGATCCCGGCCCTCACGTTCAACGAGCTGCGGACCACGGGCGACCTCGTGCTGCCCGTGGTCTGGCTGCCATCGCGGTTCCACCTGGCCGACCCCATGGGCACGGTCCCGGCCGCGCTCCTCGCAACGGTCGTCGGGGTGTCGGTGTTCGTGCTGTCGCTGCTCGTCGTGCTGCACCCGATGCGCCACGCACCGGCCGTCACCAAGGCGGTTGCATCGCTCGGCATCTCGCTCGTTCTGCAGGGCGTGGCCCTCGAGCGCTTCGGCGCCCGGCTACGAGGCACGCCCCACGTCTTTCCCGACAACAACCTGTCGCTGTTCGGCGGCCTGGTGTCGGCCGACCGGTTGCTGTTCGCCGCCGGGGCCATCGCCCTGACCGCGGCCTGCGCCTCGTACCTGCGCTGGACCCGGGCCGGACTGGTGCTGCGGGCCGCCAACGACAACGAGACGGGAGTGCTGCTGCTCGGCTACTCGCCGCTGCGCACCTCACTCGTGGCCTGGGTCATCGCCGGCACGGTCACCTCGTTCGCCGGCGTGCTGCTGGCCTCGTTCGCCGGCGTCGCACCGCCGCAGTTCACGTTGTACGCCGTGCCGGCCCTCGGCGCCGCCCTGGCCGGCCGGTTCCGAAACCTGTCGGTCGTGTGCGCCGTCGGCCTCGGCATCGGGGCGATGCAGTCGTGGGCCGTGCACCTCGGGGCCTCCGAGACGCTCCCCCGCTGGTTGCAGCACGGCGTCGACGACGCGTTGCCCCTGATCGCGATCGTGGTCGCGCTCGTGATCACCGGTGACTCGCTCCCCCACCGCGGCACGATGCTCGAGCGGAGCCACCCACGGGCCGGCACTGCGCCCCACCCGGCGCTGTGGGTCGTGGTGTCGGCGGTCGCGCTGACCGCCACGTGGATGGGATCCAGCGGCCTGCGCCTGGCGCTCGTGCAGACGCTCATCACCGCCGTGTTGGCATTGTCGCTGGTGGTGTCGGCGGGCTACATCGGCCAGGTGTCCCTGGCCCAGGTGACGATCGCCGGGCTCAGCGCATACGTCCTGGCGGGGCTCACCACTGGGCTCGGCGTGCCGTTCCCCCTCGCCCCGATGCTGGCCATCGCGTGCTCGGCGGCCATTGGGTTCGTCGTCGGCATCCCTGCCCTTCGGATCCGAGGTGCACAGCTGATGGTGGTGTCCCTCGCGTTCGCGTTGGCCATCAACCGCCTCGTGCTCGAGAACACTTCGCTGGCCGGCTTCACGACGAGCGTCACCATCGCCCCGCCCCGCTTCTTGGGGTTGGACCTCGGCGTGTTCGGCCCCGGAGGGTTTCCCGCGCCCCGTCTCGTCACCTTCTTCATCGTGGTTGCCGTGCTGTCGTTCGTGATGGTGTCGAACCTGCGGCGCGGGCCGGTCGGGCGGCGATGGCTGGCCGTGAGGGGCAACGAACGGGCCGCGTCGGCCTCGGGTGTCAACCTGTTGCGCACCAAGCTGACGGCGAGCGCGGTGTCGGTCGGCCTGGCCGGCGCGGCCGGGGTGCTGATCGCCTACAACTCCGAAACTGTGTCTTACCGCCTGTTCGATCCCGAGATCGCGCTGGCCCTCGTAGCACTCGTGTACCTGGCTGGGGTGGCGTCGATCCCGGGGGCGCTCGTTGCCGGCGTGCTCGCGGCGGGAGGACTGCTCGAGTTCGTCTTCGACATCGGGGCCGGCAAGGGGGGCCACTCGATCTGGTACGGCGTGGCCCTGATCGTGGTGGCCGTGAAGCTGCCGGCCGGCCTCGCCGGTGCGTTCGGCGACACCTGGCGACGGATCGTGCCCCGCGGCCGGAACCACCCCGCTGAGGCCCGGTAGGCTCCGGCTCCTACGGGGAGTGGCGCAGCGGTAGCGCACCTGCTTTGGGAGCAGGAGGTCGGGGGTTCAAATCCCCTCTCCCCGACCAGGCTGAGCGAGGCTGATACCCCCTGGATCATCGGCCGAGGAGGCCCCTGCATCCGTTGTGCATCAGGCGCGGCGGCGGGGGTGAAGGCGACGGGATCGACGGTCACCGGGGAGCCCACGATGCGCCGTCAGCGCGACACGTGGGAGTCGCGCGGTCCTGCGAGCCCACTCTGGCACGGCGGCGGTGAGGAAAGTGAGGCGGGTCAGTCGGTCGGCCGGCCGATCCGTAGAACGCTGAGGTAGCGGCGCGGAGCGCGGTCGCCCATGCGCGTGCGGATGTGCTCGGCGATCCCGTTGAGGAGCGCCTCGCGGGCCTCCGGTTCGATCGTGCGGTACACCGACGTCGAGGCGAGCAGGTCGGCGAAGCCTTCCCCGTCGAACCATTGCACGGTCGGGTACCAGCCCACGATGGTTGGTCCGAACAGGCCGCCGGGATCGTTTGGTGGTCCCCAGCCCTGGTCGGTGAGCCGCACTTCGTCTTCGAGTGGTGGGTCGCCCCACGAGGGGTTGCCCGGGCAGAGGCGCTCATGGAGGTGGGCGGTCTCGGCGTACACCTCCGCCTCGCCCGGCTTTCGAACCACGACATGGCCGAGCACCGCCATCCATCCCCACGGATTCAGCACCTCCCGGGCGCGCCGCCAACCGATCAACGGGTCGACCCAGTGCCACGACGAAGCGGCGACGAGCACATCGAACCGTCGACCGCGATCGTCCCACTCTTCGAACGTCGCCGTCTCGATGTCCACCTTCGGGTAGGTCGCAGTCCACCGTCGAGCGAGCTCGACCATGCCCGGTCCAGGCTCGAGAGCGGTCACCGAGCAGCCGAGCGGGGCGAGCGAGCGAGTGGCTTGCCCGGTTCCGCAACCAACCTCGAGCACCGCTGAGTTGGCGTCGATGCCGGTGATGGCGACGAGATCGGCGAACAACTCGTCCGGGTAGGTCGGGCGGACACGGTCATAGAGGTCGGGTACCTCGTCGAACAACATGCCGATACGACGCCGATCCTCAGGAGCCACCCACCGATCATGTCAACGCACGCCGCGCCACAACAACACAGACGTCGGCGCCGCGACTTCTAGCGGAGCCCGACCTCACCAAGGCGAACCCGAGCGTCCGACAGCGACAGATCGCCGGATCTCGGGAGGTCGTGCGCGCCCATGGTCTGAGCGAACTGGGCGTCGACGAACGCGGGTGTCACGGGTACGAACGGGCGATAGCTTCCGGGCCGATGACGGCCGAGGGCTGGCGGGAGGTGAACAGGGCCAACTGGGAGTCGCGTGTGCCGCTGCACACCGGTCCCGGCGGCTATGAGCTGGCCGCCTTCGACGATCCTGATCACCTCAGCAACGTCGTGCGCTACGACCTACCCCGGCTCGGTCGTCTCGCGGGCCTCGATGTAGTTCACCTCCAGTGCCACATCGGCACCGACACCGTCGGGCTGGTCCGCCTCGGCGCCCGCAGCGTCACCGGTCTCGACTTCTCGCCGGCGGCGCTGCGGGCGGCACGTGCCTTGGCTGCCCGGGCGGAGGCCACCATCTCGTTCGTGGAGTCTGACCTGTATGACGCCGTCGATGCGTTGGGCCCCGCCCGCTTTGACGTCGTGTACACCGGCGTGGGCGCGATCTGCTGGCTCCCTGACATCGCCCGGTGGGCACGCGTGGTAGCCGACCTGTTGCGTCCCGGTGGGCGCCTGTTCTTACGGGAGGGCCACCCGGTGCTGTGGTCGATGAGCGACCCGCGGTCCGACGGGCTGCTGGTGGTCGAGTTCCCCCTACTTCGAGACCGATGGTGTGGCCTTCAGCGAAACGGTCACCTACGCCGGCGAGGGCACGCTGGAGGCGCCCGACATCATCCACTTCAACCATGGCCTGGGCGAGATCTTCAACGCGCTGTGGGCGACTGGACTCACCATCACAGCGTTCGATGAGCATCGCGAAGTGCCGTGGAACCCGTTGGGTGACGCGATGGTCGCGAGCGACACCTACGACGGCGAGTTCGTCCTCGCCCACGGCCCTGACCGAATGCCCCTCAGCTACACGCTCCAGGCCGTGAAGCTGCCGACTCACAACACCTGACCGCTTGATGTCACCCCAGCAGTGGATCCTCAGCGGGGTTCGGTTGGTCTGCTGCCGTAGCGGCACCCATTCGACTGCACGCAAGTTGGGGGCTAGCCGCGAAAGGACACGGGGACGCGCCTGGAGCGGTCAACGGTGACGTCGAAGACGTCGGGCCGGTGGTAGTGACCACCTTGATCACGCATCGCGCGAGCGGCGGCGATGGCCCCCTGGTCAAGGTCGGCATAGATGATCTGCTCGACGCCGACCTCGGCCGCGACGATAGGTACGCCGTTCGGGCCGCAGATCACTGACCCGCCGTCACCCATCGCCATCGGCCCTGCAGCGGCCAAACCGTTGACAAGCGCGTCGGCACCGGGGAAGTCCGCAGGAACCAGGTCAGGTCGCATCAGTCCTGACGACGACATCGCGTACATGCCAGCCTCCTTCGCAATGAAGCCGGTGATGTTGTCTGAGGTGTTGAAGCTGAAACCCGGCCAACTGGCGATGTGAAGCTGTTCACCTTGGCTGTACAGAGCGAACCGCGGCAACGGCAGCCAGTTCTCCCAACAGTTGAGGCCACCGATCTTCCAGCCGTTCCACTCGTGCACGCGGAGCCCGTGACCATCGCCGTCAGCCCATGAAAGACGCTCGGTGAACGTCGGCTTCAGCTTGCGGTGCACACCGACAACCCCGCTCTCCGGGTTGATCATGACCAGGGAGCAGAAGACCGAACCCCCCGTCGGAGCGAGCTCGGCGACACCTACCGAGACAAATGCTCCAACTTCGCGAGCCGCCGCCACGACCGGGTCGAGATCACCTCGAGCGATGTCAACCGCCTCTTCGAGGTAGCGCGCCTGGCGAGCATTCATCAGCGCCATCCGGGTGACCCGCACCTCGTCTGCCGCTGTCCACCACGGATAGCCAGGAATGAACGTCTCGGAGAGCGCGATGACCTTTGCGCCCCGGGCCCCGGCTTCGGCCACCAGGGAAACAACCTTGTCGACCGTATCGGCACGATTCATCCACACCGGTGCAGCCTGCACCGCGGCCACGCGTAGAACGCTCACTCCCAAGCCCCCACTGTTGGAACTACTGCCAATCGAGAGTTAAGCACTCGAGTAACCGCGCTGGCGCTCGCATGGGAGCTCTTGATCGGGCATGTGATCATGCTCGGCCGGTCCGCCCCTTGCCGAGGACGGGTGCGCCGGAGTCTCGGTAGCGTCGGGTGATGCTGCGTACGAGGTTCACGGAGATGTTCGGGCTGACCTATCCCGTGATGTGCGCGCCAATGGCCATGCACAGCGGCGGAACCCTCGCTGCCGCCGTCTCGGCCGCCGGAGGGCTGGGCTCGTTCGGAGGGATTCATCCCGCCAAGGGGCCG
The DNA here is from genome assembly GCA_038244535.1 of Acidimicrobiales bacterium. GTDB lineage: Bacteria > Actinomycetota > Acidimicrobiia > Acidimicrobiales > Ilumatobacteraceae > JBBRTJ01. The sequence continues at coordinate 2,879 of JBBRTJ010000099.1, read as the reverse complement.
GACTGGATCCGGGAGGAGATCGCAATCATCCGGGCCACAACCGACCATCCCTTCGTCGTCGGTTTCATCACCCCCTTGCTCCCGTTCTTCACTTCGTTCTTGGGGGCGGCCCTGGACGAGCGACCCGCGGCCGTAGCCCTCTCCTTCGCCGACCCCCCGCCCTGGATCGTCCAGGTCAAGGCGGCCGGGGCCCGCGTCATGTGCCAGGTGCAGAACTACGACGACGTCGAGATGGCCGTCGCGGGTGGTGCCGACGTCCTCGTCGCGCAGGGCACCGAAGCCGGCGGCCACACCGGCACGATGAGCCTGCTGCCGTTCCTCGCCGGCGTGGTGGATCGGTATCCCGACGTGCCGGTCCTCGCCGCCGGAGGCATCGCCGACGGCCGCACCCTTGCCGCCGCCCTTCTCGCCGGCGCCGACGGCGCGTGGCTTGGTACCGCCTTCCTTGCTACCCCCGAGGCGGTCGAGGTGCATGACATCCACAAGAGGTTGATCCTTGACAGCGATGGGACCGACACGGTGTTCACCCAGGTTTACGACATCGTGTCGGGCTTGCCGTGGCCCCCGGCGATTGGCGAGCGAGTCCGCCGCAACCGCTTCACCGGCGAGTGGAGCGGTCGCGAGGCGGAACTCAGAAGCAGCAGGGAGGAGATAGCCAGGACCGCCGGGTCCAACCCTTTCGAGGCGCCACCCGACCCGGAGACGAGTGCGGTGCTCTATGGGCAGTCGGCCGGGTTCGTCAATGCCATCCGGCCGGCCGCTGAGGTCGTCCGCACCGTCAGCGACGACGCTGAGCGCATCCTCCGATCCCGCCCCCACGCCATCCTGACCTGACTGCCACGCTCGCTCGCGAGGCACTTCACCTCCCGGAGCGGGCTGAGAACGGCTGAGACGCCGTGGACCATCGGCCAGAGGCCCCCACCATCATCGATGCATCAGGCGGCGCCGGCTCGGGTGAAGCGACGGGAGGGAAGGTGGGCCGTCGTCGCGTTCGTTGCGCTCAGGTCAGCTGTTTGACGGCGTGGATCTCGCCGTCGTCGAGCTGGCCCGACGGTTCATAGCCCCGAGCCCGATACATCGGTCCCGGCGACCCCGGTCCCTCGGCCCACGACACCTCGATGGCGATCGCCCCCTGGTCCCGGCACCAGCGCTCGAACTGCTCGAGCGCGGTGGAGCCGATGCCCCGCCGTTGATGCATCCGGTCGACCAGGAGCCGCCACAGGTAGGGGTTGGGATGGGTCTCGGTCATCTGTGCCGCCATGATGAAGCCGACCACCTCCCCATCGGCCTCGATGGCCCGATACCAAGGCACCACAGGGGCGCCATCCAGCGCCGGAGGTACCAGGGCGTCTCGGAAGTTGCCGAGCATTGGGGAGACGAAGCGTTCCTGGGACTTGTGGGTGACCAGACCTCCGACTGCCCGCCGGTTGTCGGCGGTGACAGGCACCAACTCCACCAGGGCGGGGCGTTGTCGGGGCCGCTCGCACCAGGCATCCCAGTCGGAGCGGGTCATGCCGTACAGCATGTCGTCGGAGCACTCGTCGCCGACCCAGAACGACCGGCGGGTCAAGCCCTCGAACGTCAGCCCGCACGCCTCCAGAACCCGGGCCGACGGCGGGTTGTCGGGGTGGAGCGACGACTCGACTCGGCTGACCCCGACATCGGTGAACAGGTAGCGGACGAGCGCCTGGGCCGCCTCGGTGGCGTAGCCCCGTCCCCAGTGGTCAGGGTGGAAGGTGTAGCCGAAGAAGCCGCTGCGGCCGCCCCACCTCAGCTCGACGTACAGGTCGCCGACGATCCGGTCCGACGCTTCGGCCTCGACCACGGTGATGGTCCATCCCCCGCCCACGACCGGTCCGTCCATCGCCGCCGCCTTGGCCATGGATGTCTCCGCCCTCTCCCGGGTGTACGGCATGTCCCAGTCCTGATAGCGGGCCACCTCGGGAAGGCGGCGACGCTCATACGCGGCCTCGGCATCGCCGAGCCGGGGCGGCCGCAGGATCAGCCGTTCGGTGCGGATCGGCTCAAACTTCATCGCGGTCGAAGGTAGTCGGCCACGATGAGTCCGATTGCTCAGGAGCTCGGCGTGCGGGACGCAGAGACGAGGTCATCGGCTCGAGTGGTCAGCGGTCGGGAATCGGCCGCTTGGCGGCCGCATCGAGATGGCGCCGCTCGGGGATGCTCGTGGCGAGCTGTGCGGCGAGCAGGTAGGCTGCACGGGCCTCCTCGGGCCGACCATCCAGCTCCAGCAGGTGTGCGTGCACGGCATGGAGCCGGTGGGTGCGGCGCAGGCGGGGATCGGTGAGCAGGGGTTCGAGCAGCCGGAGTCCGGCTGTGGGCCCGTTCACCTCGGCCGCCGCGACCGCCCGGTTGAGCGTCACGACCGGCCCTGGCGCGACCGCTTCGAGCATGGAGTAGAGCTGATCGATCTGGTCCCAGTCGGTGACATCAGCGGATGCCGCCTCGTCGTGCACCGCGGCGATGGCGGCCTGGAGTTGATAGGGGCCGACCGGACCGATCGGGAGGGTCGCCTCGACGAGCGCTACGCCCTCAGCGATCTGCTCCTGGTTCCAGCGCGTGCGGTCCTGATCGGCGAGCGGGACGAAGGATCCGTCGGCGCTGGTGCGAGCCGGTCGTCGTGCGTCGGTGAGGAGCATCAGGGCGAGGAGCCCGGCTACCTCGCCGTGGTCGGGTAGCACCCGGTGCAGCTCCCGAGCCAGGCGGATCGCCTCGGCACCGAGTGACGGCGCGGTGAGAACGGTGCCCGTCGTCGCGGTATGGCCCTCGGTGAACACGAGGTACAGCACGTGGGCGACCGCCGCCACTCGCGCCGGCATCTCTGCCACCCGGGGAGCAGCGAACGGTTCGCCCTCGTGCTC
>JBBRTJ010000098.1:0-13462 GCA_038244535.1 Acidimicrobiales bacterium | reverse complement strand
CGTGGCGACCTTGGCCGCCCTGGCCGCCTGAGCAGGCGGTGGTCCGGCCGTCAGCGACGTGATCGCCGCCGGCATGACCTGGAACGCGTTCTACCGCTCCCCCGGCGCCCGCTGAGCTTTGACCGATCGGCGTCAGTGAGGGGCGCGGGTCGAGGGCAGGCGGTAAGGGGCGAGCTCCCAGCGCCAGCGGTAGCTGCCGGCGCGGACCTTCCAACGCTCAGCGGTGTCCTCGCCGCAGCTGGCGGTGCCGAGACCGCGGTGGGCCACGTCGACGTGAACGACCAGTTCGTCTCGTCGCCGTAGCGCCGGAACGTCGAGCGCGGCGAACAGGTCCTCGGCGCGGTGGTGGGTGGCCGACCACATGAGCCGGTCGGGCCGGCGGGCCGTGACTCGCACACCGATCCCGGCGCCGGGATGCTCGAGCTCGAACCAGGCCGTCCCCCCGCGCAGACCGAACTCCTGGGGCATGAGGTACGACAGCTCGTCGGGGCCGTCTTGCTCGAAGCGGCTGAGGATGGCTGAGGCGCATCGGTCCGGGTAGTTCTCGTGCGGGCCCAGACCGAACCACCGCAGGCGCTCGAACCCGGCGATCAGCTCGAACGTCGAGCCGACCCGCGGGAGGTCGTCCAGCTCGGCGGGCACCACCACCTCGTCGTCGAAGGCCACGACGCCACCGGACCAGCGCACCCGCTGCCGATGAACGATCACCGGCGCTCCCGGCGCGCCGACCAGCTCGTGGACGGCGTCAAACCCATTGCCCCCACGCGCTGCCCGCGCCGACACCGTCGCGCGACTCAGCTGGTCGAGGCCCCAGGTGCGCCAGCGGGCCAACGGCTTCCACGACTCGGGGATGAGCTTGAAGCCATCGTTGTCGGTCGCCGCTCGCCACACCGTGGCCGTCGGCGGCGCGGCGAGGATCGACTGGCCGTCGACCACCAGCGCTCTGAGCAGACCCGACGCCGGGTCGAAAGCGACGTCGATATCGGGAGCGGGGGCCGCACCCGCCGCCGCGCCCGCTCCCACCACCCGGCGTGCCGGCTTCGCCGCTGCCCGACGGACCGGCACCTCGACCTGGTCCCACGCCACCAGGTGCCCGGCGTCGGCCCACGGCCGGTCGGCCTTCAGCACGGTGCGCACGGTGAACGTGATCGTGCCGGCCGCCGCTGCGGCCGCCCGGGCCACCGCCTTCTGCGCGGCACGCGGCAGCGCCACCACGGCGACGCCGAGCGGAGGCGCGGAGGGCAGTGGAAAGACCCCGCCGGCCATCTCGGCGCCGTCGGCCTCGACCACCCAGGTCGCCCGCAGGTCCCGCAGGTCCGAGAAGGCCTGGCGGTTGCGCACCCGCAGCTGCGTCCGCTTCCGGTCGGCCCACTCGATGGCGACGGGTCGGTGCACCCAGGCGACCTCTCGCATCGCCGGGTGCGGGACGCCCTCAGGGGACACGAGCCCGTCGGCCACGAAGTTGGCGTCGTTGGGGACGTCGCCGAACTGCCCGCCGTAGGCGAACCGCTCGCGTCCGTCACCCAACTGCTGGCGGATCCCGTGGTCCTTCCACTCCCAGATGAAACCGCCCTGGATGCCGGGGTTCCCCTCGAACGCCTCCCACAGCGCCGACAGACCACCGTTGGAGTTGCCCATCGCGTGGCTGTACTCGCACAGCACCCACGGTCGAGGGTCGTCGGCCCGGCGCACGCTGGCCACGAGCGGATCGATGGGCGGGTACATCGGGCACACGAGATCGGTCACGGAGTGGCCACCCTTGTCGCCCGCGAAGGCCCAGGTGCGGTTCACCGCACCCTCGTAGTGCAGCGGCCGGGTCGGGTCGGCGGCACGGATCCACGCGGCCTCGGCCTCGTGGTTGACGCCGTAGCCGCTCTCGTTGCCGAGCGACCAGGCGATCACGCTCGGGTGGTTGCGATCGCGGCAGACCATGCGCGCCCCCCGCTCGACCCAGGTGGCCAGGTAGCGGGCGTCGTGGCACAGGGCGTCGTACCAGGCGTGGCTCTCGAGGTCGGCCTCGTCGATCACGTAGACGCCGAGCTCGTCGCACAAGTCGAGGAAGCGGGGGTCGTTCGGGTAGTGCGAGCAGCGCACGGCGTTGATGTTGTGCCGCTTCATGGTGAGCAGGTCGGCCCGCTGGTCGTCGAGGGTCACTGACTTCCCGCGGTCGGGATGGTGGTCGTGTCGGTTCACGCCCTGGATCCACGGCCGGCGCCCGTTGACGAGCAGCGAACGGTCGCTCACCTCGACGCGACGAAAGCCGATCGTCTGACTCACTGCCTCGATCTCGACGCCGTCGGCGTCCTGAAGCGCCGTCACCAGCCGGTAGCGGTACGGCGCCTCGGCCGACCACGCCAGGACGGCGGGCACCTCGGTGCGGGCGTCGGCGATGAAGCCCGCGTAGACGTGGGGCGTCATCCGGGTCGGCACGTCAGCGGCCAGCGCCACCCGACCCAAGCGCCGTCCGTCGAGCGTCTCGAGCGTGCTCACCACCGACCACCCCCGGGGCGGCACGCACGGCTCCCCCGTCTTTGTTGCAGATGCAACCGTCGCTCGGACGCGCAGCGTGCCCGTGGTGAAGTCGTCGGCCAGCCCGGCGTCGACCACCACGTCGGCGAGGTGCACCGCTCCCCGCGCCTCGAGGTGGACGCTGCGGTGCAGCCCGCCGAGCCACCACTGGTCCTGGTCCTCGACGTGGCTCTGCGCCGACCAGCGCACGACGACCAGGGCCAAGGTGTTCACACCGGAGCGCAGGGCATCGGTGATGTCGAGCTCGGTGGCAAGGCGAGTGTCAGTGCCCGCTCCGACCGGCGCCCCGTTGACGAACCCGTAGAGGACGCTCTCGGCGCTGCCGACGTGGAGGATGATCCGCCGGCCCCGCCACACCCGGGGGACCGTGAACGAGGTGCGGTGCACACCGGTCGGGTTGGCCGCCGGCACCTCGGGAGGCAGTTCCCTGAAGGGCATCTGCACGTTGGTGTAGTGCGGGCGGTCGTAGCCCTGGAGCGACCAGCTACCGGGCACTGCAATCGTGGGCCACGCCTCGTCTGAGTGCTCAGGGGCGACGTCGGCGTCGGTCACATCCTCGGGACGGGCGTGGAGGATGAAGCGCCACTGCCCGTCGAGGGAGCGGAACCAGGGCGACGCATCGGCGCCGCCACCGTCCGGCTGAGCGGCCCGACGGGCCGCCGCGCTCGACGGGTGCGCCACCAGCGGCACCCGCATCGGCAGGCGGCGGGCCCCGAGGAAGCCGGGGTCCGCCCAGCTCCTCGGGCCGAAGGCATCAAGTGCTCCCATGTCATCCCTCCGGAAGGCGGAACCAGATCGTGAGCGCGTGCTTCACCCCGCGGGTGATGGGCGTGCTCAGGTGGGGGTGCGTCACCAGCGACGGCCACACCAGCATCGAGCCGACGGGCTGGTCGTGGTTGTCCCAGCCCTGGCGCGGAAAGGTCAGCAGGCCGCCGTCGAAGCCCTCGTTGAGCTTGATCGATGCGCTGATCTGGGCGAGGTCGTGGTGGATCCGCAGCTCCTCTTGCTGGCCGACCGCGTACGTGATGATGAAGGCGTCGTCGATGCCCTGGTCCTCGGCGTAGGGCCAGTGCTGGTGCAGCACTGGCCACACCAGGGACCGCAGGTGCTCGTCCAGGCGGGTGCCCAGCACGCCGGACAGCGCGTTGAGCGGCAGCTCGCGGCCGGGCACGGGATCCTGCGGGTTCGCCGCCCACGCTCCACAGGCCTGGACGGCCCGGACCACGACCGCACAGAACTGCGGGGTCCACAGGGGCACCTGCAGGATCTCGGGGGCCACCTCGGTCCAGGCCTCCCACGGCGAGACGGAGTCGATGGCGTCGACGTAGCCGAGCAGCTGCACCAGATCGTGCGAGCGATCGGCAGCCGAGCGAGCCTCGAGCAGGTCGGCACTGGACTCGTGGGCGCCGAGGTCGGTCATGACCACCGGCGCGGTGCCGGTGCGGGCGTGGTGGAGGCGGCCACCGAGCACGGCCCACTCACCCGGGTCGTCACCGGCGGGGAGGAACAGCAGTCGCTCGTCATCGATCACGACCTCGACGTCGTCGAGGTCGCCCGCCAGCCAGGCGGACACCAACGCTGTAGGCCCAAGAGCCGCCGTGCCGTCGGCGGACACGACGAGCCCTCCGCCGAGCTGGGCCAGCCCGAGCAGGAGCGCCGCCGGCGCGACGCCCATCTCGTCGACGACCACCGCCTCGGGCCCGGGGTGGCACCACACCCCACCGCCGGCGCCAGGGGGGTTCGGGCCGACGGTCAGGTGGGCCGCGTGCACCGCGCCGGGAGACGGCCGGTGAGCACGACCGACGACTGGTGGTTGCACTTGCAACAACCTGCCCACTCGGGCCAAGACGGCATCGGCCGGGGCCAGGCCGGCAGCATCGACGATGGCGATGAGCGCGCCCGCCCCGAACGCGGACACCACGTAGGCGGCTGCAGGATCGTCGACACCACTCAGGATGACGAGCGGCTCGGCATCGGCCTCCTCGCCCGTAGCTCCCACTGCAACCTCGACCGCGGCGGCCACATCACCGACCGCCTCGGCTCCGCTCTCGACCACGAGGGTGGGCCGTCCCGAGCCGAGCACCCCGAGCCAGACCCGATGATGCGCGGCAGCGAGGGTGAGCTCGACCTCGCCCATCGTTCGCTGCTCGGTGGCGTGCCACCAGCTCGTGGCCACGCGTCCGTCGGTGCTCGCCGAGGCCGAGGGGACGATGCAACGCGCGGACGGCCACAGGGCCACGACCCAGTCAGGAACCGATGCACCCACGACCACGACTTCGAAGGGGGCGGCCGTCACGGTCCGTCACCGTAGAGGGGAGGCGGGCCGGCACCGGCCTTCGCCGTCACCGAGGCGGCAGGATCGATCGGCGGCACCCGCACCCACCGAGTCGCCCTGCGGGCCGCCACGGTCGTCCCCCAGGTGAGCGGGTACAGCAGCATCCCGATGACGAAGGCGATGAAGTGACCCACATCGGTGAACGTCTGGTTGACGGCGGCAACGATCCGCAGCACCACCAACCCCCCGACGAAGACCACGAGCCGCCACCGCACGGGAAGGCGGTAGACGAGCAGCGCAGCAAGGGTCATGGCGCCGTAGCTCACGCCGACGTCGACGGCGCGCCGCGTCGAGCCCACCACGATGCCGACGTCGACGCCGCGCTGAAGGATGACCGCGACGAGCAACGTGGCCACGATGTGGCCGATCCAGAAGGCGACGACGGCCCGCAGCGTGCCGAGCCAGCGCTCGGCCGGGGCCAGCACGAGCACGATCAGCGGGATCGCCCCCAGCGTGTCGACGCCATGGGTCCAGAGCGCGCTCCACAGCAACGATCCGAACGGGTCGCGCGCCAACTGCCCGAGGTTGCTGCTCCGACTGATGAGGATGGCCCGGTCGAGGCGGTCGGGCATCGTGGCCAGCAGGAGCGCGTGGTACGTGACGAGCACGAGCAGGACCGCGGAGGCCGGGTTGGCCCGCATCCACCCGCCGATCCACCGTGCCGCGCCCCGCACGTGACGCTCGGCGGGCAGGTTGAAGTGCACGATCAACCCGGCCGAGGCCAGCACCGCCAGGACGACCCACTGCAGCCACTGCATCTCGGTGGGGACGGTACCCCTGGCGGCGCCGCGGTGATGCTGGTTGGACTTGCCTCTACCCCAGGGCCGAACATGGTGGATCACATCGCACGGTTGGAGGCAACAGCGTGTCCACATCAGCTGAAGCGCCGGGCGTCGCCCGCTCGCCAGGGGTGACCTACCAGCAGTTGCTCGACACCGACACCCGCAAGGTGCCCGACGTCCTACGACTCGAGTCGCCCCGGTTCCTCGGCGATCAGGACGTGTCGATCGACCGCTACACCACACGCGCCTACCACGAGCTCGAGAAGGAACGGCTCTGGAAGAAGGTGTGGCAGTTCGCCTGCCGCGAGGAGCACATCCCCCGCCCCGGCGACCACTACGTCTACGAGATCGCCGGGATGTCGTTCTTCGTCATCCGCGGCACCGACGACGTGGTGCGGGCCTTCCCCAACGCCTGTCTCCACCGGGGCCGACGCCTCAAGGACCAGAGCGGCTTCTGCACCGAGATCCGCTGTGCGTTCCATGGCTTCGCCTGGGACCTCGAGGGCAACCTCGCCGACGTCCCCGCCCGCTGGGACTTCCCGCACGTCGACACCGAAGAGTTCCACCTCCCCGAGGTGAAGGTCGGCCAGTGGGCCGGCTTCATCTTCATCAACCCCGATCCAGACGCCGAGCCCTTCGAGGACTACGTCGCCGAGCTCGCCGAGCAGTTCGAGCAGTGGGACCTCGGCAGCCGCTACGTCGAGGCGCACGTGGCCAAGGTCATCCCGGCCAACTGGAAGATCATCCAGGAGGCCTTCTGCGAGGCCTACCACGTGAACGCCACGCACCCCGAGGTGCTGCCGTACCTGGGCGACACCAACAGCCAGATCGACATCTGGGAGAACTGCTCGCGCGTCATCACGCCGGGTGGGACGCCCTCTCCGCTCCTCTGGTACGAGGTCAGCCAGGAGGACATGCTCAAGGCGATGCTCGACGTGCGCGTCGACCAGGAGCTGCCCATCAAGCTGGCCGAGGGGCAGACCATGCGGTCCGTGGGCGCCGAGCTGAGCCGGGGCCGCTGGCGCCCCATCGTCGGCGACGAGATCGACGAGACCAGCGACGCCGAGCTGATGGACAGCATCGACTACACGCTGTTCCCCAACTTCCACCCGTGGGGGGGCTACAGCCGGATCGTCTACCGGTTCCGTCCCAACGGCGACGATCACCGCAGCGGGATCATGGAGTGCCTGTTCCTGTCGCCCTTCGTCGGCGAGCGTCCGGCCCCGGCACCGGTGCACTGGCTCGAAGCGCACGAGGTGTTCTCCGACGCCGACGAGCTGGGCATGCTCGGCAAGGTGTTCGACCAGGACCTGTTCAACATGCCAAACCTGCAGCTCGGGCTCGAGACCACGTTCAAGCCCGGCATCACGCTCGCCAACTACCAAGAGAGCAAGGTGCGCTGGCTGCACGCCAAGCTGACCCAGTGGGTCGACGATGCACCCACCAAGGTCATCGTGCGGTCCTCGAAGGAGGCGTCATGAACGGTGCCAAGCACCCCTTCAGCGGGGCGATCTACGAGCAGGACGGCCAGGGTCATGTCCTGGTGACCGCCAAGGACGGCCGCGCGGGGTTGTTCTCCCGATACGGCGTGTGGGTCTCCGGTGAGCTCGAGGAGTGCGACCCGCAGCTGTGCAACTGGGTCGGCGGCCCGCAGTTCGGCAACCACCGCGTGGGGCCATCCTCCAAGGTCGGCTGACCCCACGGGGGGTGTGGCAACGTGTCGTCATGTCCGACCACGTCACCGTCTCCAGCCCCGAAGTCGCCGTTCGCGCGTACCTGAACTTCCTCGCCGACCCCTCGTCGGTGCGCGACGTTGCGCAGATCGGGCGGCTCCACGCCGAGCTGAGCGAGGCGACCGACCCCATCCGCAAGCTGAAGCTGCTCAGTGAGCTCGAGCGGGCCGAGGCCGGTGACGGCGAGGGCGTCAAGCTCGGCTTCATCCTCCACGCCAAGGGCTGGGCTGACTCGCAGGGCGTGACCGAAGCGGCGTTCCGGACCATGGGCGTGCCCGACGACGTCCTCAAGGCCGCGGGGTTCTCGGCCGGTGGCCGGCGCATGCCGGCCTCGCCGCCCGCCACCCGCATCACCAGGCTGCCCACCGTCATGCCCAAGCAGCGGGCGCCCAAGGTGAGCATCGAGCAGATCAAGCGCCACGCGCTGTCGCAGGAAGGCCCCTTCACGATCCGCTCGGTCATGGAGGGCGTCGGCGGCAGCCCGGCCACGGTGGCCAAGGCCGTGGCCGAGCTGCAGGAGGAGGGCCGCATCGCCGACGCCGGCCCCGACCCCGAGTACTCGGCGCGCGGCAAGCGCCCCAACCGCTTCGAAGTCGTCCGCCGCTGACGGTGGGGAGAGAGGGTCCGATGTCGAAGGCCATGCACGCCGCGGGGAAGCTGTCGTTTGCGGGCGCCGTCGATGCCGATGGCCACATCCTCGAGCCGCCCGACCTCTGGGAGACCTACCTCGAGCCTCGCTACCGCGACCGGGCCCTTCGCATCGTGCTCGACGATGCCGGGCTCGAGGAGCTCCAGATCGGGGGCGAGCGATCGACCATGAGCCGCCACGGGTTCCCGTCGACGCTCGGCGCAATGGGCGATCCCGACCTGCGCTCGATGCAGCTCGATCCGGCCCGGACCTACCTGGCCGAGGCCCCCTACGGCTCGATGGATCCGGGTGAGCGCCTGGCGCTGCTCGACGCCGAGGGCATCGACGCCGCCATCCTCTACACGACGGTTGGGCTCCTGTGGGAGGCCGAGCTGACGGACCCGGAGCTGTCGCAGGCTTACTGCCGCGCCTACAACCGATGGATCTGCGAGTTCTGCGCCGGCAGCGATCGCCTGGTGCCCACCGCCCACCTCTCGCTGTCCGACCCCGAGGCGGCAGCCAACGAGCTCGAGCGGGCCGTGGCCGATGGCGCCCGAGGCTGTTACGTCGCGCCGTTCACTCACGACGCCCGTCCCCTCGGCCACCCCTCCAACCACGTCGTGTTCGCCGCGGCGCAAGATCTCGACGTGCCCTTCGCCATCCACCCCACGTTCGAGCCGCAGTGGACCAAGGGAGCCCGGATGGGCACCTGGGAGCACGTCAAGCAGCTGCGGCTGCTGGCATCCGTGACGGCCTCCGACGGGGTGCGCCACCAGTTCACGACGCTGTTCGACTACGGCGTGTTCGACCTGTTCCCCCGGCTGAAGGTGCTCGTGCTCGAATCGGGTGGGGGCTGGATCGGCTACTGGCTCGACCGCATAGACGCCGTGTACGGCCACACGTTCATCGGCCAGCGTGTCCCGCTCGAGCACAAGCCGAGCGACTACTTCCGCGAGCGGATCTGGATCTCGTGCGACCCCGACGAGCGAACGATCCCGGCGCTGGCCGACCGGTTCGGTGCCGACCGATTCCTGTGGGCGTCTGACTTCCCCCACGCTGATCACACCCCCGAGTACATCCACGACCTCGACGAGCTCGTCGCCTCGTTCCCGACCGGCAGGGCCCGCCAGCAGTTCGTGGGTGACAACGCGCGGGCGCTGTTCAAGATCCCGGCCACTGCGAAGGCGAGCACAGGACTCGCTTCGCCCGTGTGAGCACGCGCACCGATGTGGTGCGTCGGGCTCACACAAGCTGCTGACGATGTCCGGCCCCGGTCCGGCTCAACCGCCGGCGGCCTCCATCTCGGCCAGGAGCGACGCCGACCAGCGTCCGCCGCACAGCACCGTGTCGGCCACGATGAGCCCGTCGACCACCTCGAGCAGGTGCATGTGGTGGGCCGCGTGGTGCACGCCGTGCTCGTCCCAGGTCAGCGTGTACTCAACGACCTCGCCTCCCGGGTGCGGCAACCGGCGAAGCGACTCAAAGCGCCCGGGATCCGCGAACCAGCCGGCGTACTGCGCCCGCACCGCATCGGCGCCCCGAACGGTGAAGCGCCAGTTCGGCACCGTCGCGTCGAGCACGATGTCGTCGGCGTAGGCGCCGCACTCGTCCATCCGACCGGCAAGGACGGCGGCAAGAAACGCGTCGACGGCGGGGGCCGGCGATGCCTCGCTCTCGGCGGCCGCCGTCTCTGGCGACGGGTTCAGGTCAGTCATCGTGATGAACCTTCCCCTGAGCCGTGGTCGACTCGGAGCCCATGATGCCCCGTGAGCGCAGCACCGCGCTGTCGCTTTGCCGTCACCACAGCGACGCCAACCGTTCGCGAAGTGATCAGCTTGCGCACCCTTGCCGCTCAACTACCGGCAAGTCGCCCGAAAGGTTGCCCCCGTAGACCTCGTGTGGCTCCCTACGGATGGGAGTGGCACCACTCTACGGGAGGACATCTTCGTGAAACTTCTGCCCCAGACGCGTCGCGGCCGCATGGCTGTGCTCGGAGGGACGGCACTGTCCGTGCTCGCCGTGTCGGCCACGGTGGCCAGCGCCGCCGGTGACTTCGGTGTGTTCCGCGACAGCGCTCTGGCCAACAAGTCCAAGACGTTGTTCGGCGTGACCGCCGGCATCCCTGCGTCGTCGACCCTGAGTGTCGACCTCGCCACGGCGACCGCCAACCCGCTGAGCCTGGTGACGCTCGCCCCGGGCCTCACCGCCCGCGTCGTGACCAGCGGCGTGGCCGGCGCCAACATCGACCAGATGGCGCTGTGGCCCAGCACGAGCAAGCCGACCACGATCATCGCCTGCAACGAGCAGGACCCGACCTTGCCGGGCCTGCAGCGCATCGACATCGCGACCGGAGCCGTCACCACCATCGTCACCGGCACCGCGGCGTGCGACGGTGTCCGCCTGACGGCATGGGGCACGATCATGTTCTCGGAGGAGAACGGCGGCGGCAACATCACGGGCGGCGCCACGTACGAGCTCATCGACCCGATGAACACGACCGGCGTCACCGTCGACCGCACCACGGGCCTGTTCTCCGGGGGCACGGGTGCGGCCAACCTCGTGCGGCGGGACTCGCTCGGCCGTCAGTCGTTCGAGGGCCACGGCCTGTTCGCCAACGGCGTCATGTACTACGGCGACGAGAACCGTCCGGCCTCCGGTGTGGCCGGTGGGGCGTACTTCAAGTTCGTACCGGCGAGGCCGTGGATCTCGGGCACGATCACGCAGCTGTCCGACTCGCCGTTCGCTTCGGGCAAGATCTTCGGCCTGCGCCTCGGCAAGCGCGGCAACGTCGACTACGGCCAGGGCACGCAGACCGGGCTCGGCAACTGGATCCCCGTGTGCGACGACGCCACTGCGACCCCGTGCGCCAACGCCGACCTGCGTCTGGCATCGGCCACCCTGAACCTCACCGGCTACTACCGGCCCGAGGACCTCGAGGTCGACCCCGCCGCGCTCGTCAGCGGCGGCGTCGCCAAGGTGTGCGGCAACAACACGGGCAACGAAGTCACCGACCACAACTGGGGCGAGACGATCTGCATCACCGACGGCACGCTCCGCGACGCCACGGCCGGCATCTCGACTCCCGAGGTCCAGTACCTCGTGGTCGGCAGCAACGACATGTCCATGACCGACAACATCGCCTACCAGCCTGGCCGCGGCAACTGGCTCATCCACGAGGACGGCGACGTCTCCACTCCCGGCGGCAGCGGCCGCAACAACGACCTGTGGTCGTGCCTGCCTGACGGCGCCGACGGCGACACGCTGAGCGACGGCTGCCTTCGGGTCGGCACGCTCAACGACTCAGGCACTGCTGCTCACGTTGAGGGCGCCGAGTGGACCGGCGGCATCTTCGACGCCACCGGCAAGCGCTTCTTCGTGAGCATTCAGCACAACATCACCGACAAGGGCGTGATCCTGGAGATCACCGGCTGGAAGTGATCCATCGAGCCGGCCACCACGGCCGGACGTGATCGGACAGGCCCGGGCGCTCGCGTCCGGGCCTGTCTCCTGTCATCGGCGAACGCATCTACTCGTGTTCGATTGAGTCAGCAGATCCCGCGACCCGCAGCCCACGATGACGTCATGAACGGTTCAACCCCGGTTGAAGAGCTACGAGCACTTGCCGACCCGGTGCGGTGGTCGATCATCGAGGAGCTTCGAGGCGGCACTCGCTGTGCGTGCGTGCTCGCCGAGGTGGCCCACGTCTCGCCCCCGCTGCTGTCCCACCACCTGAAGGTGCTGCGACAGGCTGGCCTCGTCACGGCCGCCAAGCGGGGACGCTGGGTCGACTACACGCTCGAGGACGACGCTTTGGTGACGCTGTCGACCGTCGTCGCCGGAGGAGCGCGGAGGTCACGGTGAACACCGACGCACCGACCAGGGCACCAGCCGAGAAAGCGGGGCCTCGTCTCTGGGTGCCCCTCGTCGGCGCGACCGTTGTCTGGTTCGTGCTTTACCAGGTCAACCTCCCCTTCTGGGACTGGCTCCTGTACGACGTCATCGGCCTCGATCAGGCGACCCGGCTCGGGGAAGCCATCCACTTCTTCTGCTACGACGTCACCAAGATCGCGCAGCTGCTGACCGGCGTCATCTTCGCGGTGACAGTGCTGCGCAGCTTCATGTCGGTCGAGCGCACCCGCGCGCTGCTCGGTGGCCGCCGCGAAGGTGCGGGCAACGTCGCGGCCGCCTCGCTCGGCGTGATCACCCCGGTCTGCTCGTGCTCCGCGGTGCCCGTGTTCATCGGCTTCGTTGCTGCTGGCGTGCCCCTCGGGGTCACGCTCAGCTTCCTCATCGCCAGCCCACTGGTGAACGAGGTGGCCATCGTGCTCCTGTTCGGCCTGTTCGGCTGGCAGGTCGCTGCGCTGTACATAGCAGCCGGCCTCAGCATCGCCATCGTCGCCGGGTTCGTCCTCGGCCGCCTCCACCTCGAGGGGTGGGTCGAGCCGTTCGTGTTCGAGACGACGCTGCGCGGCAAGCCGATCGATCCCTCCGAGGGCCTGTCGTGGGATGACCGCATCGCCATGGGTCGCGAGGAGGTCGCCACCATCCTGCACAAGATCTGGCCATACCTGCTCGTGGGCGTCGGCCTCGGTGCCGCCATCCACGGATGGATGCCAGCTGACTGGTTCGCCGCTCATGCCACGGGCGTCTTCGGCGTTCCCATTGCGGTTGCGGTCGGCGTGCCGCTCTACTCGAACGCCGCTGGGGTGATGCCCCTGGTCGAGGCTCTCCACGACAAGGGGCTGCCCATGGGCACGGTGCTCGCCTTCATGATGAGCGTCGTGGCCCTGTCGCTCCCCGAGATGATCCTGTTGCGCCGCGTGCTCACGCCCAAGCTGATCGCCACCTTCGTCGGCGTCGTCGCATCAGGCATCCTCGCCATCGGCTTCCTCTTCAACGCCATCCTGTGAGAGGTCCCGTCATGGACGTCAAGATCCTCGGCAGCGGGTGCGCCAAGTGCAACCGCCTCGAAGCAGCCACCCGCACCGCCATCGACGAGCTCGGCCTGACCGCCGAGATCGTCCACGTGACCGACCCCGGGCAGATCGCCTCGTGGGGCGTGATGTCAACGCCTGCGCTCGTGATCGACGACGAAGTGGTGCTCGTCGGACGGGTTGCCAACGCCCCCGAGATCGCCAAGCTTCTGGCCCGAGCCTGAGAGGGGGACCATGAACTGCCTTGACTGCTCATCTGCCGGTCAGCCGACCACTGCCGTGGCGGTGTGCCACTCGTGCGGCGCCGCGGTGTGCGCGCTCCACGCCGTGGTTCGCGACCACCACCTCATCCGAACCGCCCCCATCAACAAGCAGATCATCATCGAGCCGGCCGCCCGGCTCGTGTGGTGCAGCACGTGTGCAGCTGCCCACGATGCCGCCGCGCACCACGACGCCCATCACGGCCGCCGCTGAGCTCAGCTCGGATCAACCCGGGAAAGCCCGACGATGACAGGTCAGCG
>JBBRTJ010000097.1:0-13699 GCA_038244535.1 Acidimicrobiales bacterium | reverse complement strand
CTCCCACAGGGTTAACCTGGTAAGGCCCGTGGTAGACGACCACGTTGATAGGCCGGAGGTGTATTCGGGGTAACCCGTTCAGCCGACCGGTACTAATCGGCCGAGGGCTTGGTTTGAATGACGCTCGTGCTCGCTCTGGAGTTCTCGTGGGATACCCACGCAACTCAACAGTTTCCGGTGGCCATGGCGGCGGGGATACACCCGTTCCCATTCCGAACACGGCCGTTAAGCCTGCCAGCGCCGATGGTACTTGGGGGTAGACCCCCTGGGAGAGTAGGACGCCGCCGGAATCTTCTTGCAAACACCCTCGCATTCGTGCGGGGGTGTTTGTCGTTTTGCCGCCTAGGATCGCCCGTCATGCCTGAACGCCCCGACCAACCCGCGCCCCGACGACTGTCGGGCGGTTCGCAGTCCAGGTCGAGCGCTGGTCAGGGATCATCGGCTCGACGCGACGGCCCTGCGGGTGCCAGTCGGAGTACCGCAGGCTCGGGCCGCCCTGCGGGCTCCGTGGTCCGACGTCCGGCTCCGGGGTCGGGTGGGGCCACATCCGGTGGTGGTCGCTGGCCGGCTGGCGCCCGGGTGGTGCGCGGCGGTCCTGCTGCTGCCGGTGCGAGGCGCCCTCCGCGCGAGGGGGAGGACCGCTCGGGATCGGATCGCACGAGAGCGCCTCGCACCGCGACGACCTCGGGTGGTGCGGGTAGCCCCGTCCGGCGGCCGGGTCCGTCCGGGGCGCGGCGTGACGGTGCGGATGGTTCGGTGCGGCGGCCGGGTCCGTCCGGGGCGCGGCGTGACGGTGCGGATGGTTCGGTGCGGCGGCCGGGTCCGTCCGGGGCGCGACGTGACGGTGCGGATGGTTCGGTGCGGCGGCCGGGTCCGCCGCGGGCCGAAGGTGGCGGTGCGGGTGGCCCTTGGTCTGCACCCTCAGCTGCGGGGGACCGGGGCGCCAACCGCGGTCCCAGCACGAACCGGGCGAGCGGCGGTCGAGCTCCGGCCCGATCGGGTCCTCGCGATCGTCCCTCGGTCGTCAGAGGCGAGGCACTGGCGCCGTTCGGCTATGACCAGTCGGGGCGGATCATCAAGCGGGGCGAACGGGTTCGCAGTTATGACGCGTCGACGGGTGCCGTGGTCATGTGGGAGGCCGGAGTTGATTCAGTGCCGTCGTTCGTGCGCCGCCGCCCGGAGCCATCGGGACGGCTGAACCGGCGGGTGGACGGGCCCGAAGGGGCCCCCAGGCGCCCGGCTGGTGCGGTCCCCGCCAAGAAGCCCGACCGAAGCGGCCCGCCACCGAGGCTCGAGCCCTTTGCACCCGAACAATGGCGCGACGAGGGTGTGGTTCGCCGGGTGGCGTCGGCGGCTGCGGTCCGCGCTGCTACGAGCTCCACCAGCGCCCACGAGACACCGCCTCGCCCGGTGAGACGAAGCGTGCCGCGCCTGCCCGATGAAGTCACCGGCGAGCTGGCCGG
This sequence comes from Acidimicrobiales bacterium, assembly GCA_038244535.1. Lineage (GTDB taxonomy): Bacteria > Actinomycetota > Acidimicrobiia > Acidimicrobiales > Ilumatobacteraceae > JBBRTJ01. The sequence goes on along the minus strand of JBBRTJ010000097.1, from coordinate 12,236 downwards.
CGCCGTGGGCCAGCGTCGCGTCGTCAAGGTGGCCGCCTCGCTCGATGCGGCCCGGGCGTCGTTCGAGCGGGAGCGGTATGAGGAGGCTCGTCGCTCCCTGGTGCGCCTCGTAGCAGAAGCGCCGACGGTGGCCGCCGTGCGCGAACTGCTGGGGCTCACGTTGTATCGGCTCGATCGCTGGCGGGCGGCGGCCACCGAGTTCGAGGCGTACCGCTCGATCACGGGCTCGGTCGACCAGAACCCAGTGCTGGCGGACTGCTACCGGGCACTGCGCCGCTACGGCGAGGTCGACGCGTTGTGGGACGAGCTGCGGGCGGCGTCGCCGTCGGCCGAGCTCGTGGCCGAGGGCCGCATCGTGGCCGCCGGGGCGCTCGCCGATCAGGGGCAGCTGGACGATGCGATTGCGCTGCTCGTCAAGGCCACGAGCACCAAGCCCAAGCGGGTGCGAGAGCACCACCTGCGCCAGTGGTACGTGCTGGCCGATCTGTACGACCGCGCCGGCGATGCCCCGAGGGCGCGCCGCCTGTTCCAGCACATCGCGGCCGAGGATCCCGAGTTCGCCGATGTCGGGCAACGCCTCGGTGGGCTCGGCTCGAGCTGGTGACGCACTTGAGGCCAGCGGCGATCCCTGTCACAGCCCGTCTGTAGGGTTCAGGTACTTCCCCTCGTCCACGTCACGATCAGCGTCGAGGGTCCCCCATGAACGTCGTCATCCTGAGCGGCATCGTCGCTCGTCCGCCTGAGCAGCGCATTTTGCCGGTCGGCACAAGTGTGCTTGGCATCGAACTCGTCACCGACACCGCCGGTGGCTCGTCATCGGTTCCGGTCGTGTGGCACGAGCCACCCGACTCGGCGGTCGACACGCTGGTCGCCGGGGCCGAGGTGGTGGTGCTCGGGCGCGTGCACCGTCGCTTCTTCCGCATCGGGGGCATCACGCAGAGCCGCACCGAGGTGGTGGCCGACGCCGTGGTGCCCACGTCCGACCGGCGCCGAGCGAGCCGGCTCATGAAGCGTGGCGTCGACGCCATCGGTGGCCGGTCGGCGTCCGGGGGAGGGGTAGCCTCACCATGATCGCTCACCATCGCCGGGCCTGTCGCAGGCCCCGCTGAGGAGGACCCCGTGGACGTCGAGACCCTGCTCGGGAGCAGTGCTGAGAGCCTGCTCACTCATGTGTCCAAGGGCATCCCGAGGGAGTCGCTGGTGCTCCCCGGGCCGGACTTCCTTGACCGGACGTTCCTCGGCTCCGACCGCCCCCCGCCGGTGCTGCGGAGCCTGGGTCAGCTGTACGGCCACGGCCGGCTGGGGGGCACCGGCTACGTCTCGATCCTCCCCGTCGACCAGGGGATCGAGCACTCGGCGGGGGCGAGCTTCGCTCCGAACCCCATCTACTTCGACCCGGACAACATCGTGCGCCTCGCCGTCGAGGCCGGGTGCAACGCCGTGGCGACGACCTTCGGTGTGCTCGGTGCGGTGTCCCGGCGTTGGGCGCACCGCATCCCGTTCATCGTCAAGATGAACCACAACGAGCTCATGACCTACCCGAACCAGTTCGATCAGGTGATGTTCGGCTCGGCTCGCCAGGCGTTCGATCTGGGGGCAGCCGGTGTGGGCGCCACGATCTACTTCGGCTCCGAGCAGTCGACCCGCCAGCTCCAAGAGGTCGCCGCCGCATTCGAAGAGGCGCACTCGCTGGGCATGTTCACCGTGCTGTGGTGCTACCTGCGCAACCCCGGGTTCAAGACCGCCGAAGCCGACTTCCACACCGCCGCCGACCTGACCGCGCAGGCCAACCACCTCGGCGTGACCATCGGTGCCGACATCATCAAGCAGAAGCTCCCGACGGTGAACGGCGGCTACAACGCCCTGAAGGGCTATGGCAAGACCAGCCCCCTCGTCTACAGCGAGCTCACGACCGATCACCCCATCGACCTGTGTCGGTGGCAGGTGGTGAACTGCTACAACGGCCGAGTCGGGCTGATCAACTCCGGTGGCGAGTCGAAAGGCGCCACCGACATGGCTGAGGCGGTCACGACCGCGGTCGTCAACAAGCGGGCCGGCGGCCAGGGGCTGATCGCCGGGCGCAAGGCGTTCCAACGTCCGATGGCGGAAGGGATCGAACTGCTCAACGCCATCCAGGACGTGTACCTCGATGCCGGCGTCACGATCGCTTGACGGGCCGCCACCTCGACCCGGTGACCTACCTCCAAGGGGGTGTCGCGTGGTAAGAACGACCCGCCACATTGGCCAGTACCTCGGGGGAGGCGGCCCTACATGACCGACACGTTGAACCGAGAGACACCCGAGCCGCTGTCGCGGGTCGTGCTGCGCTTTGCCGGCGACTCCGGCGACGGGATGCAGCTGACGGGCGACCGCTTCACCTCGGTGAGCGCGCTCTTCGGCAACGACCTGTCGACGCTGCCCGAGTACCCGGCTGAGATCCGGGCCCCAGCGGGCACCTTGGCCGGGGTCTCCTCGTTCCAGGTGCACATCTCTGACCACGTCATCACGACCCCCGGTGACGCTCCGAACGTGCTGGTGGCGATGAACCCTGCGGCGTTGCGGGCCGATCTGCACCACCTCGAGCTCGGGGGCACGCTGATCGTCAACGACGACACCTTCGACGAGCGCAACCTGGCCAAGGCCGGCTACACGAGCAACCCCCTCGACGACGACAGCCTGGCCGCGTACCAGCTCATCCGGGTGCCCATGACCAGCCTCACCAAGGCGGCGGCGGCACCACACGGGGTGAAGCCGCGCGATGCCGACCGGTCGAAGAACTTCTTCGCCCTGGGGCTGATCTCTTGGGCGTTCTCCCGGCCACTGGAGCCGACCCTCGAGTGGATCGAGACCCGGTTCGCCAAGGATCCGCTGGTCCTGGCGTCGAACCGTGCCGCGTTCATGGCCGGGCATGCCTACGGCGAGACGACTGAGGTGTTCGCTCACCCCCAGACCGTCCGTCCGGCGGCACTGCCCAGCGGCGAGTACACCAACATCACGGGCAACACTGCGTTGGCATGGGGCGTGGTGGCCGCCGGTCAGCTCGCCGGTCTTCCCATCTTCCTCGGCAGCTACCCGATCACGCCGGCCAGCGACATCCTCCACGAGCTCAGCAAGCACAAGCACTTCGGGATCCGAACCTTCCAGGCCGAGGACGAGATCGCGGCGGCCGGCTCGGCCCTCGGTGCCTCCTTCGCCGGCCACCTCGGGGTCACCACCACCAGTGGCCCGGGCCTGGCACTGAAGAGCGAGACCATCAGCCTGGCTGTCAGTCTCGAGCTGCCGCTGTTGATCATCGACATCCAGCGCGGCGGTCCGAGCACTGGCTTGCCGACCAAGACCGAGGCCGCCGACCTGTTCATCGCCCTGTACGGGCGCCACGGTGAGGCGCCGCTCCCGGTGGTGGCGGCCTACAGCCCATCGCAGTGCTTTGACGCCGCGATCGAAGCCGTGCGCATCGCCCTCAAGTACCGCACCCCGGTGATCCTGTTGAGCGACGGGTACCTGGCCAATGGCTCGGAGCCGTGGAGGTTGCCCGACATCGCGTCGCTGCCCGACATCTCGGTCAGCTTCACCACCGAGGCCAACCACCAAGCCGCGGACGGCTCGATGGAGTTCTGGCCCTACCTGCGTGATCCCGAGACCCTTGCTCGACCGTGGGCGATCCCGGGCACGCCCGGCCTCGCCCACCGGGTCGGTGGCATCGAGAAGGAAGACGGCACCGGCAACATCAGCTACACGCCGGAGAACCACTCCAAAATGGTCCACCTCCGAGCGGCCAAGATCGCCGGCATCGCCAAGGACATCCCGCTGGCCACCGTGTCCGGCGACGCCGACGCCGAGGTGCTGGTCCTCGGGTGGGGGTCGACCTGGGGTGCCATCGACGCCGGTGTCGCCCGCGTCCGGGCCACCGGGGCCAAGGTCGCCTCCGTGCACCTGACCCACCTCAACCCCTTGCCGAGCAACCTGGGTGAGCTGCTCGCCGGCCGTCGCCGGGTGCTGGTGCCCGAGATGAACCTCGGACAGCTGTGCCGGGTGGTGCGGGCCGAGTTCCTGGTCGACGCCCGCCCCGTGAGCAAGGTGGCCGGCGTGCCCTTCACCGCCGGCGAGCTCGAAGCCGCCATCCTCGAAGCGCTGGACGGAGGAATCCGATGACCGACCTGGCCGTGCCCATGACCACCAAGAAGGACTGGGCCACCGACCAAGAGGTGCGGTGGTGCCCGGGCTGCGGGGACTACGGCATCCTGACCGCTGTCCAGATGCTCATGCCCGATCTCGGCGTGCGGGCCGAGAACACGGTGTTCGTGAGCGGGATCGGCTGTTCGAGCCGCTTCCCGTACTACATGGAGACCTACGGCATCCACAGCATCCACGGCCGTGCGCCCGCCATCGCCACCGGGCTGGCCGTCGCCCGCCCAGACCTGGACGTGTGGGTGGTCACCGGCGACGGTGATGGCCTGTCGATCGGGGGCAACCACCTGATCCATGCGCTGCGCCGCAACGTGAACCTCACGATCTTGATGTTCAACAACCAGATCTACGGTCTCACCAAGGGCCAGTACTCGCCGACGAGCGAGCTGGGCAAGATCACGAAGTCGACGCCGTTCGGCTCGCTCGACCGGCCGTTCAACCCGGTGAGCATTGCGCTCGGCGCCGAAGCCACCTTCGTGGCCCGGACCCACGACATGGACCGCAAGCACATGATGGAGATCTTCCGGGCGGCCCACGACCACCGCGGGGCGGCCTTCGTCGAGATCTTCCAGAACTGCAACGTCTTCAACGACGGCGCCTTCGAGGATCTGACCGGGCGTGAGAAGCGGGCCGACATGTTGATCCCCCTCGTGCACGGTGAGCCGATTCGCTTCGGGTCGTCGAACGAGAAGGGTGTGGTGATGGGCAGCGACGGCCAGCTGCGCATCGTGGCCGTCGCCGACGTCGGTGAGGACGCCGTCTTGGTCCACGATGCCCACCGCAGCGAGCCGGGGCTGGCCTTTGCCCTTTCACGGCTGGCGAGTGACGTGCACAGCCCGACCCCGGTCGGGATCTTCCGCCAGGTCGAGCGGACCGAGTTCGCACAGGCCACTGCCAACCAGTTGTTCGAAGCGAGCCAGCGCAAGGGTCCGGGCGACCTTGGAGCGCTCCTGCGCTCCAACGGAACGTGGAGGATCGAGTAGCACTCGCATTGGCGCTGCGCTGGCGGTTGCTGCCACTTGTCGCGCTGCTCGGCCTCGGCGCGGGCAGCGCCAGCGGCTGCTCGTGCACGCGCGCCCAATGCGCGCCGAGGGTGACGATCACCGTCAACGCGCGCTTCTTCAACGCTGCCAGCTACGAGGTGTGCACCGATGGCGTCTGCTCGGTGGTGCCCGGTGGCCCGCTGGTGTCGGTCCCGTTCACCCCGACCGCACCCGGGGCGCCGGTCCTGGTCACACTCGTGGCGCGGTCGAGCGACGCCTCGTTCGTACGCGCATGGAGCGGGAGCATCGACTTCACATCGGGTGACTGCTCGCAGTGTGGAACCTGGAGCGGCCGCACCACCCGGGGCGGCCGCATCGTCCCGTGACGACCGGCTCAGAGCGGTTCGGCTCAGTTGAGCGGGCGGATCACCAGGCCGGTGCGGGGCTTGGGTGAAAAGAACGTCGACTTCGGCGGCATGAGCTGGCGCCGGTCGGCCATGGCCTGGATGACGGGGACCGTCACCGGCCGCAGCAGCACCCCGTACTGGGCGCGGCCGCCGGTGAGTGCGTCGATGACGTGACCGATCCCGTGCTGGTACGCGATCTCGTGGGGCACGTCGGCGAGCGCATGGTCGAGCCGCGCCGAGTCGAGGTCGGGGAGGTCATCGAAGGCTCCCTCCTTGGGCTGAAGGAGCATGCCGTGACCGGCTCGGTCCACGAGGCACAGGCCGCCCCGGTCGACCATCTCGGCGGCGGTGGCCGCCGAGACCGGGCCCAGGGTCTCGGCATGGAAGTGGGGGCCGAGCGCGGCGAGCAAGTCGTAGCCCTCGGGCACTCCCGACAAGAGCCGGTGGATGGCCAAGACGTGCAGTTCGGGCGGTGTCAGCTCGACCAGGAGCGCCATGGTGAGATCGGCCGCCGACGGTCCCTCGGCCGCGGCCGCTCGCTCTGCCCGATAGGTACGGGCCACTTCGTAGCGGTGGTGCCCGTCGGCGATCACCACCGGCGCTGATTCGGCGATGGCTCGGATGGCGGCGATCGCCGAGGCGTCGTCGATGACCGTCAGCTCGTGGTGCACACCGTCGTCATCGACGACGTCGGCGACCAAGCGGCCCTGTCCCGCGACCGCGGCGGTCAGCCCCTCGGCCATCGACAGGCCCCACACCGCAGACAGGTTGGTGCCCGTGGCCCGGGTCAGGTCGAGGCGGTCCGTCTTGGCCTTCGGGGTGGTCTGCTCGTGCGGCAGCACATCGCCTTCACCCGTGGGCACGACCTCGAGGGCACCGATCACCCCGGTGGTGCCCACCGCGGCACCCAGCTCGTCGATCCAGCTCATGCGGTAGCCGTAGTAGACCGGTTCGGCGTCGACCGCCAGGGTCCGGTCGGAAAGCCACTGCTGGAGCAGCGCGGCCGCTGCTGCGTACCGACCCGGACCATCGCGGTCGAGCGGAACGTCGATGTGGACGATGTTGTGCGGGGACCGTGCGGCAAGCGCGGCGCGGTCCTCGTCGTCGATGACGTCGTAGGGCGGGGCGACGAGCGGCGTGAGCTGATCGGGGCCGGCGGCGTAGCGGATGCCGGTGAAGGGTTCGAAGCGGGGCACGAGCGTCAAGGTTGTCAGATGGGCGTGCCAGGATCAGACGTCGTGACGGTGGTGTGCGATCTCGACGGTGTGATCTGGTTGGCCGATCAGGTGATCGCCGGAGCGGCGCCGGCCATCGCCCGCCTCCGAGCCGGCGGCCATCGCGTGCTTTTCGTGACCAACAACTCGTTCAGTCCGGTGGGGGAGGTCGAGACCAAGCTCAACGCCCTGGGAATCCCTGCGGCGGGGGACGTCATCACGTCAGCCATGGCGTCCGCCTCGCTGGTGGCCGCCGGCGAGCACGTGCTGCTGCTCGGAGGCCCTGGTGCGAACGACGAGCTGACGCGGGCCGGGGCCGAGGTCGTCCGTGCCGAAGCACTCGTCGGGGCCGGTGAGCTCGGCGGTCCGCCGCTGCCGGCCTTCGACGTCGTGGTCGTGGGGTTCCATCGGACCTTCGACTACGACGCGCTGCGGCTGGCCACCCTGGCGGTGCGGGCCGGCGCTCGTCTGATCGGCACCAACGACGACGCGACCTACCCGACCCCGACCGGACCGATCCCCGGTGGAGGCTCGATCTTGGCCTCGGTGCGCACCGGCGCTGGGGTCGAACCAGTCGTGGCCGGCAAGCCGTACGCGGCCATGGTGAACCTCGTGCTGTCCGTGCTCGGCAGTGACGGGGTTGATCTGTGGGCGGTGGGCGACCGGCTCGACACCGATGGTCGCTTCGCTGCGGCGCTGGGCGCTCCCTTCGTGCTCGTGCTCACGGGGGTGACGCGGCCGGGCGACTCGCTCCCAGACCCGGCACCGGCGCTCGTCGTGGCTGACCTCGCAGCGTTCGCCTCTCACCTGGTGCCCTGAGCGCTGCGGCGCGAGCAACCCCGGCGGCCGTTGATCGTGCCGGTACGCTGCTCACATGGCACAAACCGATCTGCTCCGTCGTCTGCTCGATGCAGGGATGTCGTTCACCCGCCTCACCCAGGAGCGCGCCGAGCGCATCGCGCGCGAACTGGTCCAGGCCGGTGAGCTCAGGGTGGACGAGGTGCAGTCCAGCGTCGCCGACCTCCTCGAGCGGAGCCGCAAGAGCTCCGAGGACCTAGCCGCCACCATCCAGAACGAGGTGGCCCGCCAGGTGAAGGCCATCGGAGTCGCCACGCAGAAGGATCTCGATCGGCTCGAGCGACGGTTGAAGGCGATGGCCAAGCCCGCCGGCAAGACGAGCAGCCCCGCCAAGGCCGCCAAGGCGTCCAAGAAGGTCGCCGCTGCGGCCAAGCCGGCGAAGGCGACCAAGGCGACCAAGGCCGTCAAGAAGGCCGATGTCGGGGCGAAGGCGACCAAGGCCGTCAAGAAGGCCGCCGTCGGGGCGAAGCCCGCGAAGGCAGCAAAGGCGTCCAAGGCGGCCAAGGCTTCACCGGCCGGGACCCGCACCGCGACGCCCGCGGCCGAGTAGCCGGCGCGGCCGGCCGATCCCATGACGACACGGCGGCGCCTGGACGTCGAGCTCGTGCGACGAGGGCTGGTGACCAGTCGGACCGAGGCCCAGCTGGCCGTGGCGGCCGGCAACGTCCTGGTCGCCGGTGCGCCCGCGCTGAAGGTCACCCGGCTGGTGGGAGCCGGTGAACCGGTTCGGCTCCTCGGCCCGCGTGCGCGCTTCGTCGGGCGTGGCGGCGAGAAGCTCGACGCAGCACTCGACGAGCTGGGCGTCGCAGTTGCCGGCCGCCGTGCCCTCGATGCCGGTGCCTCCACGGGGGGCTTCACCGACTGCCTGTTGCAGCGTGGGGTCGCTCATGTGGCTGCCGTCGACGTCGGTCACGGCCAGCTCCACCCCAAGCTTCGCGATGACCCCCGCGTTGCCGTGTTCGAGCGAACCGACATCCGGCGGGTGACCCCCGAGCTCCTCGGTGGACAGGTCGACCTCGTCGTGGCCGACCTGTCGTTCATCAGCCTGCGGGTCGTGCTCGGCGCGCTGCTCGGTGCTGCCGCTCAGGGCGGCGATCTCGTGCTCCTCGTGAAGCCCCAGTTCGAAGCCGGACGAGTGGAGGCGGCTCGAGCCAAGGGCGTCATTCGCGACCCCGCGGTGCACGAGCGCATCCGGGGCGAGGTGTCCGAGGCGCTGCTCGTGGCGGGCGCCGCGCCCGTCGCATGGACCACCAGCGTCCTGCGCGGTGCCGAGGGCAACGTCGAACTGTTCGTGCACGCGATCGCACCCGGGGGCGCACCATGAGCAAGGTCGGGCTCGTCGCCCATCACGATCGCACCCAGGCCGGTGAGCTGGCTCAGCGAGCGGTGATCTGGCTCGAGGAGCGGGGGCACCAGGTGGTCATGGTCGACGACGATGCCGTTGTGCTCGGGCTCGGTGAGCTGGCTTGCGGTTCGGGCTTCGGTGCCGAAGGACTCGATCTGATCGTGAGCCTCGGCGGTGACGGCACTGTCTTGCGAGCCGTCGAGCTCGTGAACGGAGCCGACACGCCGCTGCTTGGTGTCAACGTGGGCCAGTTGGGCTACCTCACTGCGGTGGAACCTGCGTCCATGGAACTGGCCCTCGAGGCGTTCTTCACCGATCGCCACACCGTCGAGGAGCGCATGCTGGTCGACGTCGAGGTTGAGACAGCCGGGGGGATCGTGCGCACGCGAGCCCTGAACGACGCAGTGATCGAGAAGCGCGAGGGGAGCCACACGGTTCGGCTGCTGGTCAGCATCGACGGTGCCGTCTTCACGAGCTATGCCGCCGACGGCCTGATCGTGGCCACCCCGACGGGATCGACGGCCTACGCCCTGAGCGCCCGGGGCCCGATCGTGTCGCCCCGCCATCGCGCCCTGCTGCTCACACCGGTCTCACCCCACATGCTGTTCGATCGCACGCTCGTGCTCGACCCGGCCCAGGAAGTGGAGATCGAGGTGATCGGCACGCGCACCGCCCAGCTGTTCGTCGACGGTCGGGAGGGCCCGCTGCTCGTCAGTGGTGATCGGCTCCGGTGCCGTGCCTCGTCAGTGGTGGCGCGCTTCGTGCAGTACGGCCACCGCGACTTCCATGCCATCTTGAAGGCCAAGTTCGGGTTGAGCGATCGCTGATGCTGACCGAGCTGCGGGTGCGCGACCTCGGGGTCATCGCCGACCTGACCCTCGTGCTCGGGCCGGCCATGACCGCCCTCACGGGCGAGACGGGTGCCGGCAAGACGCTGCTGGTCGAGGCGATCGCGCTGCTCCTCGGGGGCCGCGCCGACCCCGCGCTGGTCCGTGCCGGGGCCGCCGAGGCCTGGGTGGAGGGACGGTTCGTCGTCGGCGACTGCGAAGTCGTGCTCGCCCGGGCCGTGCCGGCCACCGGCCGCAGCCGCGCCTACGTCGATGGGCGCTTGGCCACGGCGGCGACGCTGGCCGAGGCCGGCGCCGGCCTCGTCGACCTGCATGGGCAGCACGCCCACCAGTCGCTGGGGGCGCCCGCGACGCAGCGTCAAGCCCTCGATCGGTTCGCGGCGATCGATCTCGCGCCGCTGAGGGTGGCGATCGCCGGTGTGGCCGAGCTCGACCGATCGATGGCCGAGCTCGGCGGCGACACCCGCGCTCGGGCCCGCGAGATCGACCTCTTGCGCTACGAGGTGCACGAGCTGGACCGAGCGGCCATCGATGGCCCCGACGAGGACGAGCACCTCGATCGCATCGAGGACTCACTTGCTGCTGCGCAGGCCCATCGAGAGGCGGCCGGCACCCTGGTGGCCGCGCTGCGCGACGACGGCGGCGCACTCGACGGCGTGCGGGGAGCCCTGGGTTCCGTGCAGGGACGAGCCCCGCTCGCGGAGCTGGCTGATCGCCTCCGGGGCGTCGCCGTCGAGCTCGACGACCTGGCCCGGGAGGCCGACCGCCTCGTCGACCAGCTCGACGATGACCCGGAGCGCCTGGCGGCGGTGCGCGCTCGCCGTCACGCGTTGCGGGAGCTGCGCCGCAAGTACGGCGAGACGCTGGCCGACGTGGTGGCCTTCCACGAGGCGGCTGCGGCGCGCCTCGCTGAGCTCGAGGGCTACGAGGACCGCGCTCGCGCCTTGGAGCACGAGCGGGCGGCCGCGCAGCGCACGGTGGTTGCTGCCGCGGCGGTGGTCGGAGCGGCGCGGCGGCGGGCCGCCGATGCCCTGGCCCTTGCGGTGGAAGGGCACCTGGTCGAGCTGGCCATGACGGGGGCCCGCCTGGCGGTGACGGTCGGCGACGAGGATCCCGGCGACAACGTCGTGATCCTCCTCGGAGCCAACGCCGGTGAACCGCTGGCTCCCTTGGCCCGGGCGGCGTCGGGGGGCGAGCTGGCGCGGGCGATGCTTGCGCTCAGGCTCGTGCTGACCGATGCTCCGCCGACGTTGTTGTTCGACGAGGTCGATGCCGGTGTCGGGGGGGCCGCAGCACTGGCGGTCGGCAGGGCCCTCGCCGCAGTCGCCGCTGAGCACCAGGTGCTCGTGGTCACGCACCTGGCTCAGGTGGCCGCGTTCGCCGACCAGCAGGTCGGCGTCACCAAGCGAGAGGTCGGTGGCCGTACCGAGACCTCGGCCCGGCTCCTCGACGACGAGGAGCGCTTCGAGGAGCTCTCTCGGATGCTGTCGGGCCTGGCGACCAGCGACTCGGCGCAGGCCCATGCCCGTGAGCTGCTGGCTGCCGCCCGTCAGCAGCGCGGCCGCTGAGCCAAGCGGACGTAGGGCACTGCCGAGCAGTGCCGACCATGCACTGCTCGCGCGGCGAAGGGCGCTACCCTCGACGGGTCAGCCGGACGCCAGGGAGGTACTTCACGGTGGCCAAGCACATCTTCGTCACGGGAGGTGTGGCCAGCTCCCTCGGCAAGGGGCTCACTGCGTCATCCCTGGGGCGGCTTCTGAAGATGCGGGGCCTTCGGGTCACGATGCAGAAGCTCGACCCCTACATCAACGTCGACCCGGGCACGATGAACCCGTTCGAGCACGGCGAGGTCTTCGTGACCGACGACGGTGGCGAGACCGACCTCGATCTTGGCCACTACGAGCGGTTCATCGACGAGAACCTCGGCCGGGGGTCGAACGCCACGACGGGGAGCATCTACCAAGCGGTGCTGGCTGCCGAGCGTCGCGGTGACTACCTCGGTCGCACGGTGCAGGTCATCCCCCACATCACCGACGAGATCAAGCACCGGATCCGGCGCCTGGTGTCCGACGACGTGGACGTGGTCATCACCGAGGTCGGGGGGACGGTCGGCGACATCGAGATCCTGCCGTTCCTCGAGGCCATCCGGCAGTTCCGCAAGGACGTCGGCCGCGACAACGTGTGCTACCTCCACGTCACCTTGGTGCCGTTCATCGGTCCGAGTGGCGAGCAGAAGACGAAGCCGACGCAGCACTCGGTCACCGAGCTGCGCAGCCGTGGCATCCAGCCCGACGTGATCGTGTGCCGCAGCGAGGCCCCACTCAGCGAGTCGCTCAAGCGCAAGATCTCCAACCTCTGCGACGTCGACGTGCGCGCCGTCGTCAACGCCGCCG
>JBBRTJ010000096.1:0-14048 GCA_038244535.1 Acidimicrobiales bacterium | reverse complement strand
AGCGCAGCTCGGCGACCCTCGACACCAGGACCACCGATGCGGGACGACGGTGACCGTGGTTGACCTCGTCCATGAGTTCGGTGCCGCCGGCGAGCAGATGGGCACCCGGATCGGCCTGCAGCGCAGCAACCACGTCGTCGATCGTGTCGGCGACGACGACGCCCATCAGCGGCCCGGCTCCCGGACCCCGGCGCCGACCACGGCCTCGACCTCGATCTCGACCTTCCACGCCGCGTTCAGCAAGGCGGCCACCACCACGGTGGTGTTGGCCGGGCGCACGTCGGCGAAGAGCTCGCCGTGGACCCGGCTCACGGCTTCGAAGTCGGCGGCGTCGACCAGGTAGACCCTCGTGCGCACGACGTCGTCGAGCGTCGCCCCGGCCTGATCGAGCGCGGACCGGATGATCTCGAAGCACCGGCGAGCCTGCACCTCGGGGTCGGGATGGACGTCGCCGTCGGGCCACTGGGGCGCGGTGCCGGCTACGACCACCCGGTCATGGACCCGCACGGCCCGGCTGTAGCCGACGATCAGCTCCCACGGTGAGCCTGACGACACGAGTTGGCGTTCCATGGGCGGCGAACCTAGTGGCCGACCCTCGCTCCACCGGGCACCGTGCCCCGTCACGCGATTGGCGCTTGGAGTCGTTGACACGGCGTAACCGACGACCTACCTTGCGGCTTGCCGCCTGTGGCGGTGGTCACAACACGCGACCGGGGCGTCCGTGCACCGCACGAGACAACGACGATCAGGGGGAATTCGAGTGCAGCAGTCCTATCGAAGGGCTCGTCGACGCACGGGCACGCTCTTGGGTGTCGGGTTGGTGGGCTTCGCGCTCATCGCCGCCGCCTGCGGGAGCAGCAGCAAGAACACGGGTGGCACGACGACCAGCGCAGCCGGTGGCGCCACCACGACGGCCGGCGGAGCCACCACCACGGCCGCGGCGGCCACCACCACGACGGTGGCCGCGCCCACGCCGGGCGGCAAGCTCACGATGGGCATCGAGGCCGACTCGGGCAGCCCATGGATGCCCGCCGAGGTCCTGTGCGCGGTGTCCTGTCACCAGACCATCCGCAGCGTGTTCGATCCGCTCACGCTCCCGAACGCCGACGGCAAGGTCGAGCCCTACTTGGCCAAGTCGATCACGCCCAACGCCGACTACACGGTGTGGACGATCGTGGCTCGCGACGGTGTGAAGTTCCACGACGGCACCGCCTTCGACGGCGCCGCCATCCTCGACAACCTCACCCGCCAGCAGAAGTCGTTCCTCACCGGCAAGGCCCTCACCGACGTCGCATCGATCACGGCCAAGGACGCCATGACGGTCGAGATCACGATGAAGCGGCCTTGGGTGGCGTTCCCGGTGTATCTCGCCGGCCAGATCGGCTACATGGGCTCGCCCACGTGGATGAAGGCCGCCGATGCCGACAAGACCCTCAAGCCCAAGCCGGTCGGCACCGGCCCATTCGTGTTCGCCAGCTACACCCCGAACGACGTGTTCAGCGCCAAGAAGAACCCGGACTACTGGAACAAGCCCTACCCCTACCTCGACGAGATCTCGTTCAAGGTCATCCCCGACGCCCTCCAGCGTCGTGATGCCCTCAAGGCCGGCAACGTGGACGTGATCCACACGACCAATGGCGAGAGCATCAAGGAGTTCCGGGGCGCGCCGGACAAGTTCCCGATGACCGAGAGCACCAAGTTCGCCGAGACCGGCTACACGCTGCTCAACGTCAACGACCCGGCCTCCAACCTCGGCAGCGCCGACGTCCGCTGTGCAATGGCCAACGCCTACGACAGCAAGGCGATCATCGACAAGATCAACGCTGGCATCGGCGATGTCGCCAACGGTCCCTTCACTGAGGGTCAGTCGGGCAAGCAGGCCAGCAACGCCTACCCGCTCAAGCAGGACATGGCCAAGGCCAAGGAACTGGTCGCCAAGTGGAAGGCCGCCAACCCCGGCAAGAAGCTGACCGTCAAGCTGGCCACCACGCAGGACGCCACCAACCTGGTCATCGCGCAGGCCCAGCAGGGCTGGTGGAAGGAAGCCGGCTTCGACGACGTCACCATTGATCAGATCGAGCAGGCCAAGTACATCTTGGTCGCCCTGCAGGGCAGCTTCGAGGCGTTCCAGTGGCGCAACCACGGTGGCATCGACCTCGACGCCCAGTACATCTGGTGGCACTCGTCCAACGCTCTGCCGCTCGGTCAGCTGGCCCTCAACTTCGGTCGCATCCGTGACAAGGAGATCGACGCTGCCCTCGACGACAACCGGGGCCAGACCGACCCGGCCAAGAAGGCCGCTGACGCCAAGGCCGTCGACGATGCCTTCGCCAAGCAGTGCTACAACCTGTGGGGCTCGAACGCTGTCTGGGGCATCCCCCACAAGCCTGCTGTGCAGGGCATCGAGTCGTTCAAGCTCCCGTCCGGCACGCAGGCTGCGCTCGGCGCCGGCATCGCCGGCTCGTTCAACGTGAACGGCGTCTGGATCAAGAAGTAGCCGGACCCGCTCCCACCTGAGTCCAAGCCGAACCGTCAGGAAGGTCATCGCGCATGCGCTACGTCGGACAGAAGCTGATCCAGCTCATCATCGTCGTCGTGGCCGTGACCTTCCTGACGTCGGCGGGCATCAGGTTCCTGAAGCCTGACCCCGTCACGTTCATCACCCAGGGAGCCGAGGACACACCCGAGGCCAAGGCCAAGGCCGCCCAGATCCGCGCCGACCTGTACCTCGATCGTCCGGTGGTCGTGCAGTACGTGTTGTGGATCCGAGACCTCGTCACCGGCAACCTCGGCACCTCGATCAACTCCAACACGCCGATCTCGACGCTGCTGTCCAACAGCCTGCCGATCTCGCTCACGCTCATGATCTACGCCCAGTTCCTGGCGCTGCTGTTCGCAGTGCCCTTAGCCATGATCGCCGCCTACCGCGCCAACGGGATGCTCGACCGAGGGTTCAACGTGGGAGCGTTCGCGTTCTTGTCGGTCCCCAACTACATCCTCGGGCTGTTCCTCGCCCTGATCTTCGCGGTGCGGCTCGGCTGGGTACCCCGCATCTCTGAGAACGTCCCGCTGTTCACCGACCCGGTCGACCACGTTCGCAACTACGCGCTCCCCGCCGTCACCTTGGCGGTCGGCCTCTTCGCCGGGTACTTCCGCTTGTTGCGCAACGACCTGATCGCCACCCTGCAGAGCGACTTCATCACCATGGCCCGAGCCAAGGGCATGAGCACATCTCGCATCATGTTCCGCCACGCGCTCCGGCCGAGCTCGTTCTCGCTCCTCACCGCCGCCGCCGTCAACATCGGCGCGATCATCGGCGGGTCGGTCATCGTCGAGCAGATCTTCCGCCTCCAAGGCGCAGGCTTCACCACCGTCGATGCCATCGCCCGGCGCGACTACCCGACGCTGCAAGCCTTCGTCGCCGTCTTCGCCATCATCTTCGTGGTCGCCAACTTCGCCGTCGACATGCTGTACGCCGTCCTCGACCCACGCATCCGCCACGCTCGTGCGCTGGCCTGATCGGAGCTGTTCATGAGCGCTGACGCCGACGCTGAACTGCGCGAGACGATCCACGCCATTGACGGTGGGCAGGTGGTGGACGAGGGCCTGTGGGACTACCGGGCTCCGCTCGAGATCACCTCGACGCCGCAGGCCAAGGCGCCACGGCTGCGCAAGAAAGGACGGGTCACCTTCTACCTTGCGGTGGGCTGGTTGGCCGTCATCGCCTTCCATGCGATCTTCGCCGATGTGCTGCCCTGGGTGAGCCCCTACGACAAGGGCAGTGTCATCAACGGCAAGCTGTCTCCCTCGCTCGACCACTGGTTCGGCACCGACAAGAACGGCTTCGACATCTTCAGCCGGGCCATGTACGGGGCCCGTGTGTCGCTCGCCATCGGCATCGCCAGCGTCGTGCTGGGCTTGGCCGTCGGTGGTCTCCTTGGGCTGATCTCGGGCTACTACCGCAGGTGGATCGACACCGGGACCAGCATCGTGATGGACATCCTCCTCGGCTTCCCCGCGCTGATCTTGGCCCTGCTGATCGTCACGACGTTCGGCCGCGACGCCAAGAACATCGTGCTCGCCCTCGGCGTGCTGGCCATCCCGCCGCTGTCGCGCCTCGTGCGGGCCAACACGCTCGTGTACACCCAGCGAGAGTTCGTGCTGGCGGCGCGGTCGCTCGGGGCCAAGAGCGGTCGCGTGATCTTTCGCGAGATCCTGCCCAACGTCGTACCCGTCATGCTCTCGTTCGCGCTCACTGGCCTGGCCATCTTGATCATCGCCGAAGGCGCGCTGGCCTTCCTCGGCCTGAGCGTTGCCCCTCCCATCCCCACGTGGGGCGGCATGATCCTGGCCGGCCAGGACCAGCTCGAAAAGGCGTGGTGGATCTCGATGACCCCGGCCTTGGTCATGTTCCTGACGATCCTGTCCATCAACCTGATCGGTGACCAGTTGAGCCAGCGCTTCATGGTCAAGGAGGCGGTCGGATGACCGGACGGTCGTCATCGTTCCAAGCCGAGGGCCGTCCCCAGGAGGGGCTCCTGCTCGAAGTCGACGATCTGCGCACGCACTTCCGCACCGAGCTCGGTGTGGTCAAGGCCGTCGACGGCGTCAGCTTTACCCTCGATCGCGGCAAGACGCTCGGCATCGTGGGCGAATCCGGATCGGGCAAGACCATCTTGTCGCGCTCGATCATGGGCCTCCTTCCGAAGCGCAACACGATCCGCAGCGGGAGCGTCAAGTTCGAAGGCCGCGAGCTCACGACGCTGTCGACTCGGGACACCCGCCGGATCTTCGGCACCGACATGGCGATGATCTTCCAAGACCCCATGACCAGCCTGAACCCGGTCATGAAGGTCGGTGCCCAGATCACCGAGGGCCTCAAGAAGCACATGAACATGAGCCGCTCGGACGCCAACGCCACGGCCGAGCGCCTCCTCAACGACGTCGGCATCCCCGAGCCCCACCGTCGCCTCGACGAGTACCCCCATCAGCTCTCCGGGGGCATGCGCCAGCGGGTCACCATCGCCATCGCCCTGGCCTGTGGTCCCACGGTCCTCTTCGCCGACGAGCCCACCACCGCCCTCGACGTCACCGTGCAGGCCCAGATCCTCGACCTGCTCGCCGCCCAGCAGCGAGACCGGAACATGTCGATGATCCTGGTCACCCACGACCTGGGCGTCGTGGCCGGGCGCACCGACGAGATCGCCGTCATGTACGCCGGCAAGCTCGTCGAGAAGGCACCCACCGCCAAGCTCTTCTCCGAGATGAAGATGCCCTACACCGAGTCGTTGCTGAAGAGCATCCCCAATATCGAGGATGCCAGCCACACCCGCCTCGAGATCATCGGGGGCCGTCCGCCCAACCTCATCCATCCGCCGGCCGGCTGCCGCTTCAGCCCTCGCTGCCCCTACGTGCGCGACAGGTGCCTGACCGAGGAACCACCGCTGGTCGAGTTCACCGCCGGGCACACGTATGCCTGCTGGTACCCAGTGGGCTCACCTGAGTACCACGAGAAGGTGGCCGAGCGCAGCGCGCTGGCCGATGCCGGCGCCGCCGCCGGAGGGAGCTGACATGGCCGGCAGTGGCACCGCCCACCTCCACGCGCCCGGCGAGGCGCTGCTGTCGGTGACCGACCTCACCGTCGAGTTCCCCGTCGGCCGCACGGGCCTCAAGGTCCACGCGGTGTCCGGCATCAGCTTCGACGTGCTGCGAGGCGAGACGCTGGGCCTCGTCGGCGAGTCCGGGTGCGGCAAGTCCACCACCGGACGCGCGCTCATGCAGCTCCCCCGCCCCACCAGCGGCTCCATCACCTTCGAGGGCCGTGAGCTCACCACGCTCCAGGGCGAAGAGATGCGCCAGTTGCGCACGTCCATCCAGATGATCTTCCAAGACCCGATCTCGTCGCTCAACCCGCGCCGCAAGGTCCGCGACATCGTCGCCGAACCCCTCAACATCTGGGGCATCGGCACGAAGGCCGAACGCGAGGCCAAGGTCAACAAGGTGCTCGAAGACGTGGGCATCGATCCCGAGGCGGCCGCCGACCGCCGGCCCCATCAGTTCTCTGGTGGTCAGTGCCAGCGCATCTGCGTGGCCAGGGCATTGGTGCTCGATCCCAAGATGATCATCTGCGACGAGCCGGTGTCGGCGCTCGACGTGTCGGTCCAGGCCCAGATCCTGAACCTCCTCGAAGACATGAAGGTGCGCTACGGCCTCACCATGATCTTCATCGCTCACGACCTGGCCGTCGTGAAGAACATCAGCGACCGTGTGTGCGTCATGTACCTCGGCAAGGTCTGTGAAGTCGCCTCGAGCGACCGCCTCTACCAAGACCCCAGTCATCCGTACACGAACGCGCTGCTGCGCTCGATCCCGGTGCCAGATCCCACGGTTCGCCCTGATCCCACCACCCGAATCCAAGGCGAGCTCCCGTCGCCGCTCTTCCCCCCCAGCGGCTGCCGGTTCCGCACGAGGTGCCCGAGCGCCCAGGAGCGCTGCGCGCTCGAGGAGCCCACGCTGCGCGACCTCGGCGATGAGCACTACGTCGCTTGTCACTTCCCAGTGGGTCACAGCGAGGCGCCACCGACCGACCAGAGCACGTCGCGAGCGGTTGCTCCGTCGATCTAGTGCGATTCGGGTCCGGCCAGCCACGGAAGGGGGAAGATGAGCCAGTCCACGAAGAGCAGGCTGGCTCGAGAGGAGCGCCGAGCCCAGATCGTTGAAGCCGCCACCCAGGTCTTTCGTGACCGCGACCCGGCGGAGGTCACCTTCGAGGAGATCGCCGATGCCGCTGGTGTCTCGCGGGCCCTGGTGTACAACTACTTCGGGGATCGGCACGGGCTGCTGGAGGCGGTATACCAGCAGAGCGTCAACGAGCTCCGCGAGCGCATCGACAACGCCGTCAGGGGCAGCACCAGTCTCGCGCCAACCATCCGGGGCGCGGTCCGGGCCCACCTCGAGTTCGCCCGTGACGATCCCAGCGCCTATCGCTACTCGTGTGGCGACGGGTCGTTCGCCCACCTGCCGGAGGTGGCCGAGGACCGGGTCAGCCAGCTGCGCGACCTCCTCGGCGGCGGGCCGCGCGCCGAGGTGGTCGCCCGTGGCATGATCGCCGCCCTCCAGGCGATGGTGCTCCACTGGGTGAAGGCCCCGGCAATGGGGATCGACGAGATGGGTGCGCTCATCAGCGGTCAACTCATCGACGGGCTCGGCAACATCGATGCGCTCGGGCTCAGGTTCCAGCCGTGGTGGTTCGTGCCGGACTGAGGAGAGCCCTGGCGCCGCTCCTCCTCAGGCGTTGCGGTACTGCGGCGGCCGCCGCTCGAGGAACGCCCGCAGCGCCTCCTGGTGGTCGGCGGTGGCGCTCGCCATGATCTGCTGCCGGTTCTCCAAGTCGATGGCCGCCTGCATGCCCGGGATCTCGAGCGCCGCCCACATGCCCTCCTTGGTCAGCGCCACCCCGAAGGGCGTGTTGGCCATGATCTGGTCAGCCTTCTCGTAGGCGGCGTCGAGCAGGGCGTCGTCAGGCACGACGTCGAGCACGAGCCCGATGCGGGCCGCCTCGTCGGCATCAAAGATGCGCCCTGTGAGCATCAGCTCATGGGCTCGAGCAGCGCCGACGAGTCGGGGTAGGAGCCAACTCGTGCCGATGTCGCAGGCCGACAGCCCGATGCGGATGAAGGCCGCATTGAACCGGGCGCTGGCTGCTGCGATCCGGATGTCCGAGCCGAGCACGAGCGCGAAGCCCCCGCCCGCCGCCGGGCCGTTGACGGCGGCGATCACCGGCTGGGGAAGGGAGCGCAAGTGCGGGATCAGGCGAGCGATGTGGCGCTGCACGGCGAATCCCGCTTGGGTGCGGCCGAAGCCCTCGGTGTTCGGTGCGTCCCCGAACCCGCCGAGATCGAGACCTGCGCAGAAGCCGCGGCCGGCACCGGTCAAGATCACGACCCGGCACGCCGAGTCAGCCGCGATCGCATCGAGGGCACCATGGAGCTCGGTCACGAGCTCGGTGGTCATCGCGTTGAGCTTGGCGGGCCGGTTCATCGTGACGCGGGTGACGCCGGGGCGAGGGTTGTCGAGCTCGATGGCGGGCATGGCAGCATCCTGCCCCATGGCCTCCCCCTTCGACGGCATCAACCTTGCTCTCGCCCACGAGGCGATCGAGGCCGTCGTGCCCTACCGGGACTGCCTCGTGTGGCGCGACTACCGACGGTCGTGGCGCGACATCGGGCGACGCAGCCGCCGGTTTGCTGCTGTGCTCCGCCGACATGGGTTCGGGCACCACCGCGACCGCTCGCAGCTGGCCGGCTGGGAGCGGGGTCAGGACACCGTGGCGCTGCTTCTGCGCAACGGTGATGTCTACCTCGAAGCGATGCTCGGGTCCTTCAAGGCTCGATGCGCTCCCGTCAACGTCAACTTCCGGTACACGGCCGAGGAGCTCGCCTACGTCATCGGCGACAGCGGTGCGGCTGCGGTCGTCGTCGATGCCGATCTGCTCGGCGTGCTTGCCGACGCACTGGTGCTGGCTCCTGGGCCGAGGCTCGTGCTCGTGGTCGGCGAAGGCTGGCGGGACATCAACGGGCACGGGCACGCCGCCCTGGACTCGAGCATCGAGGTGACCGGATACGAGGAGGCCCTTGCCGCAGCGCAGGAGCAGCCGTGCGATCCCGGCTGCACACCCGACGACCTGTACGTGCTCTACACGGGGGGCACCACCGGTCGGCCCAAAGGGGTGCTCTGGCGCCAGCGCGACTTCGTACGAGGCGCGCTGGGCACCACTGCTGCACATCCCGCCGAGCTGGCGGCCGCGGTGGCCAACGGCGCCGGGGCCACGTTGCGGGTGCTACCGACGGCGCCGTTCATGCATGGCGCCGCCCACTGGAACGCCTGGAGCGCGTGGCTCGGGGGCGGCACGGTGATCGTCCAGTCCGCCGTCCACCGCCTCGACGCCCACGACGTGTGGACCACGGCCGCCGCCGAGCGCGTCACCTCGCTGCAGATCGTCGGCGATGCGTTCGCACTTCCGCTCGTCGACGACCTGCACCACCACCGCTACGACCTCTCGCACCTGCGCTTCGTGGTCAGCGGCGGCGCCGTGCTGTCCCCCGCCGTCAAGCGATCGCTGCTGGCGCTGGTGCCCGGGGTCTCCGTGGTCGACATCGTGGGATCGTCCGAGGCTGGGCGCCAGGGCGTGCACACCTCGACGAGCGCCACGGGTGCATCGACTGGCCGGTTCGGGGCGTCGACCGGAGCGACCGTGCTCGACGAAGCCCTGACCCACGAGCTCGCCCCGGGCGACGAGGCCATCGGCTGGCTCGCCACCGCAGGGGCCGTCCCGCTCGGCTACCTCGGCGACCCGGACAAGACGGCCCGCACCTTCCCGGTCATCTCCGGCACTCGGTTCTCGGTCCCCGGCGACCGGGCCCGGCGCCTCGCCGACGGCTCGATCGAGCTCCTCGGCCGCGACGCCGCCACCATCAACACCGGGGGGGAGAAGGTGTTCGCCGAGGAGGTCGAGCAGGTTCTCAAGCACCACCCCGCCGTGTACGACGCGCTGGTCGTCGGACGGCCGAGTGAGCGCTGGGGCCAGGAGGTGGCGGCGGTGATCGCCCTGCGTCCCGGCGCTGGCGAGCCCACTGACGACGAGCTGCTCGCTGCCTGCGCCGAGCACCTCGCCCGCTACAAGCTCCCCAAGGTCATCGTCAGGCGACCCGCGGTGGCCCGCTCCCCCAGCGGCAAACCGGACTACACCTGGGCCCGAGCCCAGGTGACCCCCTGACCCACCCCGATGGCCGCCCCGATGGCCGCCCAGCTCGCCGTGCCCGCTCCGTCCCAGCTCCGTGCCAGCCGGGGAATTCGACGGTCAGAACGCCAGAATCCCCGCCAGCCGGAGAATTCGACGGTCAGAACGCCAGAATCCCCGCCAGCCGGGGAATTCGACGGTCAGAACGCCAGAATCCCCGCCAGCCGGGGAATTCGACGGTCAGAACGCCAGAATCCCCGGGGCGAAGCCGGGGCCATGGCGGAACCTGGGTCAGTCGTCGTCGGCGGCTTTGAGGGCCGAAGCGACCCTGAGGTCGAGGGTCCAGGTCGATGGAGGTTGGTGGTGCTCGGCGGTCCAGGCGATCGTCAGCGGATCGCTGTCCCCCTCGGCCAGGAAGTCGGCGCCGGCCTCGTCGTGGCGCAGGTACAGCGCCAGTCTCCCCGAACCCCGCGACAACCGGTCTCGGCCGACGATCCCGGCGGCAACGGTGGCCCACACCCGTCGCATCGTGCCGTAGCCACTGGCCAGCTTGCCGACGTCGTGGAGCAGCGCGGCCGCCAGCACGGGCCGAGTCGCCTCCGCGCCGAGCAGCCGCTTCACCTCTCGGGCGACGGCAATCGAGTGGCGCTGGTCCGCGACCGGGAGGCGGTGCCAGAGCAGCCGCTCGCCGGGCAGCAGCTGCAACTCGGCCCAGCCGATGTCGGTGTCGTTCGGCGGCCGGGTGGACAACGAGCCGGCGAACCGTCCGGCCAGGTGCGTCAGGCTCGCCATCACGTGCCGAAGACGAAGTCGAACCAATGGTCGATGCCCCAGTTGAGCACGGGGCTGAACAGCCGAGGCGCCAACAGGAGCACGCCCAGCAGCACCCACAGCGAGTACTGGCGCAGCCGCAGGTAGCCGGGCCACAGCGACCGAGGCAGCAGCCGCTCGACCACCGCTGAGCCATCGAGGGGGGGCACGGGAATCAGGTTGAAGATGGCCAGGATGACGTTGACGAAGCCCAGCCAGAACAGCACCTGAAGCCAGAGAGCCTGCGCGCTGACACCCCCGTTGACGAACTGGGAGCGCTGCGCCCGCAGCGCGACGCCAGCCATCAACGCACTCGCGATGTTGGTCGCCGGGCCGGCGAGCGCCACCAGCAGTGACTGGTTGCGGGGGTGTCGCAACTTTGACGGGCTGACCGGCACCGGCTTGGCGTAGCCGAACATCCCAAATCCGGCCGCGGCTGTGATCAGTGGAAGCAGCAGCGTCCCGAACGGATCGACGTGCGACACCGGGTTCAGGGTGAGGCGACCCGCTCGCTTCGCAGTGTCGTCACCGAACCGGTAGGCCACGTAGCCGTGGCTCACTTCGTGCAGGATGATGGACGGGATCATCACCGCCACCGTGATGACGATGCGTTGGGTGTCGGCGTCGATCAGGCGAGGGTACCGGGCCGACCTCGTCAGCGGCCGACACCCCTCACCACAGCGCGGGGGTGCGCTGCGGTGAACGCCGCCCTCAACGTCTCGTCGGAGACCTTCGTGTACACCTGAGTGGTCGAGACCGAGGCATGGCCGAGCAGCTCCTGCACCACCCGGATGTCGGCGCCGTGGTCGAGCAGGTGGGTGGCGCACGAGTGGCGCAGCACATGCGGACTCAGGGGCCCTTTGATCCCGGCCCGGTGGCCGCGCAGCTCCACGATGGCCCATGCCGACTGCCGGCTCAGGCGGGCACCACGCTGGTTGAGGAAGGTGGCCTCGGCGTCGCCTCGGCGCGCCCACCGGGTCGGCACCAGTTCCGGTCGTCCGCCGGCGGCCAACCATCGGTCGAGCGCCGCCAGCGCAAGGCGGCCGAGGGGCACGATCCGCTCCTTGGCGCCCTTGCCGAAGACCCGCACGAGGCCGGCCTCGGGGTCGACGTCGCCGAGCGACAGCCCGCACAGCTCCGACACGCGCATGCCCGAGCCGTAGAGGACCTCGAGCACCGCCCGGTCCCGGCGGCTGATGGGATCATCGCCGTCGACACCGTCGATGAGGGCGATCACCTCGGACTCCGCCAACGGTTTGGGAAGGCCCGCCGGCACCCGTGGCCCGGTCACCTCATGGGCCGGGTCCACATCGGCTCGGCCCTCGTCGACCAGGAAGCGGTGCAACCCACGCACGGCAGCCACCGCTCGGGCCGACGACGACGGTGCCCGACCCGACACGCGCAGATGAGCCACGTAGTCCTCGATGTCAACGCGCGTGACCTCGGTCAACGCCGTCGAACGGGCCGCCAGCCACCCCGTGTACTGGATCAGGTCACGGCGGTAGGCCACCAAGGTGTTCTGCGATCGGCCCCGCTCGACGGCCAGCCACGACAGCAGCTCCTCGACCTCGATCGGCAGTGGCGCCGTGGCCACGCGCCCTCAGCCCCGCGAGTCAGGGGCGTCGGCGCCAGCCATGCGCCGCGCCGTGAGAAGCAACCCGATGGCCGCCGGAGCGTTCTCGATCCGGCCATCTTCGATCATGGCCAGCGCTTCGGTCAGTGGCACGTGCACCACCTCCATCACCTGCTCCTCCGGGCCCTGCACATCACGATCGACGGCGCGCAGACCAGTGGCGAGGAAGTACGTGTGGCGGGCATCGGTCATGCCGGGGCTGGCGAGGAATCGCCCGAGCAGGACGAGCGACGTCGGCTCGTAGCCGACCTCCTCGCGCAGCTCGCGGACGGCGGTCTGGTCCTCGGGCTCGTCGGGGATGTCGCGCAGGCCTGCCGGCAGCTCCCAGAGCACCCGCTCGACGCTGGCTCGCCACTGACGAACCATGACCACCACCGCACTGCCCTCGGCGTCAAAGAGCACGGGGACCACCACCACCGCCCCGGGCGAGCGCACCACGTCGCGATCGAACGCCTCACCGCCCGGACCGTCGAAGGTGACGACCTCGGCCCGCATCACGTACCCCTCGTGCACCACTCGCGTGGCCCGCCGGCGAAACGGCATCGAGCGTGCGACGTCAGCCGGCAGTCGCAGGATCGGCGATCGGCGCCGGCTGCTCGAGCGCGTCGAACGGGATGTGGGGGTTGCGCCCCTCGGCCCTGGCCAGCGACGCTCCGACGAGCTCACGAAACAGCGGGTGCGGGCGATCGGGTCTGCTCTTGAACTCGGGATGGGCCTGGGTGCCGACCCAGAACGGGTGACCCTCCAGCTCGACGAACTCGACCAGGCGCCGGTCCGGCGACGTTCCCGAGCACAGGAAGCCCGCGGCCTCGAATCGGGTCCGATAGCTGGAGTTGAACTCGTAGCGGTGACGATGGCGTTCGCTGACCACCGGCTCGCCATAGGCGCCATGCACGATGGAACCCGGCGTGAGCACGGCGTAGTAAGCGCCGAGACGCATGGTGCCGCCCTTGTCGACGACGTCGCGCTGGGCATCCATCAGATCGATGACCGGGTGGGGCGTCGACGCGTCGAACTCGGTGGAGTTGGCTCCGGTCAGGCCCAGCTCGTTGCGGGCGAACTCGATGGCCATCGCCTGCAATCCCAGGCACAGACCCAGGCACGGGATGTCGTGCTCACGGGCGTACCCGGCGGCGGCGATCTTGCCCTCCATGCCGCGGAAGCCGAAGCCACCGGGGATCACGATCCCGTCGAGGTCGCGCAGTCGACCGCTGGCCAGCAGCCCTTCGACCTCCTCGGCCTGGATCCAGTCGATCTCGACCCGTGCCCCATGATGGAAGCCGGCGTGCTTGAGGCTCTCGACGACAGACAGGTAGGCATCAGCCAGGTCCACGTACTTGCCGATCAGGCCGATGCGCACCGGGCGAGTGGCCCTCTCGACCCGCTCGACGAGGGCCTCCCACGACGACAGGTCAGGCGCTCCAGGCAAGCGGAGCAGGTCGCACACCACGTCGTCGAGGCCCTCGTCGTGCAGCACCAGCGGCAGTTCGTAAATGTTGCGGGCATCGGCGGCGTTGACGACGGCGCGCACGTCGACGTCGCAGAGGTTGGAGATCTTGCGCTTGAGGTTGTCGCTGAGCGGCTCCTCGCTGCGGCACACGATCACGTCGGGTTGGATGCCACGGCTGCGCAGCTCCGTCACCGAGTGCTGCGTCGGCTTCGTCTTCTGCTCCCCCGCCGGGCCGATGAACGGCACCAGGGTGACATGGATGTAGCAGACGTTCTCCCGCCCGACCTCCTTGCGGAACTGCCGGATGGCCTCCAGAAACGGGAGGATCTCGATGTCGCCGACCGTGCCGCCAACCTCGGTGATCACCACGTCGACGTCGTCGGACTCGAGGCGCCGGACCCGCCGTTTGATCTCGT
>JBBRTJ010000095.1:0-14078 GCA_038244535.1 Acidimicrobiales bacterium | reverse complement strand
GAGTGTCGTGACCGGTGCCAGTGTGGTGACCGGTGCCAGTGTCGTCACCGGGGCGAGGGTGGTGACCGGTGCGAGTGTCGTCACCGGTGCCAGTGTGGTGACCGGTGCCAGTGTGGTGACCGGTGCCAGTGTCGTCACCGGTGCCAGTGTGGTGACCGGTGCCAGTGTCGTGACCGGCGCAACGATGGTCGTGGTCGGGGAGCTCCCGGCACCGCAGAACTGCACGTTTGAGAGGTCGGGGAAGTTCTTGTCACCGCCCACCTTCGGCAGCACCTTGTTGGAGATGTGGAAGGTGGTCTGCGCCGGCTTCATCTCCACCAGCACCGCGTTGGGGCCGCCCTTCACGATGAACGACGAGATCGGCACGGTGGAGGTCACGTCGGCGTCAGTAGCGGAGCCGTTGGTGATGGTGACGACTCCGGCGGTCCCGGAGTCGAACTTGAACCTGCCGTTCTCGACCTCGAACTTCGCCACGAGCTTCTGGTCGCTCGGGCAGGCGATGTTCGGGTTCGACGACGTGGTCTGGACCGAGCCGACGATGATCGACGCGGTTCCCAGC
This sequence comes from Acidimicrobiales bacterium, assembly GCA_038244535.1. Taxonomy (GTDB): domain Bacteria; phylum Actinomycetota; class Acidimicrobiia; order Acidimicrobiales; family Ilumatobacteraceae; genus JBBRTJ01. The sequence goes on along the minus strand of JBBRTJ010000095.1, from coordinate 13,519 downwards.
ACGATCAGGGCGAGCCCTGCGTACCACGGGCGGATCCGACGTGGGCCGGGGTTGGTGCTGGGGGTGGTGGTGGTCATGGTGTGCTGGTCCGTTCGTTGGTGGGAGTAGAGATGACTGCGGTCGACAGGTGATCCGCTGGGACGGACGGGTCGGGCGTCGCTTGGACGCTCGCCCCTCTTGCCGCCAGCAGCGCCTGCAGGTCCTGCGGAGGGAGGGGGTGGGACAGCAAGAAGCCCTGGCCCTGGTCGACCCGCTCCAGGCGGAGGAGGTCCAGCTCGGCCGGGGTCTCGACTCCCTCGGCGACCGTGGAGAAGCCGAGGTCCTGCCCGAGCTTCACCAGCGTGCGGATCAGCGCCGCCGACTCAGCCGACGTGGTGATGCCGTTCGTGAAGCAGCGGTCGATCTTCAGGGAGTCGACCGGGAACCGCTGGAGGTACGCGAGCGACGAGTACCCGGTGCCGAAGTCGTCGATCGCGATCCTCACCCCCAGGCTCTTGATCGCCGTCAGCCGGCGAGCGGCCGCTACGGGGTTGCGGACCAGTGCGGACTCGGTGACCTCGATGATGAGGGACCCGGGACGGCACCCGCTGGCGTCGAGCGCGCGGCGAATGTCGTCGACGATCGTGTCGTCTTCGAGCTGACGCCCCGAGACGTTGACCGACAGGTCGAGCTGGTGACCGTCGGCGTCCCAGCGGGCCGCCTGCTCGCACGCCTGTCCGAGCACCCAGCGGCCGACCTCCTTGATCTGCCCGTTCTGCTCGAGGATCGGCACGAACTCCTCCGGCGACACGCTCCCGAACGTCGGGTGCGTCCAGCGGAGCAACGTCTCGGTGCCGATGAGCTCGAGGTCGGCGAGTCGGTAGATGGGCTGGTACATGAGGTGCAGCTCGCCGCGGTTGATCGCGTCGCGCAGGGCCACCTCGAGCTCGACTCGCCGGCTGATGTCGGCTTGCATCGCGGGCTCGAAGGTCACGAAGCGGTTCTTCCCGGCGAGCTTCGCCTCGTACAGCGCGACGTCCGCGTCGCGCAGCAGGTCACTGGCCGAGCCACGGTCCCCGGTGGCCACCCCGATGCTGACGGTCAGCCTCAGAGGCGTCGCCACCCCGACGAGCTCGAAGGGCTCACGCATGGCCTCCAGGAGCCGCTCGGCGATGAGGTCCGGACCGGCGCCGACCTGCGCATCGTCGATGAGGACGACGAACTCGTCGCCGCCCATCCGGCCGATGGTGTCGGCCTCGCGCAGCACCGCAGTGAACCGGGCGGCCACCGCCACCAGCAGCTCGTCGCCGATCGGGTGGCCGAAGGCGTCGTTCACGTCCTTGAAGTCGTCGATGTCGACGTACAGGACCGCTCCGTCAGCCTTGAGTCGACGGCCACGTAGGAGCAACTGGTTCATCCGGTCCATGATCAGCGCCCGATTGGGAAGGCCGGTCAGCTCGTCGTGGAGCGCCAGATGGCGCAGCTCTCCCGTTCGCCTGCTGACCATCCGCAGGGCCGACGCCCGGCCCGTCACGAGCACCAGCAGGAGCACGGCCAGCGCGAGGCTCAAGAGGATCCCGCTGACGAGCAGGGCGACGGTGCCCCAGTTGGCCAGCACCCCGGTTTGGATGGGGGCGCCGAAGGTCTGCACCGTCCAGCCGTTCTGCAGGTCGGTCGTGAGGGTCTGGGCCCCGCTGGCCGGGCGCCCGCTGACGAACTGCACGTCGGAGGAGCTGTCCCGGAAGCGCAGGATGAGGGAGGCTTCCCGGTGCTCCTGGAGCGCCCCGGCGATCAACAGGTTCGGGTCGAAGCCAACCCCCATCCATGCGACGAACGCCTCGAGCCGCGCCTCGGTGGTGGCCGGTGTCACCCCGCCGCGGTAGAAGGGCACCTGGATGCTCAGCGTCTGGGTGCTCCCCGTCGTCAGGACCTGGTAGCCGCTTCGTCCCGAGTCGCGCGCCGCCAGCTCTAGTGCGCCCCCGGCGCCCGAGCAGTAGTCGTAGCCCGGCGGGGCGGCGGTGGTCTCGTCTTGGGTTCGGCTCTGCGAGACGGTGAGGAAGCAGTAGAAGGGTCGATCGCCCGGTGGGATGACCACGATCGGTCCCGCTGCGGTGGAGCCGGAGGGGTCGGCTGCCATCTGGGCGATCATCCCTGGCAGCCGGGCCGCCGGGACGAGGACGACCTGACCCCAGCCGAGCAGCTCGGGGTAGCGCTCGAGGGCGCGCACGGAGCGGGACCATGCCTGGAACTCGGCGTTCGTCGCATCGGGCTTCCCGACGAAGAACGCCGCGCCGGTGACGACCAGGTCCTGCTCGCGCTGGATGGCCAGGCGCAGGCTCGAGGCGACGTCGGCCGACGACAGCGCGAACGCCTCGCGCTCGCTTCGGGCGTTGTAGCTGGCCACGGCTCGGGCCGACGCCACCGACGCCGCAATGCCGAGCAGGGCCAACAGGGCCGTCAGCGCGATCCAGCGGCGAAGGTGCTCCCGGCCCGTGCTGATCGTCGCTTCCTCACGTGGGCCGCCGGGTCCCGGATCGGACCAGTCCGTGCCGGGAGAGGACGAGGGCGCCCGCCCCGGCGGCGTTCGACGGTTGCTCACAGCGCGATCTCCTTTGGGTAGAGCGTGAGTGCCAAGGCGGCGCTCACGCTCATGAGCCCGGCGGCGACCAGCTCGTTGAACGACTGCTCCATCGTGCGCATCCCGCTGGCGCGACCCGTCGTGACGAGGTTGCGCAACTGGTGGGTCTTGCCCTCGCGGACCAGGTTGCGCACCGCGTCGTTGACCATGAGCACCTCGAAGGCGGCAACCCGCCCGCCGCCAAGGCGCGGCACGAGGCGCTGGCTGACGACCGCCTGCAGCACCCCGGCCAGCTGAGCCCGGACCTGGCTTCGGCGATCAGATGGGAAGCTGTCGATGATGCGGTCGACGGCGTGGGCGGAGTCGTTGCTGTGCAGCGTCGCGAACACGAGGTGGCCGGTCTCGGCCAGCGTCAGGGCGATCGAGACCGACTCGTCGTCGCGCATCTCTCCCAGCAGGATGAGATCTGGGTCCTCGCGCAGCGCGGCCCGCAGACCCTCCGCGAACGAGCCGACATCGGTGCCTACCTCTCGCTGGGTCACCAGAGCCACCCCGCCCCGGTGGACGAACTCGACTGGGTCCTCGATGGTCAGGATGTGACAGGGCGTCGATGCGTTCACGGTCCCGATCAGCGCGGCCTGGGTGGTGGACTTGCCAGAGCCGGTCGGGCCGACGAAGAGCACGAGCCCAGAAGGGAGCTGGGCGACTCGCTCCACCTCGGGTGGCAGCCCGATGTCACGCGTCGTCGGGATCGTGTCGGAGATGGCGCGGAAGGCGGCCGCAGGCGAGCCCATCTGGTAGTAGGCGTTGAGCCGGAACCGACCGGCTCCGGCGAGCGAGACAGCGAGGTCGACCTGCCCTCGAGCCCCGAGGCCCTGCCGCCGCTCCTCGTCGAGCACCGACTCGAGCATGCGATTGATCGAAGCCTGCGGGAGGGCCGGCTCGTTGGGACACGGGCCGAGCTGACCGTCGACGCGGATCATGGGTGGGCGCCCGACGGTCAGGTGGAGGTCCGACCCGGACTGCTCGACGACCGCACGCAGCAAGCGCGCCAGCTCAGGGTTGATGGGTCGGTCGCCACCCCCGGTGCGCCCCCGGGTGGCGACCGCGGTGCCAACCGCGGGGCCGACCACGGGGAGGCGGGGAGGAGGCACCCGTACACTCCGCGGCAGTGCTCGAGGTGGTGTGTGGTGTACTCGGACTGCTTGTCGGGTCATATCTCGCCCTCGTGGCCGTTCGGGAGCCGGCCGGCGAGTCGTCGGTCGGGGGGCGTTCGCACTGCGACTCCTGCCGGGCCACGTTGTGCTGGTTCGAGCTGGTGCCGGTGCTGTCGTGGGTGGTGCAGCGCGGACGGTGTCGCTCGTGCGGGGCGCGGGTCCCGGTCACGTCGACCGCCGTCGAGCTGGTGACGGCCGCGCTGTTCGCCGGTCTCGCGGCCCGCTTCGGGACCCACTGGGAGCTGGGTGGGTTCCTCGTGCTGGCGTCGAGCCTGGTCGTGCTGACGCTCATCGACCTCAGCACCCAGCGGCTGCCCCGGCGGATGATCTACCTGACGGCGGCGCTGGGCGTGCCGTTCCTCGTCGTCGGCGCACTCGAGCGGGGCGAGTCGGTGCGGCTGCAGTGGGCGCTGTTCGGGTCGCTCGGTGCCCTCGCGTTCTTCGGGTTCCTCGCACTCGGCTGGCGCGGGTCGATGGGCGACGGCGACGTCAGGCTCGCCGCGCTGCTGGGGCTGTTCCTCGGATGGATCGGGCCGATGCACACGCCGGTCGGGCTCTTCTTCGGCTTCCTGCTCGGTGCCGTCGTGGGCACCGTGCGCCTGGCCCGGGGGGCGGGGCTGAGAACCAAGCTCGCGTTCGGGCCCTACCTCGCGATGGGCGCACTGCTGGCGATCTTCTTCGGGCACCCGGTCATCGCGCTCTGGCTGCATCGCTAGGCCGAGGTCGTTCATCAGAAGGTCCCGGTCAGGGTGGCCGTGCCAAGCGCGGTGGTCGTCGTGAGCGTCCACGTGTCGCCCGTGGTGGGGTGGGGCGTGTTGTTGAGGACGAACTGTGCGGCGATGGTCCCGGTCGAGCCAGGGGGGATCGTCATGCCGGGGCTGAGCGTCGTGGTGAACGTGATGAACCCACCGGCAGTCGACGTGCTCTGGGTGAGCCCGACGAACGAGGTGAAGAAGGTGGGGAGGCTGGCGCCACCAGGGTTCTGGGCGACCACGATCGTGAGGGTCAGCGCGGTGATCGGTGAGGCCGTCGAGGACGTCGTCACGTTGATGTCCTCCTCGCCAGAGGTCCGCATGTTCTGCTTCACCGCCGACGTGGCGGTCACGCCGGTGGGCTTGACCACGAGCGTGGCCTTGGCCGAGCCGCCACGCTCGTAGTACTCGACGACGACCTTGTGCGAGCCCGCGCTCAGCACCTTCGAGGCGGTCGGCTGGGGCGTTGGATAACCCTGGTCGACCCAGCGGTTGATCAGGAGCGCACCGTCGACGTAGAGCCGCCCGCCGTCGTCGGTGCCAAGGGTGAAGGTGTAGGTGCCGGCGTTGTAGGTCTGCGTCCTGGTCCAGCGCACGGAGAAGTTGTCGACTGGCAGCCCGGTCATGGGCGCCCCGCTACCCCAGTCGAAGGTGATGCTGGCGTCGTCGCGGCACGCGGCCGGAGGACTCGTGAGGGAGACGTTGCTGAAGTACTGGCCGAGCCAGCCCGTGGGTGCGACCGCGCAGGCGGCCGGCGTGGAGGCGGCCCAGGTCAGCGTCGCTCTGTTGCTCCCCTTCCCCGCGTAGTACTCCATCACGACCGTGTGGCTCCCGTCGGCCAGGAACACGGCGACGGTCGGTTGCGGGTTCGGGTAGGTCTGGTCGTACCAGCTGTTGAGGACGAGGACGCCGTCGACGTAGAGCCGGCTCCCCGCGTCCGACCCCATCGCGAAGGTGTAGGTGCCGGCGGCGAAGGGTTGCGTCCGGGTCCAGCGCACCGAGAAGTTGTTCTTCGGTATCTTGCCGCCGGGGCTGCTCGAGCCCCAGTCGAAGTTGACCGCGGGGTCGTCGCGGCACAGCTTCGCGTCATTGCCCTGGAGGTTTGGGTTCGTGAAGTACTCACCGAGCCAGCCGACGATCGTTGGCGGGCACCCCGTGGAACCGGCGGTGACGGTGAGTGGGTACGTTTTGCTCTGCGATGCGCCTCGCGCGTCGGTGACGCTGATCGTGACCGTGAACGAGCCGGCGGTGGCCGGCGTCCCGGAGACCGTACCGGTCGAGGCGCTGATGGACAGACCGGTGGGCAGGCCGGTGGCGGCCCAGCCGTACGGGGTCGTGCCGCCGCTGGCCGTCGGTGCGGCGGCCGTGTACGCCACGCCCACCGTGCCGTCCGGGAGGCTGGCCGGCCACACCACCGAGAGCGGCGGGGCGATCGTGGCGACCAGGTCGAACGAGCCCGCCTGTGCGGTGGCGTCGAACACGGTCACCGTCAGGGCGAGCGTTCCGGCACTCGTCGGGGTCCCGGTGAGGACACCGGTCGACGCGTCGATCACGAACCCGGAGGCGAGGCCTGTCGTCGTGAACGGCACGACGCAGCTCGTCGCAACGCCTGGCCCGCACCAGCGATACGGCGCGATGCCACCAGATGCGGTGAGGGTGGTCGGCGTGGACGGGAGACCGACCTGGCCCGCGGGGAGCACCGTCGGGGTGACGCTCAAGCGGGCCAGCGGCAGACCGATCCGGGCCTGTCCAGTGCCGCTGACCGTGACGTCACGAGCGACGATCCCGCCGACGTTGACGGCGATCGCGCTCGACAGGACCACGGTCGACGTAGGCGCGTAGACCACCCCCCGAAGGGTGCTGACGTGCCCGCCCCCGCTGATCGGGATCGTGACGCCCGGGGTAGCCACCCAGAGCAGCACGCTGGCGTCGGACCCGGGACCCCGACCGCCCAGGTCGACGGTGGCGGCCGCGCCGACGGACACCGCGCCGGTGGGGACGTACAGCAGCACGTCGGTGCCGGTGACCGACCCGTCGTTGATCGCCAGGCCGTTGCAGAAGACGTACCGACCGGGCTGGAACACGGCATCGGCGGCGATCACCACCGTCTGCGGGTATGCCGTCACCGTGTCACGCGTGGCGCTCACCCCGATGGTGCCGGGATTGGTTCCCGTGCACGCGGCGGCCGGCGGCACCCGGGAGGCGAACGGGTCAGCGATCCCGACGATCGTGTTCGTCGTGCCGTTGGGATCGAGCAGCGCCTGGTTGCCGCTGATCGGTGCCGCTCCACACGATGCGTCGACCAGGACGTCGCCGATGACCTTGGTGCCCCCGGTGCCGGCCAGGGTCAGGTTGGGGCACGGCAGCGTCGCGCCGGCCCCCAACGTGAGCAGGGGGACCGGCGGCGAGTTGGCCGTCGTCGGTGCGGCCTGGACGTCGTTGCGCAGCGACGCCTTGAGCGTGTACGACCACGGCGCCCTCAGCCCGGACCCCTGCAGCGCGAGCGACACCGAGCTGGGGCTGCCCGTGCACACGGTGTCGCAGGTCGCCGTTGCGCTGGTCAAGTGGCGGGCGAGCACCACGTCGACCGTCGTGGCGCTCTTGCACAGCCTCCTGGTCAGCTGGGCATTGGTGGTGTCGAGGTAGTAGTAGCTGACCACCCTGGTGGCCGCTGAGGCCGAGGCGGACAGCAGCGCCGCCGGTGCGAGGGGTGCGGACGTGCGGTCGTTCCAGCTGAACCTCACCAGGAACGGGGTCGGCTGCGCGCAGCCGACCCAGGCCACCGCGGCGGGATCGGTGGTGACGCCCAGGGACGGGTCCCGCGTCGCTGTCGTCGGGTCAGTCGCCCCCGCTGCCTGGGCATCGCGCACCAGGAACGACGAGACCAGCGCAGCATCGGTCGTGTCGCTGATCTGGTCGGTGGTCGAGCTCGCCACGCTCAGCGACGTGATGACTGCCCCGGTCAGACCAGCCGCGATCATCGAGCTGAGCACGACGGCCACGAGCACCTCGATGAGGGTGAAGCCATGGTCGGCCGCTGTGGACCGTCGCTGAAGAAGTCGGCGCCGGCTCACCGGTTCACGCTCCAGGACTGGACGTAGGTCTTGGTCACGACGCCGCCGCTCGCCTGCTGGAAGTCGACCGCAGCGCGAACGATGACCTGGGCGGGGTCACAGGGCGTGCCGACATCGGCGCAGGCGGAGAAGATGACGTTGTGCTGCCCGACCACGGTGCCGTCGGTCGCTTGGACCACACCGCAGGCCTGCACCCACTCGACCCGCATCGTGAGGCCGGTCAACGTGTCGGAGATCGGCGTGTTCGGTGGGCTGCAGGGCGACGCTCCCGAGGCCACCGCGGCGTCGGTGAGGACACGAACCTGGGCTATCGCTTGCTCGATCGCCCCGTCGGCGGCGTACTCGCGGTTGCGCAGCACCGAGAGGGTGGCACGGTTGTTGAGGCTGCTCGTGGCGAGCCCGACGAGACCGGCGCTCATCACGCCGACCATGAGGATGAAGCCGATGGCGAGAAGCAGCGAGGCGCCGGAGTCCGGGGCCGTGGGGCGCTCATGCCCGCCGGTCATGGCGTGCTCACCTTGATCTGCATGGTCGAGGCCGCCACCAGGGGGCCTCGCACGGTGAGGGTCAGCAGCAGCGGCGTCGTCAGCGGCGGGCAGACCGTGGCGCTCGGCGAGGTGGCCACCGTGAAGCCGGTGGGCGGCAGGTAGCTGACCGTGTACGCGGCACCGACCACGCAGGCCTGCGTGGCGGCTTTCGTGGCTTCGGCGTAGTTGCGCATCACGACGTCGGTCTGGACGCTGAGCCGGTGGGCGTTGCCAGCGTTGACCGTGGTGGCGAGGACCGAGAACAGGGCGGTGAAGGTGAGCCCGACGATGACGACGGTCAGCAGGATCTCGATCAGCGTCTCGCCGACATCTCCATGCGTTCGCATCGTCACTCCTTTCTCGTCGTCGGCGTCGTTCTGCACAGCGAGCCCGGGGGCTCACCGCGCAGAACCGGGCAGCCCCTCGGGCAGCTCGACCTCCCGAGGGACCGATGGCCGTATCAGGTGCAGGCAAACGTGGGGGCGCTCCCCGACGTACCCGGGGTCATGGTCAGGGTCCACGCCGTGCCCGAGGACACCGCGAGCGTGGTGGCCAGGACCGGGCTCGGCGTAACGCCGGAGGGGAGCGTCAAGGGCGCTCCACCGGTGCCTGATGCCGTGAGCTCGAGGAAGTTGGCCGGGTACCTGGAGCTCGACGCGAAGTACACCGCTGACGCCGCCTTGGCACCGTCAGCCGAGGCCTGGCAGGCCGACGTCGAGCCCTTGCTCACGAGGTTCCCGATGCCCACCACGGCCACGGCCGACAGGACGCCGACCAAGACGATGGCGATCAGGATCTCGATGAGGGTGAAGCCCTTGTCGGTGCCGTGCTCCGTGCTGTGGCCCCGGGGGGTGGGGGTGGGATTGACGTTCATGTGGTGCTCCTGGTTCCTGAGTGTTTCGAGCAGTGAGACCCGTGCTCCCGGGCTCTGTTCCAAGCGATCATGAGGGGGTGCTCACTTGACCTGGCCAAAGATGCTGTACATCGCCGCGATCTGAGCCACGGCGACGAATCCGACGATGAGGGCGACGAAGATGATCACGAAGGGCTGAAACAGCTCGGTCGCCTTCTTCATCGAGTACGAGAGCTCGCGCTCGTAGTACGACGCCGCCTTGCCGAGCTGATCGCCGAGCAAGCCGGTGCGCTCACCGACCTGGATCATCTGGCGGGCGGCGATGGGGAACAGGCCGCTCGCCACCATGGGCTCGTAGAGGCCGCTCCCCCGAACGAGGGCATCACGGACGGGCACCATGCGCTTCTGGAACATCGTGTTGTTCGTGCTGTCCGCCGAAAGGCCAATGGCGGCGGGCAGGGGCACACCGGCGAGCGTGAGGCTCGAGAGCACGCGACAGAACCGCTCGAGCGACACGAGCTGGAAGAGGTGGCCGATCACCGGCATCTTCGTCACGGTGACGTCGCGCCTGGCCTTGCCCCGCGCGCCCCCGACGACGGCGAGGAGGGCGACGGCGATGAGGGCCATCACGCCGAGGATCGCCAGCCACCAGGAAGACATGAAGTCGGTGAATCCCATCAACATGCGCGTGGGCAGCGGGAGGTTGGCGCCGAGTGATGCGTAGAGCGACGTGAACTTCGGCAGCACCAGCACCGACATGGCGAACATCGCAATCACGGCGATGATGAGCACCAGGATCGGGTAGGTGAGGGCGCTCTTCACCTGCCGACGAGCTTCGATGTCGCGCTCGAGGTACGAGGCGAGCTGGCCCAGCACCACGTCGAGGTCACCGGTGAACTCGGCCGCGCTCAGCATCGCTCGGTAGTAGGGCGGGAACACCTCAGGGTGGTTGTCCACCGCCTCGGCGAAACCGGTGCCCCGTCGGATAGCGGAGCCGATGTCGGTGATGACGGCGCGCATCAACTTCGAAGATGTCTGCTCGCCGACGATCTCGAGTGACTCCAGCACTGGGATGCCCGCCTGCAGGAACGAGGACAGCTGACGGGAGAAGTCCATGACGACGGTGGGCTTGATGGTGTGGCCGATGCTGAAGAGCGACTTGCGGGCGCCAGTCTCGGCCGCCCGTGGCGACTGTTCAGGCGCATCGACAGCGCGGGGGCGCCCAGCCTCATCGGTCTTCGACGGTGGCGTGATGGGGCTCTTCGGTGGACTGCCGACACCGTTACCTGACCTGCCGAGCCCTGCGGTGCCGCCTGTGCTGGCGCTGTCCACCTCGGTGCTCGGCGATCCATGTTGGATGCTCATAGGGCGCAGCCCATTTCTCTTGTCTCGATGCCCGTACCCCGTCGTGTCAAGGCTCAAACCCAGCAGCGGGAAAGACTCCGTTTGGCGGCGAGCCACTCGAACTCTTTCGGCGTACACGAGGTGGAACCTCACGCCGACTGCTCTCATAGTCGGCGCTCGGGCGGCGCTCGAACAGAGGCGATGGTCCCCTCACCGCCGGGCTCGGCGTCGGTCAGCCCAGGGTGCTGGGGGTGGGACTGGCCGCTGCGCACGTGCGGTTCCGGCCCAGCTCCTTTGCCCGGTACAAGGCGGCATCGGCTCGCCGCACCGCGTCGTCGCGGCACTCGCCCACCGCCAGCGCCGCGGTGCCGATGCTCACCGTGACGGGGTCGGCGAGACCGAAGCGGCGCAGGTCGAGCGAGGCGATGCTGGTGCGGATGCGCTCGGCCAGCCCGACCACCCCTGCTTCGGCGAGGGCCGGCGTGTCGAAGCAGGCGATGCCGAGGATCTCCTCGCCGCCATACCTGATGGCGGTGTCGGTGGTGCGGAGGCACGACGAGACCGCTTCGGCGACCGCGGCGAGGACGAGGTCGCCGACAGGGTGGCCGTAGGTGTCGTTGACGACCTTGAAGTGATCGATGTCGATCATCATGAGTGCCTCGGCCCCCGGAGATGACCCTGGCTGCTGCAGCGCCCGCCGGTTGAGCAGGCCGGTGAGCGGATCTCGCTGAGCCTGCTCGCGTAGCTCACGCTCGAGCTGCTCGACACCGCGGCTGGCCACGGCCTGGGCGATGAGGTTCCTTGACGCGCCGGCGACCATGGAAACCATGAGGCCGACCTCGCGGATCGGGCTCCAGTCGTCGTCGGTGACCATGACGACCGCCACCCGGGGCTGGCCCGTGCCACCGCGGAGCTCGAGGACGGTGACGCCGGCGTGGGGCGTGGTCCAAGCTTCGATCGTCGCGCCACCTTTGTTGGCGCTGGTGTCGAACCTGAGGATGGTCTCGTCCGGACCGGCGGTCTCGATCCAGAGCTCGCGCAGCGGTGCGACGCCAACGAGCTCGGCGGTGACCGCGTCGAGAGCATCGCCGAGCGACGTGGCGGCCTCGATCGCGTCCCCGATGCGCCGGACCGCCGCCGAAACGCTCAACAGGCGCGCCAGGTGAATGTCGCCACGCGAGAGGAGCATCAGGCCGCACTCCAGCTTGGCGAGCTCGTCGAACATCGGGGCGATGAGCGGCTCGTGGATCAGGTAGCCGTGCTGTGGCAGGAGCGTGGTGATGTGTGGGCACTGGTTGCGCACCGCCGCCAGGCCGGCGATGAGGATCTCACGACTCGGCATGTAGTGCTCGTGGAACTGGCGAAGGTCCTCGAAGTCCCTCACATCGCGGGCCCAGAGCCGGTTCGCCCGGTTGAAGCCACCGAACAGGTCGGCGGACAGCAGCGTCTCGGTGTCGGGGGCAAACGTGACGAACGCGCCGGGGAAGTGGAGGTAGGGGGTCAGCACGAAGTCCAGGCTGCGCCCCTCGGGCAGTTCGAGCCGAGAGCCCAGGTCCTCCACTGACACGAAGGGGAAGCGGGCGGCGAAGTGGCGGAGCAGCAGCGCTGAGCGCCACTCGGTCACCACCTCGACGTCGTCGCGGGTCAGCACGATGCTGAGCCGATGGAGACCGTCGGCGCAGTCGGGGTCCGAGTGGTGCAGCACGATCCACCGGATGCTGTCGAGGGGGAGCACCTCGCGCACCTTGCGGAGCGTCTCGTCGATCGTCAGCGTCGAGCCGGGGTCGACCAGGACCGAGGAGTCCCCGGCCTCGATCAGGTAGGCGTGGCACTGGAACGGGTCGTCCTGGAGCACGGCGCCGACCCACCAGATCCGTGGTGCCACCTCAACGGCGTGGGACGCCAGCTCGCTGTCAAGCGGGACGAGTGGGTCGATCATCGCTTCCCTCCCATGCAGGAAGCGCCAGCGAGGGTGCGATGGCAGGCGGTGCCGCAGGCGGGCCGACGGGGCGCCACCGGTGGAGGGAACAGCCAAGGTGCGACGTAGCGCGTGGTGTGCGCTGACCCTAACGCCGTCTCGGGGACGAGTGCCGGTGGCCGATGGGGCCGTCCCCGATGAGCGCGGGAACGGGTACCCTGCGCGTCTGGGCCGACGTGCTGGCGCCTTGTCGCCACTCCGCTGCCGACGAGAGTGGGCCGACGATGACCTCGATGGACGATGCCGCAGGCCGCCATGGCTGCTTCGACTCGCCGGCGAGGCACCTCGAGCTCATCGGGGCGCTGGGGGATGCGTCGGCCAACGGCGAGATCGTCGTGCACTACCAGCCGATCGTGCAGCTCGCCTCGGGCTCGCTGGTCGGCTTCGAAGCCCTCGCCCGTTGGGAGCGGCCCGGGCTCGGCCTCCTCGGGCCGGACCAGTTCATCTCCGCCGCGGAGCAGGGAGGGCTCATCGGTCCGATCGGTCTCTCGGTGCTCGACCAGGCCTGTCGCCACCTCCGGGTCTGCCACGCCCGAGAGGGCGTGGGCACCCTCACGATGAGCGTCAACGTGTCGGCCTACCAGTTGGCCGATGCGGGCTTCGTCGCCGCCGTCGCCGCGGTGCTCGACCGCCACCACCTCGCGGCGAACCTGGTCGTGCTCGAGCTGACGGAGTCGACCCCGATCGCCGACCACCCCGACATCGACGAACGGCTCCGAGCGCTCAAGGCGCTCGGCCTTGCCCTTGCCATCGACGACTTCGGTACCGGCCACGCGCACCTCAGCTACCTCACACGACTTCCTGTCGACGTGCTCAAGCTCGATCGGGACCTCGTCGCCGGGCTCATCGCAGGCTCCAGCCGCGCACTGGTCGCTCGGGCCGTCATCGACCTTGCTCACGGGCTGGGCCTCACCGTGGTTGCCGAAGGAGTCGAGACCAGCGACGAGCGCGACGTCCTTCGCGACCTGGGCTGTGACCTGGGCCAGGGGAACCTCTGGGGCCGGGCGGTCCCGCCCGCCGACCCGTACGCGCTCGTACGACCTCCAGGCACCCGACCAACGGCGCGAGCCACCGGCGCGGTCCCCACGCCCAGCCCGGCCGCCGAGGTCGTCCAACGGCTGGGTCCCTCGGGACGGGCGGCCGGGCCGGTCGCTCGGCGGGTTGCTCCGGGCAAGGCGGTACCGGAACGTGCCCTGCTGGAGATCGAGAGCGGACCG
>JBBRTJ010000094.1:0-14227 GCA_038244535.1 Acidimicrobiales bacterium | reverse complement strand
GATCTTGCGGACGTCCTCTTCGGCGGATGCCGCCACCAGCACCAGCACCTCGTCGCCGGCCCGCACCAGCGTGTCGCCCCGGGGGACGACGAGGCGGGCGTTGCGGATGACGGCCACGACGGAGGAGTCGCGGGGCAGCCCGAGCTCAGCGATCTCTCTGCCCGCAGCAGGCGAGTCCTCGGCCAGCGTGATCTCGTAGAGCTTCGCCTGACCCTGGGCGAACGACAGGATGCGCACGAACGCCCCGACCGACACCGCCTCTTGCACCAGCGCGGTCAGCAGGTGAGGGGTCGACACCGCCACGTCGATGCCCCAGCTGTCGTTGAACATCCACTCGTTCTTGGGGTTGTTGACGCGAGCCACCACCCGAGGCACACCGAACTCCTGCTTGGCCAGCAGCGAGATCACGAGGTTGTCCTCGTCATCGCCAGTGACGGCGGCGACCACATCGGCCTTGTCGAGCTGCGCCTCGGCCAGCTTCGAGACCTCACAGGCGTCGGCGTGGAACCACGTCACTCCTGCCGGCTCCTGCGCCGCCTGGCCCCGCTTCACGACCGCGGCGTCGCTGTCCATGATCATGACGTCGTGGCCGCCCTCGACGAGTTGCTCGGCGATGAAGCGCCCGACGCTGCCGCCACCGGCGATGACGATGCGCATCAGTGACCACCCACCTTCACCGGCCCGGCCATCCGGGCGTCGATCCGATCGAGGGCATCGCCGCTCGCCGTCAGGTACACGACGTCGCCCTCTTGCAGCACCATGTCGGCCTTGGGGAGCTGGGTGACCCCGAGGCGCTGGATCGCCGCGACGTGCATCGACCCTTCGTCGTTGAGCTCGACCACCCGATGGCCGGCCCATGCAGGGGGCACGATCCGCTCGACCAGGCAGACCTTGGCGCTCGGATCGACCCACTCGACACCCTGATCGTCGGGCACCAGCCGACGCAGGACGCGCTCAGTGGTCCAGGCGACGGTCGCCACCGTCGGGATGCCGAGGCGCTGGTAGATCGCGGCACGGCGGGGGTCGTAGATCCGGGCAACGACCCGCGGTACCGAAAACGTCTCGCGGGCAACGCGGGCGATCAAGATGTTGGAGTTGTCGCCGCTCGTGACCGACGCCAGGGCTTCGGCGTTCTCGACGCCGGCGACCCGCAACAGGTCGCGATCGAACCCGATGCCGACATGGGTCGTACCCGTGAACGACGGGGGGATGCGGCCGAAGGCTTCGGGCCGACGGTCGATCACCGCCACCGAATGGCCCGCCTCGCTCAGGGTCCCGGCCAACGCCGAACCGACCCGGCCACAACCAACCACGATGACGTGCACTCGACGGCCACCTCCTCTGGGGCTCACCGATCCTAACCACGGCCCGGCCACCGCCGATCCGGAGGCCAGCCGCCCTCTCTTCTCGCCCACGCTCGCTCATCTGCCAAGCTGGGAAGAAGATGTACTCGACCTTCAAGCGCATCCTCATCGGGACACCGATCCCGTCCACCGAGGAGCACCACCAGCGCCTCATCAAGCTCATCGCGCTGGCGGTCTTCGCCTCCGACGCCATCTCATCAACCGCGTACGCCACCGACGAGATCCTGCTGGTGCTCGTACCCATCGGGGGCATGGCGACGCTCAGCGACCTCGTGCCGATCTCGCTGATCGTCGTGGTCCTGCTGGCCATCGTGGCCACGAGCTACCGCCAGACCATCCACGCCTACCCCGGGGGCGGCGGCTCGTACGTGGTGAGTCGCGAGAACCTCGGCACGCTCCCCGCCCTGGTGGCCGGGTCGTCACTGCTCGTCGACTACGTGCTCACCGTCGCCGTGTCGGTGTCGGGCGGCGTGCTGGCCATCACGTCGGCCTTCCCTGCGCTGTCAAACGAACGGGTTCCGATCTGCCTCTTCTTCGTCGGCGTCATGACCGTGGCCAACCTTCGCGGCGTCAAGGAATCGGGCCGCATCTTCGCGGGACCCACCTACGTCTACGTCATAGCCCTGTCGTCGCTCATCGTCTATGGGCTGTACCGCAGCTACTTCCAAGGCTTCGGCCCGCTGCCGGTCAACCAGGAGGCCCTCGACGAGGTGACCAAGAACGGCAGCACCCTCGGCACGGTCACCATCTTCATCCTGCTGCGGGCCTTCTCGTCGGGCGCCGTCGCACTGTCGGGCGTCGAGGCGATCTCCAACGGCGTGCCGGCATTCAAGCGGCCCGAGAGCAAGAACGCCGCCACGACGCTCGTCGCGATGGCCGTCATCCTGGGGGCCACCTTCTTCGGCGTGTCGCTCCTGGCCCACCGACTTCAGCCGACCGTCAGCGAGAACGAGAGCCTGCTGTCCGTCATGGGCAGGGCCGTGTTCGGCGACGGCTCGATCCCGTACTTCATCCTGCAGTTCTCGACGTTCGCCATCTTGATCTTGGCGGCCAACACCGCCTACGCCGACTTCCCTCGCCTCTCGTCGATCATCGCCCGTGACGGGTTCCTGCCCCGTCAGCTCACCAACCGAGGCGATCGCCTCGTGTTCTCCAACGGCGTGCTCGTGCTGGCCGGCGTCGCCTCGCTCCTGATCGTGGCCTTCGGCGGTCAGATCTCGGCCCTCATCCCGCTGTACGCGGTCGGCGTCTTCACGGGCTTCACGCTCTCCCAGACGGGCATGGTCGTGCACCACTGGAAGCTGCGCGAACCGAACTGGAAGGTCGGGCTGATCATCAATGCGACGGGTGCCGTCGCTACCGGCGTGGTGCTGATGGTCGTCGTCGTGTCGAAGTTCACCATCGGGGCCTGGATCCCGGCCGTCCTCATCCCGATCATCGTGGTCGGGCTCAAGAGCATCGGTCGCCACTACGAGAGGGTGAAGGCGGCAACCGCCATCCCCGAGGGCTGGCGCCCCAAGCGCCACACCCACAGCGTGGTCGTGCTGGTGGGCAGCGTGAACAAGGGCTCGCTCATGGCGCTCGCCTACGCACGGTCGCTGTCGCCTGACCGGCTCATCGCCGTGAGCGTGGTAGGTGACCCCGAGGAGCGCGACGCCCTGGACCAGGCGTGGGCCGAGCACGGCCTGCAGATGGAGCTCCACACGATCTACTCGCCCTACCGCGAGCTGTCCCGGCCGGTGCTGCGCTTCCTCGACGAGCTCGACGCCGAGGAGCCCGACGACCTGATCACCGTCGTCATCCCCGAGTTCGTCACGAGCATGAGCACCCAGTTCCTGCACAACCAGTCGGCGTTCGCCCTCAAGGCCCGTCTGTTGTACCGCCCGAACACCGTGGTCACGAGCGTGCCGGTCCTGGTCGAGTAGGCCAGCCCGCCCGGGCCGCTTCGCTCCAGCACGTCACATGGGCCGCCCGGGCGTGTTCACTGTGGCGATGGAGATCGCCATCACCGGAGCCACGGGCCTCATTGGCACTGCGCTCACCGAATCGCTCCGGGCCGGCGGTCACCGCGTCGTAGCCCTCACTCGCGGCACCGCTAGGGCCACGGGAGACCAGATCGGATGGGACCCGGCCAAGGGCACGATCGACGCCGCATCGCTCGAGGGCATCGACGCCGTCGTCCACCTCGCTGGCGCCGGCATCGGCGACCATCGCTGGACCGATGACTACAAGCGGGAGATCCGCAACAGCCGCACCGTCGGCACCGCGCTGATCGCCACCACGCTGGCCGCGCTGGACCGGAAGCCTTCGGTGCTCCTCAGCGGGTCGGCCATCGGCTGGTACGGCGATCGGGCCGACGAGGTCCTGACCGAGACCAGCGCGGGGGGCAGCGGCTTCCTGGCCGAGGTCTGCCGCGACTGGGAGGCGGCGACCGCGCCGGCCCAGGCAACGGGGATCCGCGTCGCCCACCTGCGCACCGGGATCGTGCTCACGCCTCGTGGTGGGGCACTCAAGAAGCTGCTCCCGCTGTTCAAGATCGGTGCCGGTGGGCGCTTTGGAAAGGGCACCCAGTGGCAGAGCTGGATCAGCCTCGACGACGAGATCGGTGCCATCACCCACCTGCTCACCGCCGACGTGCAGGGCGCGGTGAACCTGACGGCGCCGAACCCGGTCACCAACGCTGAGCTCTCCAAGGTCCTGGCCTCGGTGCTGCACCGGCCGTCGTTCCTGCCGGTGCCGTCGTTCGGGCCCAAGCTCCTCCTCGGAGCCGAGTTGGCCGACAACCTGCTGTTCAGCGGCCAGCGCGTGCTGCCCGAGGTGCTGCAGGGCAGCGGCTACCGGTTCGCGCACCCGACGCTCGAGCAGGCGCTGCGGTCACTGCTCAGCAAGCCCGCCACCCAGTGACGGTCCTGCCTGACCACGTCGAGGTCGCCGTCGTCGGGGCCGGGCTGGCTGGGCTGGCAGCCGCCCGAGTGCTCGCCGCGGCCGGGCGAGAGGTGGCCGTGCTCGAAGCATCCGACGGCGTCGGAGGCCGGGTGCGCACCGACATCGTCGATGGCTTCCAGCTCGACCGCGGCTTCCAAGTGCTCCTCACCGCCTACCCGGAGGCGAAGCGCCAGCTCGACCTCGCCGCGCTCGACCTGCAGCCGTTCCGGCCCGGCGCCATCGTGTGGATGGGCGGTAGGGGGTACCTCGTCAGCGACCCGTTCCGCGATCCCCGGGGGGTGCTGGCCACGCTTCGGGCACCGATCGGCACGCTGGCCGACAAAGCCCGCATCGCCGCCCTCCGGCGACGGGTGCTGCGAGGAGACCCCGGCGACCTCGTGCGCTCGGGTGCCGACCTGCCGACCATCACTGCCCTGCGGGCGGCCGGTTTCAGCAGCCGCATCATCGAGCGCTTCTTTCGCCCCCTCGTGGCCGGCATCCAGCTCGATCCGTCCCTCGAGACCTCGAGCCGCATGTTCGACGTGATCTTCGCCATGCTGGCCAAGGGAGACTCCACCCTGCCGGCGGCGGGCATGGGCGCCATCCCCAGGCAGCTTGCGTCGCACCTCCCGGCGGGCACCGTCCACCTCGGGTCCGAGGTCCAGGGCGTCGAGGGCACCGTGATTCGTCTGTCGGGCG
The DNA here is from genome assembly GCA_038244535.1 of Acidimicrobiales bacterium. Lineage (GTDB taxonomy): Bacteria > Actinomycetota > Acidimicrobiia > Acidimicrobiales > Ilumatobacteraceae > JBBRTJ01. The sequence goes on along the minus strand of JBBRTJ010000094.1, from coordinate 9,239 downwards.
GCCGTTCGCTCGACGTCGACGCGGTGGTGATCGCCACCGAAGGCCCGGCCGCGGCGCGACTGCTCGGCCTGCCCCCCGTGGCCGGCAACGCCGTGAGCTGCTGCTGGTTCGCCGCGCCGGTGGCGCCCGTGCCTGACGCCGCCGTCCTGCTCGACGGTGACGGCACCGGCCCGGCCACGAACGTGGTGGTCCACTCCAACGTGGCCCCGTCGTATGCGCCCGCGGGTCAGGCGCTGATCGCCGCCGCCTGTCCCGGCCCGCACGAACCCGCCGGCCTGGCTGACGCAGTCCAGGCGCAGCTGCGGGGCTGGTTCGGGACCCAGGTCGACGACTGGCGCCACCTGCGCACCGACACCATCGCTTTCGCCCAGCCCACGCAGCGCCCGCCCCTGCACCCCAAGCGACCAGTGGCGCTCGGCGAGCTGCGGTTCGTGTGCGGCGACCATCGCGACACGGCGTCGATCCAAGGCGCGCTGTTCAGCGGCCGTCGTTGCGGCGAGGCTGTCGCCGCGGCGCTGGCATGACCAGTCCCCACACAACAGGAGGATCCCCATGGCCGAACGCAAGGTGAGCGTGAGCACGGTGGTCGATGCCACCCCGCAGCAGGTGTTCGACCTCCTCGCCGATCCGGCGATGCACCCGGTGATCGACGGCAGCCACCACGTGCGCAAGCCGCTCGAGGGGGCGCCGACGCGGCTGTTCCTCGGCGCGAAGTTCGGGATGAGCATGAAGATCGGGGTCCCCTACAAGATCACCAACACCGTGGTCGAGTTCGAGGAGGGCACGCGCATCGCCTGGAAGCACGCCGGCGGCCACGTGTGGCGCTGGACGATCGCGCCGATCGATGACGCCACGAAGGCGGAAGTCACCGAGGAGTTCGACTGGTCGACGGCCCGCAGCCCGCAGATGATCGAGTTGTTCCGCTACCCGAAGCAGAACAAGGCCGCCATGGAGAAGACGCTGGCCAACCTCCCTGCGGTCCTCGGCGCGAACTGAGCTCCGCAGCCCGCCGTGGCGGGCGGCTCACTACGCTTCGGCGATGACCGCGCTCGATGCCCGCCCGGGCGACGCCGTGCACGCCGACGACCGGGCTCACGTGTTCCACTCCTGGTCCGCCCAAGGTGCACTCGACCCGCTCTGCGTGGCCGGGGCCGAGGGAAGCTGGATCTGGGACTACGAGGGCAACCGCTACCTCGACTTCTCCTCCCAGCTCGTCAACGTCAACATCGGCCACCAGCACCCCAAGGTCATCGCCGCCATCAAGGCGCAGGCCGACCAGCTCTGCACCGTCGCCCCCTTCCACGCCAACGCCGCCCGCGGTGAGGCCGCCCGGCTGATCACCAAGCACGCGCCAGGCGACCTCGACATGGTGTTCTTCACCAACGGTGGCGCCGAGGCCACCGAGAACGCGATGCGCATGGCCCGCCTCGCCACCGGACGCCACAAGGTCCTGGCCACCTATCGCAGCTACCACGGCGCCACGGCTGGTGCGATCACGCTCACCGGTGACCCGCGCCGCTGGCCGTCCGAGCCGGGGCAGGCGGGCATCGTCCACTTCTGGGGGCCCTACCCCTACCGGTCGGCCTTTCATGCCACCACCGACGCCGACGAGTCCGAGCGGGCGCTGCAGCACCTCGCCGACGTGCTCATGGTCGAGGGGGCCGGCACCGTGGCCGCCATCATCCTCGAACCCGTCGTGGGCACCAATGGCATCCTGGTGCCGCCGCCCGGCTACCTCGCCGGCGTGCGCGCCCTGTGCGACCACCACGGCATCGTGCTGATCGCCGACGAGGTCATGTCGGGCTTCGGCCGCTGCGGCGAGTGGTTCGCCGTCGACCACTGGGGCGTGGTCCCCGACCTCATCTGCTTTGCCAAGGGCGTCAACTCCGGCTACGTGCCCCTCGGTGGCGTCATCATCTCGCGCCAGATCGCCGACGTGTTTCGAGACCGCGCCTACCCCGGGGGGCTCACCTACTCGGGTCACCCGCTGGCCTGCGCCGCGGCGGTGGGCTCGATCCAGGCCTTCGAGGACGAGGGCGTCATCGAGCACGCCCGCTGGCTGGGCGAGTCCGTCATCGGGCCGTTGCTGCGCGGCCTGGCCGACCGGCACCCGAGCATCGGCGACGTGCGCGGCCTCGGCTGCTTCTGGGCCATCGAGCTGGTGAAGAACCGAGCCACGCGCGAGCCGCTCGTGCCGTTCAACGCCGCCGGTCCCGATGCCGCCCCGATGGCCGAGCTCGTCGCTGCCTGCAAGGCCCGAGGCCTTTGGCCGTTCAGCCACTTCAACCGCATCCACGTCGTGCCGCCGTGCACCACCAGCGAGGCCGACGTCCGCCACGGCATCGCCATCCTCGACGAGGTGCTGACCCTCGCCGACGCCCGCGTCACCGCCTGAGGAAACCACGGGTCGCTCGGCTGGCCGAGTCGTACTGATTCGATTCTCGGTGCCATCCGTCGCATCCATGCGACTCACAGCCCCGAGAATCCGCCGAGGGCCCGAGTCCGATGCTCGGTGCCGTCCGTCGCATCCATGCGACTCACAGCCCCGAGAATCCGCCGAGCTCGCGATCCGAGCCTCTCTGACCGCGGCGGCCCACGGTGGGTGCCGGGCGGATCGCCGCCCGGCACCCATCGCACGTGGCGTAACCCCTACTTGCCGCCTTCGGTCAAGGTGACGGTGACGGGCTTGAAGTCGGTGCCCTTGGTGTCACCCTTGAGCTCGGCCAACGCCTTGGTGGCGTAGTCGTTGCTGTACGCGTCCTTGTCCGGCGCGGCCTTGATGATGCCCTGTGTGGTGGCAACGTCGATGGTCTGCTTCCAGGCCGCGGCGTCGATCATGCCGATGCCACCCGATGACGGCCAGATCAGCTTGTTGATCTCGTTGAGCTGCCACGACTGGTGCGTCTTGGGCAGCTTGGGTCCGGCCTTGAGCACGATGTCGACGCACTTGTCGAAGTTGTCGCGGCAGTACATCCACCCCTCCATCGATGCCTTCAAGAACTTGACCGTCTGGTCCTGGTAGGCCTTGTCGGACAGCTTCTTGGTGTTGGCCCAGATGGCGTCTTGGAGCATGGCCGTGCCGACCGTGTTCCAGTTGATGACGTTGAGGTCGTCAGCGGTGTAGAGCTTGCCCGTCTTGGTGTTCACCGACTCGAGCACCTGGGCGTACTCGTTGTAGGTCATCGCCTGGGCCGCGTCGATCTCCCTGTTGAGCAACGCCTTCATGTCGAAGGCCTGCTGCACGAGCGTGACGTCCTTCTTCGGATCGACGCCGTCCTTGGTGAGACCGGCGAACAGCTCGAACTCGTTGCCGAAGCCCCAGTTGCCGACCTTCTTGCCCTTGAGGTCAGCCGGCTTGGTGATGTTGGAGTCCTTCCAGCTCACCTGGAGCGTGCCCGAGCGCTGGAAGATCTGGCCGACGTCCGTGATGGCCGCGCCCTGCTCACGCGAGGCGAGCGCCTTCGGCACCCAGGCGATGGCATAGTCGGCCTGGCCGTTGGCCAGGACGGTCTGGGGCACGATGTCCACTGCTCCTTCGAGGATGGTGACGTCGAGGCCTTCCTTGTCGTAGAAGCCCTGGTCCTTGGCCGCGTAGTAGCCGGCGAACTGGCTCTGCGCGACCCACTGGAGCTGGAGCTTCACCGGGGTCTTCTTGCCTCCGCTCGAGCTGCTGCTCGAGCTGCCACAGGCCGTGGCGACCACGGCGAGACCGGCGAGTGCGGCCAGTCCGACGAAGGTGCGCTTCTTGGTGGTACCCAACATTGCTCTCCCCTGTTTGTGTGATGGTTCCGGATGCAACAACCGCTCAGCTCCGTTGCTGGCGTTGAGATCCCGCCCACGGCATCGCCACGCGCTCGGCGATGAGCACGACGACGAACAGCGAGATCCCGATCACGCAGGCAACCAGGACCCCGGCCCACGCCTGGTCGTAGCGGGTGAGCCCCGCCGCCTGCTGGATGTAGACGCCGAGGGCGTCGCGACGCCCTCCGAAGTACTCGGCCACGATGGCGGCGATGATGCTGAGCGACGCGGCGAGGCGCAGCGCCGAGAACAGGTAGGGCAGCGCGGTGGGGATGCGGACCTTGCGCATCACCGCCGCGGGAGAGGCCGCGAACGACCGCATGAGCTCGAGCTGGGTGGCCTCAGCCTGAGCGAGGCCCTTGGACACGTTCACGAACACCGGCATGAAGACCACGATGGTGACCACGAGCTGCTTGGCGGTGCTGGTGGTGATCCCGAACCACACGTTGAACACCGGGGCCAGGGCGATGATCGGCATCGCGGCGATGCCTGCCGCAATGGGTGTGACGATCTCGCGGGCCGATCGACTGCGAGAGGTGAGCAGCGCGGCGAACACCCCGAGCACGACCCCGATCACGAGCCCGGTGATGGCGTTGCTGGCCGTGCTGCGGGCCGCCTCCATGATGATGCTCCACTGATCGAGCAGCGCACTCCAGATCGCCGATGGCTTGGGGAGCAGGAACGCGGAGATGTCGAACACGGTGACGGCGAGCTCCCACAGCACGAGGAAGGCGATGCCCACCGCCACCGGCGGCACGATGACGGCGACGCGGCGCGGCGCCGCTGACCAACGAGCGCTGAGAACCGTCATCGGTCGTCGACCCCGCGTGGCGAGCCCCGCTCGATGCCCCGCAGGGCGTCACGGACCGCCGTGATGGCGTCGTAGAACACCGACGCCTCTCGGATGTCGTCGTCGCGGTGGCCGAGCTTCACGGTGATCACCTCGGCCACCCGGCCCGGCCGGGGCGACATCACGACGACTCGGTCCGACAGGTACACGGCCTCGGGGATCGAGTGGGTGACGAAGACCACCGTCGTGGCCGTCTGGGCGCAGATGCGCAACAGCTCGGTCTGCATGTGCTCGCGGGTCATCTCGTCGAGGGCGCCGAACGGTTCGTCCATCAGCAGCAACGAAGGCTCGAACGACAGCGCACGGGCGATGGCGACTCGCTGCTGCATGCCGCCGGACAGCTCGAAGGGGCGGTGCTCGGCGAAGTCGGCCAGCTTGACCAGCTCGAGCATCTTGATCGCCTGCTCACGCCGGCGCGCCTTGGACCAGCCCTCGAGCTCGAGGGGGAGCTCGACGTTGCGCACGACCGTGCGCCAGTCGAACAGCCCGGCGTGCTGGAACGCCATGCCGTAGTCGCGGTCGCGGCGGGCTTGGGCGGCCGGCTTGCCGTTGACCACCACCGACCCTGCGGTCGGGTCGGTCAGATCGGCCACGAGGCGCAGGAGCGTGCTCTTGCCACAGCCCGATGGGCCGATCAGCGACACGAACTCTCCGGTGGCGATCGAGAGGTCGATGCCGAGCAGCGCCTCGACCTGGTTGGGTTTGCCCACGTTGAAGACCTTGTCGACTGCAGCGATCGCGACGGCTGTCGCTGCTGTCGGCGCCGGCGTCGCGGGCCTGGCGGCGCTCGTGGTCACGCCGGCACCTCGGGCGGGCGCCGCTTGGCCGTGAACGTGTCGACGAGCCCGACGAGGGACACGAAGGTCAGCCCGAGGAAGGCCGCCGTGAGCACGCAGGCGTACAGCCGGGGCGGGTCCGACAGGTAGTAGATGGCCGAGTCGAGGATGGCCCGTCCGAGCCCACCGCGCACGCCGGCCGAGATCTCGCCGACGATCGCTCCCACGATCGAGGCCGCGGCGGCCAGGCGCAGGGCAGGCACGAGGTACGGCAGCGACGACGGCAAGCGGAGCTTCACGAGCGTCACGCGCCACGGCGCCGCGTAGCTCTCCATCAGCTCGATCGACTGACGGCTGGGTGACTGCAGGCCCCGCAGGCCGTTGACGGCCACCGGGAAGAACGTGAGGTAGGTAGCCACGAGGGCCACCGACATCCACGGCTCCCAGGTCATGAACCCGAGGTCGATCTGGCTGCCCCAGGCCACGATCACCGGCACGAGCGCTATGAGCGGCACGGTCTGGCTGGCGATGACGTACGGCAGCAGGCCCCGCTCGGCCAGGCGCCACCGCAGCATGACGATGGCGAGCCCCATGCCGATGACGAAGCCGGCGGCGAACCCGACGGCCGCCTCGCGCAAGGTGAACAAGCAGTTGCCGATGAGCGTGGTGAGCAGCATCGTCGACGACGCTGAACCCTCGTCCTGGAAGAACCGAGTGACGATGTCGATCGCCGGCGGCATGGTCTCGTTGTCGGTCTGCACCGGCAGGTCGCGGTTGGTCAGCGGCCACTGGTCGCCGGTGGCCTGGCCCATCGCCTTGTACCCGGTCCACAGACCACCGAGCACGAGCAGGGTGGCCGCGATGAGCAGCAACCGGCGGACGAAGCGGGCGAGGAGGGACACCTCAGCGCTTGGCCGTCACGTGGTCGGCCACCGCAGCGATGACGTGGTCGCCGTAGGCGCGCAGCGTCTCCTCCTTGCCGTCGTGCTGGAGGTAGATCGCGAACTGGTCGACGCCGAGGTCACGCAGCTGGGCGAGCCGCTCGACGTGGTGCTCGATCGGACCGAGGATGCAGAACCGGTCGATCACGTCGTCGGGAACGAACGTGGTGTGCTCGTTGCCGGCCCGGCCGTGGTCGTTGTAGTCGTAGCCCTGGCGCCCCTTGATGTAGTCGGTCAGCGCGGCCGGCACCGCCCCGCTCTCGCCATAGCGCTCGACGAGGTCGGCTACGTGGTTGCCGACCATGCCTCCGAACCACCGGCACTGGTCGCGCTGGTGGGCGACGTCGTCGCCGACGTAGGCCGGTGCCGCCACGCAGATCTTCACCGAGCTCGGATCGCGCCCCGCCGCCTCGGCCGCGGCCCGCACGGCCGCGATCGTCCAGGCTGCGATGTCGGGGTCGGCGAGCTGCAGGATGAACCCGTCGGCCACCTCGCCGGTGAGCGCCAAGGCCTTCGGCCCATAGGCCGCCACCCACAGCTCGAGCCGGCTGTCGGTGCCCCACGGGAACCGCAGCGTCGAACCCTTGTAGTCGACCTCACGGCCGTTGGCGAGCTCACGGATCACGTGGATGGCGTCGCGCAGGGTGGCCAACGTGGTCGGTGCGCCATTGGTCACCCGCACCGCCGAGTCGCCCCGGCCGATGCCGCACACGGTGCGGTTGCCGAACATCTCGTTGAGCGTGGCGAACAGCGACGCCGTGACGGTCCAGTCCCGAGTGGCGGGGTTGGTGACCATCGGTCCGACGATCACCTTGCGGGTCACGGCCAGGATCTGGCTGTAGATGACGAACGGCTCCTCCCACAGCAGGTGGCTGTCGAACGTCCAGACGTGGCTGAAGCCCGCCATCTCGGCCTGGCGCGCCAGCTCGACGACCTTGGACGCCGGTGGGTTGGTCTGCAGCACCACGCCGAGCTGCATCAGCGCACCTGGGGGAAGCCGAGGTCGATGGTCGAGGTGGAGGGGTCGGGCCAGCGGGACGTGACCACCTTGGTGCGGCTGTAGAAGTGGATGCCGTCGGGGCCGTACATGTGGGTGTCGCCGAACAGCGAGCCCTTCCAACCGCCGAAGCTGTAGTACGCCACCGGAACCGGGATCGGCACGTTGACGCCCACCATGCCGGCCTGGCACTCGAACTGGAAGCGGCGGGCGGCCCCGCCATCACGGGTGAAGATGGCCGTGCCGTTGCCGTACGGGTGGTCGTTGACGAGGTGCACCGCGTCGTCGTAGGTGGGCACCCGCACGACCGACAGCACCGGCCCGAAGATCTCCTCCTGCTGCAGCGTGCTCCCCGGCTTCACATGATCGACGAGCGACACGCCGAGGAAGAAGCCGTCGCCGGCCACCTTCAGCTCGCGTCCGTCCACCACGACCGTGGCACCTTCGTTCACGGCGACGTCGAGGTAGCTCGCCACCTTGTCGCGGTGCTCACGGGTGATGAGTGGGCCCATCTCGGCGTCGGGGTCGTCCCCGGTGCCGATGCGCAGCGACGGCAGACGCTCGGCGATCGCCGACACCAGCCGATCACCGACGTCGCCCACGGCCACCACCACGCTGATGGCCATGCACCGCTCGCCGGCCGAGCCGTACGCCGCGCTCACGGCGGCGTCGGCGGCCATGTCGATGTCGGCGTCGGGCAGCACGACCATGTGGTTCTTGGCCCCGCCGAGGGCCTGCACCCGCTTGCCGTGCGCCGTGCCCCGCTCGTAGATGTAGCGGGCAATGGGCGTCGAGCCGACGAAGGACACGGCCGCGACATCAGGGTGGTCGAGGAGGCGATCGACGGCCACCTTGTCGCCGTTGACCACGTTGAACACGCCGTCAGGCAAGCCCGCCTCTTGCAGCAGCTCGGCGATGAGCAGCGACACCGACGGGTCCTTCTCGCTCGGCTTCAACAGGAACGTGTTGCCACAGGCGATGGCGGTGGCGAACATCCACATGGGCACCATGGCCGGGAAGTTGAAGGGCGTGATGCCGGCCACGACCCCCAGGGGCTGACGGATCGAGTACACGTCGACCCCACCGCTGGCCTGCTCGCTGTAGCCGCCCTTCAACAGGTGAGGCACCCCGCAGGCGAACTCGACGTTCTCGAGCCCGCGGGCCACTTCGCCCATGGCGTCAGAGAGCACCTTGCCGTGCTCGGCGCTCACGAGGGCGGCGAGGTCCTTGCGGTGGGCGTCGACCAGCTCGCGAAGGCGGAACATCACCTCGGAGCGCCGAGACAGCGACGTGGCTCGCCACGCCGGGAACGCCTCGACGGCCGTGGCCACCGCGGCATCGACCTCGGCCACGGACGCGAACGCGACCTCGGCCTGCTGCTCGCCGGTGGCCGGGTTCCAGACGATGCCGGAGCGACCGGACTCGCCGGGGACGGCCTTGCCGCCGATCCAGTGCTGGATGGTGCGCATGGTTGCTCCTTGGCTCTCAGTGCAGGTACGTCGACAGGCCGCGCTTGAGGTAGCGCCCGTGGCCCTTGGTGCCGACGTAGTGGTCGTTCTCGATGATGATCGTGCCGCGGGACATGACGGTGTCGACCTTGCCGTCGATCGTCATGCCCTCGTAGGCCGAGTGGTCCATGTTCATGTGGTGGGTGGCGACCCCGAGGTGGGTGGTGCCGGCGGGGTCGTACACGACGATGTCGGCGTCGCTGCCGGGGGCGATGACGCCTTTGCGCGGGTACAGGCCGAACATGCGGGCCGGGGTTGTCGCACACGTCTCGACCCAGCGGGCAAGCGAAAGCTGGCCAGTGACGACGCCCTGGTAGATCAGGTCCATGCGATGCTCGACGCCGCCGATTCCGTTGGGAATCTTGG
>JBBRTJ010000093.1:0-14259 GCA_038244535.1 Acidimicrobiales bacterium | reverse complement strand
GAGTTCGCTCACCGGCAGTCCTCCGGGCGGCGGGTCGGAGATCTCGGGGAGCTGGGGGGCGCCGGGATCGGCCAGGTCAGTCACCGGCACCCACCTCGATCCGCTCGGGCGCGGCCTCGTGGGGGGGCAGCGACTCGTGGTCGGCCACGGCCACGACAGGCAGCTCGGCCGCTGGCGCAACGTCCGCGTCGGGGACCGGCGCCGAGACGGCATCGGTCGGGCGGCGACGACGGCGACCCGGGAAGGCGGCCAGGATCGTGCCGAAGGCCATCACCGCACCACCGATCCACAGCCACACGATCAGCGGCATGAGCAGCACCTTGATGGTGACGGTGCCGCCATCGGCGTCGGCCAGCTTCTCGAGCGTCAGGTAGATGTCGCCCCTGAGACCGGTCTTGACGCTGGGCTTGCCGATGGGCGAGCCGAAGCTGGCGTAGCGTTCGAGCGCCGGTGCGTAGGCCTGCCCGCCGTCGATCTTGACGTCGGCCTGGAACGACACCCGGTTGGCGTACTGGACCTGACGGGTACCGGTGTAGGTGAACGTGTGCCCGCCGAACGAGGCGGTCTGCCCGGGCGCCAGCTTGAACTCGGCGGTCTTGGAGTAGCTGGCAGAGGTGGCAAAGGCGACGGCGATGAGGACCACGCCGATGTGCACGATCATGCCGCCGTTGGTGCGGCCGACCAAGCCCCGCCAACCCTGCCGGCGGGTGGCGAGCACCACCTGTCGAACGGCCGAGCCGGCTGCGAAGCCACCCAGGCCGAAGGCGATCAGGGGGACGACCCCGTCGGCACCCAGGGCGAGCGCGAGGACCACGGAGCTGACGCCGCTCACCGCGGGCCACAGCAGGCGCTGGCTGAGCAGCTCGCCAGAGGCCTTGCGCCACGGCAGCACCGGGGCGATGGCCATGAGGGTGAGCACAGCGAGGCCGAGCGGCATGGTCATGCGATCAAAGAAGGGCCGACCGACCGAGATCCGATCGCCGTTCCACCCCTCGACCAGGAGGGGGAACACGGTGCCGAGCAGCACGACGAAGGCGAACGCGCCGAAGAGCACGTTGTTGGCCAAGAACGCGCCTTCGCGCGACACCGGCGAGTCGATGCTGCCGGGCGAGCGCAGCCGGTCGCCCCGCCAGCCGATGAGCGCGATGGACCCGAACACCACGATGCCGAAGAACGTGAGGAGGTACGGACCGATGTCGCTCTCGCTGAAGGCGTGCACGCTGTCGAGCACGCCCGATCGGGTGAGGAACGTGCCAAGGATCGTGAGGGCGAACGTGGCGCACACGAGCGACAGGTTCCAGACCCGAAGCATGCCCCGGCGCTCTTGCACCATGACCGAGTGCAGGTACGCGGTGCCGGTGAGCCAGGGCAGGAGGCTGGCGTTCTCGACGGGATCCCACGCCCAGAAACCGCCCCAGCCGAGCACCTCGTAGCTCCACCACGCCCCGAGCAGGATCCCGACGGTCAGGAAGCCCCAGGCGAACAGCGTCCACCGGCGGGTCTCGAGCAGCCAGCCCTCGCCGACGCGCCCGGTCATGAGGGCGGCGACGGCGAACGCGAACGGCACCGCGAAACCCACGTAGCCGAGGTAGAGGATCGGCGGGTGGAACGCCATGAGGATGTGGTTCTGCAGCAGCGGGTTGGGCCCGTTGCCGTCGAGTGGGATGTTGCCCGACACCAGCTTGAACGGGTTCGCCGGCCCGATCATCAACAGGAAGAAGAAGCCGGTGATGAAGAACAGCACCGCCATCGCCCAGCCCACGAGCGGGTCGGTGAGTCGGGCCCGGAAGTGGAACGCGACGAGCGCCAGGTAGCCGCTCATCACGAGCGCCCACAGCAGGATCGAGCCTTCGAGCGACGACCACAGGGCAGCCACGTTGAACAGCGGCGGCGTCTTGGTGCTGCCCACCTGCACGACGTAGGCCAGCGAGAAGTCGCGCGTGATGAGCGCTCGCTCCATGGCCCCGAAGGCGAGCACCGCCGAGAACGCCACGACGGCGGCGTAGAGCCCGCTGAGGCGCAGCACGTGGCGTTGCCCGCGCAGCAGCGCGACCACGAGCGTGATGACGGCCAGGATGCAGGCGCCGAGACCGAGCGACAGCCCGGCGACACCGAGGGCGGCGTTCACCTACGGCGCCCCGGCGGGGACCCGGTTCGGGTTCTTCTCGATGTACTGCTCGGAGTGCTTCACCATCAACAGGTCGCTCTGGAACGTGCCGCTCACGAGACGGCCCTCGACCACGACCGGGATGCCCTCTTTGAAGATGCCCCCGGGGTCGCCGACGTGGTGCACCGGGACGGACGTGCCGTTGAAGAACACCGTGAAGTCGACCCCGTCGGCCTGCTGCTTGACGCTGCCCGTCTCGACCGTGCCCTGCAGGCGGAACCGCTGGACGCCACCGCAGTCGGAGCGCCTGCCGACCTCGTCGGCGTTGCAGAAGTACACCTTGGCGCTGGACAGCCCCTGGAACAAGATGAACCCACCGGCGAACAGCAGCACTGCCAGCAGAACGACGACCGTGCGGTTGCGGTTCCGGCTGCGGGGCCGGCCGGCCGCAGGCGGGACCGCCTCGACCGTGGTGGAACGAGGACTCAGATCCATGGCTTGTCCTCGTCGGGCAGGCGGCGGGCGAGCGAGCGGCCGCGCGACAGCACGCGAACTGCGTAGGCGGCCATCACGCCGAACACGAGGGCGTAGCCGATCAGCACTGAGGTCATGGCTCAGTGCCCCCCATCGACGACGGCACCGGCGGCGACCGGATCGGCAGGCGTCAGACCGGCTTCGGCATGGCGTTCGGCGATGGCCAGCTCGAGGCCCTTGTCGTCGAGCGCCTGCTCCATGGCGCCGACGCGGGTGCGGTGGAGCATCAGCCACACGTAGACGAGCGAGAACGCCACGACGCCGACGAAGAGGCTGAACAGCATGAGCCCGTCCATCTCGACCTTGAGGTCCTGGCGCAGCACGCTAGCCTCCTGGTGCAGGGTCCGCCACCACTGCACGCTCTGGTGCACGATCGGCACGTCGACGAAGGCGATGAGCCCCGCGATCGCGGCCCGCTTGGCCGTGACGTCGGGGGGCGCGTCGAGCTGGCGGATGGCGAGGTAGCCGAGGAACAGGACGAACAGCAGTGCGGTGGACGTGAGCCTGGCGTCCCACGTCCAGTAGACGCCCCACACGGCCTTGCCCCACACCATGCCCGTGATCAGGGCCAAGCCGGTGAACACGACGCCGATCTCGGCGCTGGCGCCTGCGACGCGGTCCCATGCGGCCGAGCGGGTCCGCTTCCAGAGGTAGAGCGCGCTGGCCATCGCCGTGACGAAGAACGACAGGTAGGCCAGCCAGGCCGAGGGCACGTGGATGTACAGCAGCCTGGCGTAGTTGCCCTGGTTGACGTCCTCGGGCGACAGGACGAGCCCGAACATCAGGAGCCACCCGATGCCGACCAGCGCAGCGATGCCCATGATGCGAGAGGCCCTGGTGCCCGTGCTCGTGACCGTGGGGGTGGTGCTCATGCGTCCTCCAAGAGGGGGCCGAAGGCCAGAAGGCCCATCGCGCTGTAGGCCAGACCGAACACGGTGAGCAGACCGACCCAAGGCCAACCATCGGCCGTGGATGCGCCGCTCGTGCCGAGCGCAGCTTCGAAGCTTCTTGTAGCACCGATCAGCACCGGGGCCACCACGGGGAGGAGGAGCAACGGCAGCAACGTCTCACGCACCCGTTGCCCAGCGGACAGGGCGCCATAGAGGGTACCGGCGGCGGCCAGGCCGATGGTCGCGGCTACGCCCGCGGCGAGGGCCAGCAGCACGCCGGCACCCGGCGTGCCCGCGTCGTACAGCACGGCGACGCCAACCCCCAGGACGAGCTCGAGCACGGCGAGCTGCACCGCCAGCGCTCCGGCCTTGCCGAGGAACACCCCGGCCGGCTCGAGCCCTGAGAGGCGCAGGGCGTCGCTGGCCCCGTCCTCGGTCTCGATCGAGACGCTGCGCTGCACGCCAAGGACGAGCGTGAACAGGACCGTGATCCAAAAGAGGCCCGGCGCCGCCTTGCGCAGCACGCCGCGGTCGGGGTCGAGGGCGAACGCGAACAGCACCAGCACCAGGAACGCGAACGGGAGCACCTGGTTGGTGGCCACCCGCGAGCGGGCCTCGATGCGCAGGTCCTTGCTCGCCACCAGCCGGGCCGCTCTCAGCACGGCAGGGCCACCATGGGTTGGATGGTGACGGGCTCGGTGGTGACGGGCTCGACGGTGACTGGCTCGTCGACCGCGTCGAGTGCGTCGAGGTCGGGGGCCACGTCGTTCCCACCGGCCCCGTGGGCCATGACGCGGCCGCCGACGACGGTGATGGTGCGGTGGCCGAGGGGATCGTCACCGTCGAGCTCGTGGGAGGCGACCAGGATCGTGACCCCGGCGGCCGCCGCCTGGCGGATCACGCCGTCGATCAGACCCCGGCCGGCGGCGTCGAGGCCGGCGTGAGGCTCGTCGAGCAGCCACAGCTCGGCGCGGCGAGCCACCAGCACTGCCAGCGCCGTGCGCCGCCGCTGGCCGGCCGAGAGGCGGGCCACGGGCAGGTCGGCCAAGCGGCCGTCGAGGCCGAGCAGGGCCATTGCGGCATCGACCTCAGCCGCGGTGGCCTTGGCGGTGCGCCCCCAGAAGCGGACGTTCTCGGCCACGGTCAGGTCGTCGTAGAGGCCGTTGGCGTGGCCGAGCAGGCCGACCTTGGCCCGCACCGCGTGGCGGTCGCGGCGCAGGTCGTGACCCAGGACCACCGCATCACCGGCCGCCACGGACAGCAGCCCGGCACACAGGCGCAGGAGCGTGGTCTTGCCGGCGCCGTTCGGACCCCGGACAAGAACGATCTCGCCCCGAGCGACGTCAAGGTCGGCGCCTGTGAGCGCTGGGAACCGACCGAGCAAGGCGACGGCCTGGTGGAGGTGCACGACCTGGTCCATGGGGGCAGGAGCACGGTACTGCCTGGGTGTCCGGCAGCGGCAACGGGCCGTCGTGCTCATCGTCACGGGCCGCCCCTCCGACGAGCGAGATCGGGCAGTACCGTCATCCGCCGTGAACCTGCTGGGGCCGAGTGAGGTGGGCGAGGAGCCTGAGCGGCCGAGCCGGCGCAGTCACGACTGGCGCTGGTGGGCCGGCGGCATCGGCCGCACGGCCGTCGCTACCGGCGTGCTGCTCCTGCTGTTCGTCGTGTACCAGCTCTGGGGCACCAACCTGCAAGAAGCCCGGTCGCAAGACGAGCTGTCGTCGGCGTTCACCAGCCCACCGGCCGTCGTCACCACCACCACGCCTGAGCCCTCGACCACCGAGGACCCAACCGTCTCGACGGTCCCCGGCACCGCAGTCACCACCACCGAGGCGCCAAGCACGACCGTCCCGACGGGTAAGGGGATCGCCCGGATCCAGATCCCCAAGATCGGGGTCGACAAGATCGTTGTCCAGGGGGTCGGGCGCGAGGACCTCAAGCAGGGTCCCGGCCACTACCCCGACACCCCCCTGCCCGGCAGCGTCGGCAACGTCGCCATCGCCGGCCACCGCACGACCTACGGCGCGCCGTTCAACCGGATCAACGAACTGGCCGTCGGCGATCCCATCGACCTCACGAACGCAACCGGCACCCGGTTCCGCTACGTCGTCACCCAGCAGCTGATCGTCTCGCCGAGCGACTACTCCGTGATCGCCTCGACGCTCGACGCCACGCTCACGCTGACGTCGTGCCACCCGAAGTACAGCGCCGCTCAGCGCATCGTGATCAAAGCCACGCTCGACCCGACCGGGGGGGCACCCGCCATCACGACGCCCACCACTCGGCCCGCTCCGACGACGACGGTGGCGGGCTCCGGTCCAAGCACCTCCGCCGTCGGCACCACCAGCCCGGCCACCACCATCCCGGCCATCGGCGGCCCCGGCCCGGGTGACGACCCACTGAGCGACGGATGGTTCGCCGACAGCTCGGCCTGGCTGCCCACGATCGTGTGGGGCCTGGGGTGCGCCGGGGTGGCGATCGGCGCCTGGGTGCTCGCCCGCCGACGTCGGCTCTGGCCCCGCCTCGGCGTGTACGTCGCGGCCACGGTCCCGTTCCTGGTCGTCCTCTACTTCTTCTTCGAGAACGTCAGCCGCCTGCTCCCCCCTGGCATCTGACGGCGGCGAACGAGCGGTGTGGTCAGGGTTCGAGGATGACCACGATGTCGCCCTCTTGCACCTTGTCGTCGGGCATCACGCGGACCTCGGTCACGACGCCGTCGGACGGCGCGATCACGGGGATCTCCATCTTCATGCTCTCGAGGATCACCAGCTCGTCGCCTTCGGCGACGCTTGCGCCGACCTCGGTCCGCACCTGCCACACGTTGGCCGTGATCTCGGCCCGCACCTCGGTCATCGTTGCTCCTCGCGTCTGATTTCGCTCGACGACGCCCTAGCTTGCCCGCCCGATGCGCAGAAGGTCGCCTTTGGTGGCTCGTGCTCGTCTGCGCAGTGCCAGTTGGGGGCGCCCTTGGTGCCGGCAGGGCGATCCCGGGCTACACGGGCAGGACGCCGTGCTTGCGCCAGGGGCGGTCGACGCGCTTGGTCGAGCTGACCTCGAGGCCCTTCCAGATGGCGTGGCGGGTCTCGGCCGGGTCGATGACGTCGTCGACCTGAGCGTGGCCGGCGGCGATGTAGGGATCGATGTTCTTGCGCAGCTCATCGGCCATCGCGATGCGGGCGCCGTCGCGCTCCTTGCCCTCGGGGAAGGCATCGAGCTGCTTGCGCATGATGATGTTGACCATGCCGTCGGGACCCATCACGGCGATCTCGGCGGTGGGCCAGATGGCGATGTAGTCGGCCTCGTACGCAGTGCCGTTCATCACGAAGTAGCCGGCCCCGTAGCTCTTGCGCATGACGATGCTGATCTTGGGGACCGTGGCCTCGCTGACCGCGAACAGCATCTTGGCGCCGTGGCGGATGATGCCCTGCTTCTCGACCGCCGAGCCCACGATGAAACCGGGCACGTCGTGGAGGAACACGAGCGGGATGCTGAAGGCGTCGCACAGCCAGACGAAGCGCGCCGCCTTGTCGGCCGCGTTCACGTCGAGCGCGCCACCGAGGACCATCGGCTGGTTGGCCACGATCCCGACCGAGCGGCCTCCGACGCGCGCCAGCCCGGTGACGATGTTGCGGGCCCACGCCCCCTTCATCTCGAAGAAGTGCCCGTCGTCGACCACCGAGTGGATGACCTTGCGCACGTCGTAGGCCCGCCGTGGCGCGGTCGGCACGATGTCGTAGAGCTCCTCGCAGCGCCGTTCGACCGGGTCGCTGGTGGCCCGGTACGGCGGCGCCTCTTGGTTGTGAGCCGGGAAGAACGACAGGTAGTCGCGCACCACGGCCAGGCACTCGGCGTCGCTGCCCACTTCGAGGTCGGCGACGCCGCTGACCTTGGTGTGGACGCCGGAGCCACCCATGTCCTCCTCGCTGACGTCCTCACCCGTGGCGGCCTTGACGAGATGACGGCCGGCTAGGGCCATCGACGAAGTGCCCTTGACCATCGGGATGAAGTCGGCCAATGCCGGGATGTAGGCGGTGCCCGCCGCGCAGTGGCCGAGCATGGCCGCCACCTGCGGCACGACACCGCTCATGACCACCTGCTCGCGAAAGAGGTGGCCGGCGGCCGCGAACGTGCTGCCGCTGCTGGCCTGGATGCGAGCGCCCGCCGAGTCGAGCAGCCAGATGATCGGGATGCGCTGGCGCAGGGCCAGCTCGCGCATCCGCGAGGTCTTGTGCTCGTTGACCTCGCCCATCGAGCCCGCCATGACCGTGAAGTCATAGGCGCAGATGGCAACCCGGCGACCGTCGATGCGACCGACACCGGCGACCATGCCGTCGGCGGCGAGGTAGCCCCTGTCCCGCTCGAGGGCAGGGTCCATCGAGTCGGCCAGGAGGCCGTACTCGACGAACGTGCCGGGGTCGACCAGCAGCTCGAGCCGCTCGCGCACCGGCAGCTTGCCCAACGAGCGCTGACGCTCGACCAGTGCCGCGCCACCCATGCCGAGGGCGCGGTCCTTGCGGGTCTTGAGGTCGGACAGGAGCGGGTCCCAGTTGTGGAGGTTCGGCGTCTCGGTCATCGGCCGGTCCACTGCGGGGCACGCTTCTCGGCGAAGGCCCGGATGCCCTCGGCGGAGTCCTCGGTGAGCGTGGTGACGGTGAGGCCGGCGTGCAGGAACCGCAACGCTTCGTCGGCTGACTGGTCGAGGACGCCGTAGAAGGCGTTGCGGCCGAGCTTCATCACCGACGGCGACTTGGCGGCCAGCGTCGCGGCCATCGCCGCCACCGCCCCGTCCAGCTCGGCCACCGGCACCACCTGGTTGACGAACCCGATGCGCTCGCCCTCCGCCGCGCTCACGCGGCGTCCGGTCATCATCAGCTCGAGCGCCTTCTTCGGGGCCATCGAGCGCAGCATCGGCACCGTGATCATCATGGGCCAGAGGCCGACGTCGATCTCGGGGGTGCCGAACTGGGCGTCGTCGGCGGCGATCACGATGTCGCACATGAGGGCGACGCCGAAACCGCCGGCCAGGGCGAAGCCCCGCACCCGAGCGATCGTGGGCTTGCCCAGCTCCCACACGTCGCGGAACATTCGGGCCATCTCGCCCCGAGCGTCGTGCAGGTCGGCTGGACTGGCACCGGCGGCCATGCCGCTCAGGTCGGCGCCCGCCGAGAAGGCCCTGTCGCCCGCACCGGTGAACACGACCACGCGCACGTCGGCATCGGCCTTGGCGGCGGCGATGGCCCGGCGCATCTCGCTCATCACCCCCCAGCCCAATGCGTTGCGGCGCTCAGGCCGGTTGATGGTGATGGTGGCGACGTGATCGACCACCTCGTACAGCAGAGCCTCGAAGGTCACCCCGCGGACTGTACGACGGCGGCCAGCGCCGACCAGCCTTGCGGGACCGCCCCCTGGGCGGTGCCCGTGTCGGGGTGCCAGTGCTCGGCGAAGCCGGACCGCTCGACACCGGCGAGGAGGCTGGCCCCGACCGAAGCCGTGACAGCTGAGCGACCGTGCCTGCGGGCGGCCAGCCAGACCAGGTAGCTGAGCTGCGGCCACGCCGGACCGCGCCAGTAGGTGTCGGGATCGAACGCCGGATCGTCGCGGCGAACGCCCGCCGGGCCAAACTCGGCACCGAAGACCAGGGGGTCGACGGCCAGGTCGAGCAGATCCGCTCGATCGAGCACCAGCGCGGGCAGGAGGTCGTCGACCGTCCGGGGCCGGGCAGGTACGGGCACCCTCATGCGTTCGTGCCACGGCACCCCCAGCAACTCGGCGTTCCAGGCCAGCAGCGCGCTGAAGCACGGGCTCTCGACCTCGAAGCGAGGGTTGGCCACGGCGTTGCCGTCGCCGTCGAGCACGAGCGACGCCACCAGCTCGCCCTTCACCGCGCGCCACCGCTCCCGGCTCCACCCGCCTCGGCACCAGGCATCCCACTGCGGGCTGTCGTCGCAGCCGCTCTCCCAGGGGTGGCAGATCACGATCGCGCCAGCGTCACGCGCTCGTTGCAACAGCAACCACTCGACTCCGAGGCGGGCCTTGACCCACAGCTCCTCAGGCACGGCGATGTTGCGCCGCTCGAGCTCGACGAGCGCGTGGCCGTACATCGGGGGTTGGGTGATCGTCGAGGCACCGGTGCGACCCCAGAAGGAGCCATGGGCGTTCGGATCGGCCTGGTACCCGATGTGAGGCACGAAGCCACCCGGGCTCTGCCATCGGAAGACGGAGTGCAGCTCGGCCAGTGCTCGATCGGGGCGACCGAGCTCGGCCCAGCACACCGCGTGGAAGCACGAGTCCCAGAGCCACTGGAACGGGTAGACGGCGGTGTTGGGCGCCGTGTACCCAGCGGGCTGCCACAACGTGTCGAGCACCGAGCGCGCCGCCGTCCGCAGGTCCACGCCGTAGCGTGCCACGGCGATGTCCACCGCCCCGTCCACTGCTCCGCTCGTCGCGTTCGTATCGTTCCGCTTCGGGCGCCCAGACGGCGTCTCGGTGGTGGCCGCCTCGTGGATGCGCACGTTTCGCGACCTCGGGTTCACCGTGCGGACCATCGCCGGCGACGGTCCCGAGGGTGCCGTCGACGTCGTCGTGCCGGGCCTCGCGATCGAAGCCACCGAACCACCGACGCTGGCCGAGCTCGAGGCGGCGCTCGCTGGGGCCGAGCTGGTCGTGGTCGAGAACCTCCTGACCATCCCGCTCAACGTGCCGGCCGCTCGTGCCCTAACCGCCGTCCTGCGGGGCCGGGCCTCGCTCTTGCACCACCACGATCCCGCGTGGCAGCGCAATCGCTTCTCGACGATCACCGAGCTGCCACCCGACGACCCGGCCTGGCGCCACGTCTGCATCAACGAGCTGACCGTCGGCGAGATGGCCGAGCGAGGCATCGCCAGTTGTTGCATCTACAACGGCTTCGAGACGACCGCTGCCGCCGGTGATCGCGCCGCTCTGCGGACCGAGCTGGGCATCGGCGAGCGCGAGCGGTTGCTGCTCCACCCAGTGCGAGCCATCGCCCGCAAGGAGGTGCCCACCGCGGTGGCCCTCGCCGACGCGGTCGGCGCCGCCTACTGGCTCCCTGGGCCGGCCGAGGAGGGCTACGGGCCCACCCTCGAGACCGTCCTGGCCGGCGCTCGGACGGCGGGCGTGCGGGTGCTTCGCGATCCCCTGCCCGCCGACCGCTTGGCCGACGCCTACGCCGCCTGCGACGCGGTGCTGTACCCGAGCAGCTGGGAGGGGTTCGGCCTGCCCCCGATCGAGGCCGCCATCCACCGCAAGCCGGTCGTCGTCGGCCACTACCCGGTAGCCGCCGAGCTGCGCGCCCTCGGTTTCCGGTGGCTCGAACCCGACGATCCCGAGGCGCTGCGTCGTGCGCTCGACCGCCCGCCTTGGGAGGATCTCGAGGTGAACCACCGACTCGCCCAGCAGCACCTCACCCTCGACGCCCAGCGCACCAAGCTGGCCGCGCTGCTGACCGAGGCGGGGTGGCTGCCATGAGCAAGCCCGTCGATCCCGTGCTGGTGCGTCGCGAGCAGGTGCGCCACTGGGCCCTGTTGGCCAACCGCATCGGGTACTGCCTGTTCGCGGTGGCCGTGGCCGTGTTCGTCATCGGCTTCGTCGTCGGCTTCACCGGTGCCCTGGTGGCGATCGTGGTGGCGGCGATGGTGGTCGGCTCGATCCTGCTGGCGCCGGCCATCGTGCTCGGCTACGCGGTCAAGGCGGCCGACCGCGACGATCGCGAGCACGGCCGACCTACCGCGAGCCGCTGAGGGACGTTCGGTTACTGTCCAGTAACCATGTCGATCCGCCTCCCTGCCCAAGAGCGACGCACGCAGCTCCTCGCCGCCGCGCTCGACGTGTTCGCCAAGCAGGGTTTCCACATGGCCTCGATGAACGACGTGGCCGATGCCGCAGGCATCACCAAGCCGGTGCTCTACCAGCACTTCGCGTCGAAGCGACAGCTCTACCTCGAGCTGCTGAGCGAGGTCGGTGACCGCTTGCTCGCCGCCATCGCCCTGGCCACCGCCGAGGCAGGCACACCTCGCCTTCAGGTCGAGAGGGGCTTCGGCGCCTACTTCCGCTGGGTGGCCGACGACCACGATGCCTTCCTGCTGCTGTTCGGCGGCGGGGCCCGTCGCGACGAAGAGTTCGCCGCTGCGGTGCTGCGCGTCGAGTCGACGATCGCCAGCGCCATCGCCCCCATGATCCAGGCCGACGTCGACCCCAGCCAGCAGCGATCGCTGGCGTTCGCGCTCGTCGGCCTGGCCGAGGGCGTCAGTCGCCGCCAGGTGGCCGACGGCGGCGACTTCGATCCCGCGCTGCTCGCCGCTCAGGTCGCAGACCTGGCCTGGTCTGGCCTTCGCGGCGTACGACGGATCGAGGCTGCACCGCCGTCGTGACGCCTCCCGAAGCCGCCGGACCGGTGTCCGACCGCATGCCGCGCCAGCGGCTGGCGTGGCGAGGGGTCGTGCTCGCCGTGAGCGGAGCATCGGTGTACCTGCTGTGGCCGGCGCTGAGCGGGGTGCTCGAGTCGTTCCACCAGCTTCGCGACCTCGACCCCTCGTGGATGATGGGCTCGCTCGGCGCGCAGGCCGTGGCCTTCGTGTCGGTGTGGACGGTCTGGCGGCTGGTGCTCGGCCACATCGCCTGGGGCACCGTGATCAGGACCCAGCTCTCGTCGAATGCGGTGAGCCTCGTGGTGCCGGCCGGTGCCGCGGCTGGGGCGGCCGTGCAGCTCAACCTCCTCGGCCGTGCCGGCATCGATCGCGACCGAGCCCGCTCGTCACTCGCGGCCTCGTCGTTCCTCCTCACCGGCAGCGTGTTCCTGCTGCCCCTCGTCGCGCTCCCGCTCGCCCTGCTCAGTGAGACAGCCGACCCGAGCCGGTTCTCGGGCGCCCTCTGGGCCGGGGCGGCGATGTCGGTGCTGATGGCGCTGGCCATGATCGGCGTGCTGCGCAGCGATCGCCCGCTGAGGGCCGTGGGGAGGTTCACCGAGGCGCTCCAGCACCGGCTGCACCCCCACGAGGAGCGCGTCGATGGCGCACTGACCGTTCGTCTCTTGGCCGAACGTGACCGGGTGCGCGTCGCCGTGGCCGAGCACAAGGTGACCGCAGCCTTGGCGACGGCGGGCAAGCCCACCGGCGAGTACCTGACGTTGCTGTGCGTGCTCGCCGCAGTCGGCGCCAACGCTGATCCGAGCCTCGTGCTGTTGTCGTTCGCCGCCTCTGAGGTGGCCGGCATGATCCCGCTCACGCCTGGCGGGATCGGGTTCGTCGAGGCGGGGCTGTCGGGGATGCTCGTGCTCGGCGGGGTCGACCGCGGTGACGCGTTCCTCGCCACCGCGGCCTACCGCCTGGTGTCGTTTTGGCTGCCGCTGCTGATCGGACTCGTCGTGTACACGAGCAGTGGCCTCGCCGCTCGCCGCCGGCGAACCTGAGGGCCGAAGGGCTGCGGCGCGAGACGACGCTACGGTCACGTGCCTTCCCCGCCGGCCGGGCTGGGGTGACGCTGGAGGCATGCCGATGACCCGCGACGAGCTGGTGACGCTCACCCGCAGCTACCTCGCAGCCTTCGCCGCCGGCGACCCCGACCACATCGCGGCCCACGTGACCGAGGACTTCGTCAACGACCACGCCAGTGCCCTCGGCAGCGGATGCGTCGGGCGCGACGAGTACCGACGGCGGCTTCCGGGCTTCCTGGCCTCGATGCCCAACCTGCGCTACGAGGCCGCCGAACCGATCGTCGATGGCGACCGCGTGGCGGCGCCGTACACGTTGCACGCCGACTCCAAGGTGGGCGACGCGCCCCGCCGGGTGATCATCCGCGGCGTGATGCTCCTTCGGATCGAGGACGGGTTGATCGCCGAGCGGCTCGACGTCTGGGACGCCCTGACCTACCTGCGCCAGACCGGCCAGGCCTGAGAGGTGGCTGCCGAGCTGCTCGTCGCCGGCATCGGCCGGCTGGTCACGATGGACCCCAAACGCCGGGTCCTGACGGGGGCAGCGGTGGCGATCGGCGCGGGGCGCATCGTTGCGGTGGGATCGGAGCCCGAGGTGCGCGCCGCTCACCCCGAAGCCACCGTGCTGGACGCGGGCGGGGGCTGGCTCATGCCCGGGATGATCGATGCCCACCAGCACCTCACCGGCGACCGGCTGGCACGGGCCAGCATCCCCGACGACCTAGCGCCCGGTGCCTCGATCTTCGAGTGGGCGGTGCCGCTGCACGGAGCCCACACCCCGGCCGACGATCACCTCTCGGCCACGCTGGCCTGCCTCGAGGCGGTGCGCAACGGTGTGACCTGCGTGGTCGAGGCCGGCACCGTGGCCCACCCCGAGCAAGTGGTTGCAGCTGCAACCACTGTGGGGATCCGCACCACCATCGGCCGCTGGGGGTGGGACGTCGAGCAGGGGCCTTTCGCGGCGCCGGCGAGCGAGGTGGTGGCCCGCGCCGCCGACCTGCTCGATCGCTTCCCGCCCGGGGCCGACGGGCTGGTGCAGGGCTGGGTGACCCTCGTCGGGCACGACCTCATGTCCGACGAGCTCGTGGTCCGGGCCACCGAGCTGGCCCGCAGCCGCGACGCGCACATGACCTACCACCTGTCGCCGACCGACAGCGACCCCCGCTCGTACCTGGCCCGCACCGGTCATCGACCAGTCGTGCACCTCGCCCGGCTCGGGGTCCTGGGGCCGCACCTGTTGCTGGCTCACGCCGTCCACCTCGACGCCACTGAGGTCGCCG